>JBPCPM010000076.1:0-9752 GCA_050999155.1 Solirubrobacterales bacterium
TCGCGAGCGCGTTCTCGTTTGAACCGCCGACCCTCAAGCTCCCGATCGTCGGTTCTTCGTCACAGGAGGTCAGGGGGCAGGAGGTACCCCCGCGTTCCTGGGGCCGCCGGCGTTGGCTGGCGGCCCGGAGCGGGTAGTGGATCTCAGTTCTCCGCGCTCCGCTACGGTCTTTTCATGGGGCAGGTAGCAGGGGATAGACAGGCCGACCGTCGGCGGTCCGTCGCGGCACTCGCGGCGACCACGCTGGGATTACTCGCCATGCTCACCGCGGCCCTCGCCGGGCCCGGCGCCGAGCAGGCGGCCGGCAAGCGTCCTGCCGTCACCGTTCGTGCTGCTCAGGGCGGCGACCTCGAAGCCACGATCCGGCGCACCTCCTACGGGATCCCGCACATCAAGGCCGAGGACATCGCCGGGGCGGCCTTCGGCTACGGCTACGCGTTCGCCCAGGACAACCTCTGTGAGATCGCCGACCAGTACGTGACGGTCAGCGCCCAGCGCTCGCGGGTCTTCGGGCCCGACGAGACGTACGAGTTCCGCAGTAACGGCACGACTCCGACCAACCTCAACTCCGACTTCTTCTACCAGCGGATCATCGACGAGGGCACCGTCGAAGAGCTCCGCGACCAGGCGGTCCCGCTCGGGCCCCGGCCGGAGATCAAGGAGGGCGTGCGTGGCTACGTCGCCGGCTACAACAAGTACCTCGCCGACACGGGCGTCGACAACCTGCCCGACCCTCGGTGCCGGGGCAAGGAGTGGGTGCGGCCGATCACCGAGATCGACGCCTATCGCCGCTTCTACCAGCTGGCCTTGCTGGCCAGCCAGGGCGTGGCCATCAACGGGGTGGGAAGCGCCCAGCCCCCGCCGCCCGGCGGCGCGACCGCGGCCGCGAAGCCGCCCTCGGACGGCGACCTCGACCGCCTCGCCGAGCGCCTGCCGCTGGGCGGGATCGGCTCCAACGCCTACGGTCTCGGCTCGCAGGCCACTGACAACGGCAAGGGGATGCTTCTCGGCAACCCACACTTCCCCTGGGACGGGACCGAGCGCTTCTACCAGGCCCAGCTCACCGTCCCCGGTCAGCTCGATGTGTCCGGGGCAAGCCTTTTCGGCGTGCCGCTGATCCTGATCGGCCACACCGCGAACCTTGCCTGGAGCCACACCGTCTCCACCGCGTTCCGGTTCACCCCGTTCGAGCTGACGCTGGCGCCCAACTCGCCGACGACCTACCTCGTCGACGGCCAGCCGCGCGAGATGAAAGCGATCCCCGTGACGGTCAAGGCCAAAAAGGCCGACGGCAGCCTCGAGGACCGCAAGCGCACGCTGTACAAGACCGAGTACGGGGCCATGTTCACCGAGGTGGCGGGCCTGCCCCTGTTCCCCTGGACATCGACCAAGGCCTTTGCCATGGGTGACGCCAACGCCCCGAACTTCCGCTACCTCAACCACTTCTACGAGACCAACACGGCCCAGAGCGTCCGCGAGTACGACCAGGTCCACCGCCGCAACCAGGGCATTCCCTGGGTCAACTCGATCGCCGCCGACTCCTCGGGCGAGGCCTACTACGCCGATCTGTCGGTCGTGCCCCACGTCACCGACGCCAAGGCCGCCGACTGCAACACCGCGGCCGGCACAGCCACGTTCGCGGCGCTGGGTCTGCCCGTGCTCGACGGCGCCCGCTCGGCCTGCAACTGGGGCAAGGACCCCGACGCCGTGCAGGAGGGGATCTTCGGGCCGTCCAACCTGCCCAGCCTGTTCCGCCGCGATTACGTCACCAACTCCAACGACAGCTACTGGCTGGCCAACCCCCAGCAACCCCTGACCGGGTTCGCCCGGATCATCGGCGACGAGGACAGCGCCCGCTCGCTGCGCACCCGCCTCGGGCTCGTCATGGTCCAGCAGCGCCTCGCCAGCAGCGACGGCCGGGACGGCAACAAGTTCACCCTCGGCCAGCTCCAGGAGACCGTCTTCAACAACCGCCAGTACGCCGGGGAGCTGTGGCGCGATGAGCTTGTCGCGATGTGCAAGACCAATCCGATCATCGTCACCAGCCGCGGCCCGGTCGAGGTGACCGGCGCCTGTCCGGTGCTGGAGGCCTGGAACGTCCGCGACGACCTCGACGCCGGCGGGGCCGTGCTGTTCCGGCGCTTCGTCTCCAATGTCCTGGACTCGCCGGCCGCGTCAGCCCCGGCGGGCAGCCCGGCCGGGATCTACGACAACGGCTACGACTCCGCCGATCCGGTCAACACCCCCAACGGGCTCAACACCGACAATCCGGAGGTCAAGAGGTCCCTGGGCGAGGCCGTCAAGGACCTGCAGGAGGCGAACATCCCGCTGGACTCGGGGCTGCGCGGCGTGCAGTTCGAAAAGCGCGGCGAGGAGCCGATCCCCATCCACGGCGGGCCGGGAACCCTCGGCGTGTTCAACGCCATCAACGTGCCCTGGGTGCCGGGTGAGGGCTACCCCAACGTGCCGCACGGGTCGAGCTTCGTCATGGCCGCCCAGTTCACCAACAGCTGCCCCGAGTCACGGTCGATCCTCACCTACTCGCAGTCGACCAACCCCGAGTCGCCGCACTTCGGCGACCAGACGCGACTGTTCTCGCGCAAGGAGTGGGTCGACATGCGCTTCTGCGAGGACGAGATACTGGCCGACCCGAACCTGCAGGTGACCACGATCCGCGCCGCGGCGGCCCAGGACGATGGCAGCGGCGCCGAGGCGGACGAGGGCGACGACGAACCGAGCGACGATACGGACGACCAGGTCAGTGCCGGCGGCTCCGGCGGCAGCAGCTCGGCCGGCGACGTCGTCTCGGCCACGGCCGGCGACGGTGACGGTGGCCGCCTGGCCTTCACCGGCTTTCCGCTGGCGGCCCTCGCTCTGCTGGGAGGGCTCAGCCTGGCCGCCGGCGCTGCGCTCGGATTCCGCGCCCACGGCAGCTGACCGCACCCGTACCCGGCCGCCCGGCCGGGCGCGCTCAGTCCGAGCGAGGGGCGACCAGCAGGCTCTGGGCTGCCCGGCCCAGCTCGCCCCGCTCGTCGTACAGCGCGGTCTCGGTGAGGCCGATGCCGTCGCCGTCGACCCGGGTGACCGAGTCCAGGCCGACCCACTCGCCGCCGGGGAGGCGGTGCAGGTGCACCGCGAGGTCGGTGTTGATGAAGACCCACTCCCGGTAGTCCAGGGCGCTGGAGATCCCGTTGCCGGTGTCTGCGGCGACCAGGGCCCGCTCGAGCGGGGTGGGCTGCTGGCCCCCGATCAGCTGGACGCGCATCCGCAGCCAGCACCGCGCCGGGCCCGGCTCCAGGAAGTTTCCCGCGGTGAACCGGTAGTCCATGGACGTGTGGTATCCGACGTCCTGGCCCGTCGGGAAGAAGTCGTGGGGCTCGCCGGCCTCGGGGCCGGGCCGGGTCACCGCCCCGCCGTCGCCCACGACGTCGGGGAGCTCGAGCTCGGTGGTCCGGATCCGCCACGCGGCCGCCCGCATGATCACGCCGTCGTCGTCGCTCAGCGTGCCGTGGACGAGCTCCACGCTGCGCCCGTCCCGCACCACCTCGGCGTCCACCGACACCTTCCCGATCGGGATCGGGCGCAGGATGTCGAACGTGATCCGGCTGACCCGCGAATCGGGCCGCGCGTCGCAGCGCTCGAGCTGACGGCCGAGCAGCGCACACGGCGGCCCCGCGTGTTGGGAGCCGGCGTCCCACGGGCCCCGGGTCGCGACGGTGGCCCGGAAGCCGTCGCCATCCGGCTCATAGAAGGCGTCGGGCTGGCCGCTCATCGCGTGCCCCAGCGGCAGCGCGCCGTCAGCTGCCCTCGACTCGCTGCTTGAGCTCTTCCACGGTGCCGCCCAGGACATGGTCGCGCACCTTGTCCTTGACCGGCCCGCGGAGCATGAAGCCCAGCGTGCGGCCGGGATCGACCTCCAGCCGGTAGCGCACGTGGCTGCGGCCCTCGCCGGCTTCGGTGATCTTCCACTCGCCGTCGATGTCCTTGACGTCGCCGTCGAGGTACTTCCAGGTGATGCGGTTCGGCTCGTCGTAGGTGTAGAGGAGGTCGTACTTGACCTCCTTGACGATCGCGTCGGAGACCTGGATCACGCGAGTCGGGCGGCCCTGGTCGTCGCGCTCGCGGACCTCCACACGCTTGACGGCCTGCTGCCACTCGGGGTAGGTCTCGAAATCGACGAGCGCGTCGAAGCAGCGCTGGGGCGGCGCCTCGATCTCGATCTCCTTCTCGCCCTTGATGTTGCCCATGGCTGGTCCCCTCGTCGGCTGGTCGGTGCCTCCAACCTAATACACGTCAGGGCAACGGCCGCGCACGGCGACCGAGGCCACGGCCGAGGCCGCTCAGCCTTCGAGCAGCTTCTTGAGGTCGGCCAGCGAGCGCTTTGCCTCCCGGCGTGCGGGACCGCGCTCGATGATCTTGGCGATCGGGCCGCGAATGAACGGCGGCGGTTCGAACTCGTTGACGTACCGGAAGCAGGTGCTGTCGCCGCGGGGCTCGAGCTCGTAGCGGACGTGGGCTTTCGAACCCATCGGCCCGTCTCCCGTCCAGCGCGCGAAGGTCGGGGAATCGGCCTCGTCAACCGTCCACCGGACCTTGAAGGGGACGCCGGTGAGCCGTAGGCGCTGGGTGAACGTGGAGCCCGGTTGCAGCTCGCCCTCGGGCGCGTCTTCAAGCTTCACGTGGATGTGGACCCAGTCGGCGAGGCGATGGGCGTCCATGATCGCGTCCCAGACCTGCCGGGGCGGAACGTCGATGGTGATCGCGGTTTCGACGGTGTCACTCATCGGCGAGGTCGTTCCGCGGTCGGGGGCCGGAGATCGGCCTTGAGAGAAAGGGCGCCGGAACCGCCGGCCGGCACGCGGCCGGCGGTCGGCTGCCCGACGGCTAGAGCGGGTTGACGTTGACGGCCTTGGGGCCCTTGTCGCCCTGCTCTGCCTCGTACGAGACCTTCTGGCCCTCGGAGAGCGACCGGAAGCCACGCCCCTCGATGCCGCTGAAGTGGACGAAGAGGTCGCGGTCACCTTCATCGGGGGTGATGAAGCCGAAACCCTTCTCGTCGTTGAACCACTTCACTGTTCCTGTTGCCATATCCCTGATTCCTCCGGGCTAATTGGTGCGGGCCCGGGGTCTGTCAGGACTTCGGGCGCAGCTGTGGCCGGACGCCAATCGTCCAGCCGAATTCGTCGCGACCGTAGCAGGTGCATCAGGGCCCAGGGGCCCAGGGTGGACGTGTTCGCAGAGGCGATCGAGTGCCTGGAGGCGCGGGAGGCGGGGCGGCGTGCGTGCAACGCAGGCGCTCAGAACAGGGCCGGCGACGGTTTCGGTGGTAGAACGGACGCGTGACCGAGACCCCGTCGGCCCCTGTCCGTCTCGACCCCGAGGCCCGCACGCGCTCGCTGCGCCGTATGGCCGAGCAGCCGTTCGACGTCGTCGTCATCGGCGGGGGCGTCGTCGGAGCCGGTGCGGCCCTCGACGCCGCCGCCCGGGGCCTGTCGGTCGCGGTCGTCGAGCAGCGCGACTGGGCGGCCGGGACCTCGAGCCGCTCGAGCAAGCTGATCCACGGGGGCCTGCGGTACCTGGAGCAGTTCGAGTTCGGCCTCGTGCGCGAAGCGCTGCGTGAACGCGAGCTGCTGCACACGCGGCTCGCCCCGCACCTGGTGACGCCGGTCTCGTTCCTGTACCCGTTGCGCGAGCCGCTCGTCGATCGTCTCTACGTCGGTGCCGGCATCGCCCTGTACGACTTCATCGGGGGAGCGCGGCACCTGCCCCGCCACCGCCACCTCACCCGCCGGGGCACCCTGAAGCTGTGCCCCGGGCTGGCCGACGACAACCTCCACGGCGCTATTCGCTACTACGACTGTCAGGTCGACGACGCGCGCCACACGCTGGCCGTGGCCCGCACCGCCGCCCGCTTCGGCGCGGCGATGGCCACCAGCGTCCGGGCCACGGGGTTCATGCGCGAGGGAGAGCGCGTGGTCGGCGTCCAGGCCACGGATCTCGAGAGCGGCCAAGAGCTGGAGATCGCCGCCGGCCAGGTGATCAACGCCACCGGGGTGTGGACCGACGACGTGCAGAAGATGGCCGGGCGCGGACGGATCCACGTCCAGGCCTCCAAGGGCATCCACCTCATCGTGCCGCGCGACCGCATCGCGTCGGATACCGGCATCCTGCTGCGGACCGAGACGAGCGTGCTGTTCGTGATCCCGTGGGGACGACACTGGATCATCGGCACCACCGACACCGCGTGGGAGCTCGACCTCGCCCATCCGGCGGCCAGCCGGGCGGACATCGACTACGTGCTCGGCAAGGTCAACGAGGCCCTGGCCCAGGAGCTCACCCACGCCGACGTGGAAGGTGTGTACGCCGGGCTGCGGCCCCTGCTCAGCGGGGAGTCGGCCGCCACCAGCGCGCTGAGTCGCGAGCACGCCGTTTCCCAGCCGGTCCCGGGCCTGACCACGGTCGCGGGGGGCAAGTACACGACATACCGGGTGATGGCGGCCGACGCGGTCGACTCGGCCGGCCGAGGCCTCGACCGGTCGGTCCCGCCGAGCCCGACCCGCCACATCCCCCTCTCGGGCGCCGACGGCTTCCCCGCGTTGTGGAACCGGCGCCACACCATCGCTGCCGAGGCGGAGCTTCATGTGGCTCGTGTCGAGCACCTCCTGCGCCGCCACGGGTCGAACATCTTCGAGCTCCTCGCGCTGCTGGCCGAGCGTCCCGAGCTGCGCGAGCCGGTGCCGGGCGCGGACGACTACCTGGCCCTCGAGGCCGTGTACGCCGTCACCCACGAGGGGGCGCTGCACCTCGACGACGTGCTCACCCGCCGCACGCACATCTCGATCGAGGCCTGGGACCGGGGCCTGGCTGCCGCCGAGGTGGTCGGCGAGCTGATGGCCGAGGTGCTGGGCTGGAGCGCCGAACGTACCGAGCGCGAGGTCACCCACTACCAGGCCCGCGTCGGCGCCGAACGCTTCTCCCAGCGCCAGCACGACGACGCGACGGCCGACGCGGCACGGCTCGGTGCGCCGGACGTCCGCCGCGGCGCCCCCGCGTAGAGGACATCCCTACCCGGCGGCCGGATAGGGTCCGCGGGAATGGGGGGAACCGAGACGACGTCGGGGGCGCAGTCGGTCACCTTTGACGAGGTGGTAAAGCAGTACCCCGGGCAGGGCGAGCCGGCGGTGCGGAGCCTCAGTTTCGAGGTCCCCGCCGGCGAAATCTGTGTGCTTGTCGGCCCGTCCGGCTGCGGGAAGACCACCGCGCTGCGCATGGTCAACCGCATGGTCGAGCCGTCGGGTGGGGAGATCCTGATCGGCGACGAGCCGACCCGGTCGCGCAACCCCGACCAGCTGCGCCGCGAGATCGGCTACGTGATCCAGCAGATTGGCCTGTTCCCGCACCGCACCGTGGCGCAGAACATCGGCACGGTGCCCAAGCTGCTCGGCTGGGACTCCGGCCGGACCGAGGAGCGCTCGCGCGAGCTGATTGAGGTGATGGGCCTGGATCCCGAGATGGCCGACCGCTACCCCGGACAGCTGTCCGGCGGCCAGCGCCAGCGGGTCGGCGTGGCCCGCGCCTTGGCCACCGACCCGCCGGTGATGCTGATGGACGAGCCCTTCGGCGCGATCGACCCGGTCACCCGCGAGCGCCTGCAGAACGAGTTCCTGCGCCTCCAGGCCGACCTCGGCAAGACGATCCTGTTCGTCACCCACGACATCGACGAGGCGATCAAGATGGGCGACCGGATCGCCGTGCTCGACGTCGGCGGCCGCCTCGCCCAGTTCGCCACTCCCGCCGAGCTGCTGATGGCCCCGGCCGACGAGTTCGTCGAGAGCTTCGTCGGCTCCGACCGGGCGCTCAAGCGCCTGTCGCTGATGCGCGTCGGCGAGCTCGACCTGTGGGAGGCGCCGCTGGCCTACTCCGGCCAGCCGATGGCCGAGGCCCGCCGCAAGCTCGCAGAGGCGAGCCTTCCCCACCTGCTGGTCGTGGACGCCGAGCGCAGGCCGCTCGGCTGGGTGTCGGAGGCGGACCTCGACACCGAGTACGTCACCGACTCGCCGTCCACCAGCCCCGAGCCGCGCATCGAGGTCGACGATGTCTTGCGCGACGCGCTCAGTGATCTCCTCGGCTCCGAGACGCAGTTCGCGCCGGTCGTGGACCGCGAAGGCAAGCTCGCCGGGGTGCTGTCGGCCGAGATCATCTCGGAGTTCCTCAACTCCTCGGAGGCCACGAGCCTGCGGGAGTCGGCGGGCGACCGGGCCGCTCTGAGCGAGCGCGAATCCGGCGGGGCACCGTCGTCGTCCGCGGGGTGACCCCATGAGCCTGGCGTCACTCGCTGCGGTCCTGGCCCAGGTCGAGTTGCGTGACCGCTCCGAGGACTCCGGCTGCGTCGCCGACAACGGGTGGTTCTGCTTTGGCTGGGCAGCCGACAACTTCACCAAGTACCTCGAGCCTCTCCGCGAACACGTGGTGCTCGTCGTGATCCCGGTGGCGGTCGGGTTTGCCCTCGCGCTGGCCCTCGCGGTGATCTCCCACCGCTTCCGGTGGCTGGTCCCGCCCCTGACTTTCGGCACCGGGGTGCTCTACACGATCCCCAGCCTGGCGGCCTTCTTTCTGCTGCTGCCGGTCACCGGCCGCGGGTTCGACACGGCGGCCATCGCGCTCACGGCCTACACGCTGCAGATCCTCTACCGCAACACCATGGCCGGCCTCGACAACGTGCCCGACGGGGCCAAGGACGCAGGGCGGGGCATGGGGCTCACGCGGTGGCAGCTGCTGTGGCGCGTGGAGCTGCCGCTGGCCCTGCCGGAGATCGTGGCCGGGCTGCGGATCGCCTCGGTGACGACGGTCGGCCTCGCGGTGCTCGCGACCTTTGCCGGCGCGGGCGGCCTGGGCGACGAGATCCTGCGCGACATCACGTTCCGCACCAACGTGCTGATCGCCGGTGGGCTGGCCGTGCTGATGGCGTTTGCCATCGACGCGGTGCTCCTCGGCGCCCAGCGCCTGGCCTCGCCCTGGAAGCAGGTGGCCTGAGTGCCCGTCGATATTCCGTTGACGGCTCTCGGCCTGTTCGGCGACGCAATCGACTTCATCATCAACGAGCAGGAGGCCCAGACCGGCGGTGTGCAGGTTGGCGGGCTCGCTGAGGTGCTTGCCAAGACCGGGACCCACCGGTGGGTCAGCGCGCTGGCCGTGGTCGTCGCGATCGCGATCGCGCTCCCGGCGGGGCTGTGGATCGGGCACGTGGGCAAGGGCGAGGTTCTTGCCACGAGCATCTCCAACGTGGGCCGGGCTGTCCCCGAGCTGGCCCTGATCGCGCTTGCGGTCGCCTACCTGGGCATCGGCACGAAGAACCTCACGTTCGTCCTGGTGCTGCTGGCCATCCCGCCGATCCTGACCAACACCTACGTGGCGATCCGCCAAGTCGACCGCCAGACCGTCGATGCGGCCAAGGGCGTGGGAATGAACGGGCTGGCGGTCGTCACCCGGGTCGAGATGCCGCTCGCGGTGCCGACGATCTTCGCCGGGATCCGCACGTCGGCGGTCAACGTCATCGCCACCGCGACGATAGCGCCGCTGGTCGGTGTCCTGACGCTCGGCGACTACATCCTCGGGCGCAACGTCTACGGGGATGCGGGGGTCGTCGCCGGGGCCATCTGCGTCGCCCTGCTGGCGGTGGTGGTCGAGGCATTCCTGGCCGGCCTGCAGAAGCTGCTCACCCCGCGGGCGCTGCGCAGCGCCGAGCCGGCCCG
>JBPCPM010000059.1:0-3567 GCA_050999155.1 Solirubrobacterales bacterium
TGCATCGGCTGCACCATGCCGGGCTTTCCCGACAAGTACAGCCCGTTCTACAAGTCGCCGCCCGGCTCGGCCATCTCCGGCGGCATCTCCAAGGTTTACGGTGGGGGGATCCGACGGCTGCGGCGGATGTCCATGAAGACCGGCAACCGTGAGCCGCTCTGGGACAACGCCCAGGAGGTCCCCACCGGGTGGGGACTGGCGGTCAGCGGGCCTGAGCCCATCGACAGGGTGAACGTCCACTTCTACAAGAAGCTGCAGTACCGCGGGTCGGTGCACCAGGGCAAGCGCAACAAGAAGCAGCCGCTGCCCGCCAGCCGCGACATCCTGCGCCAGAAGGGCGTCGACCTCGAGAGGAGCATCCCCGTCCTGGGCGAGCGGATGAAGTCGCGGGAGGAGATCTAGATGTCGGCTGTGCGGACGGCCGACGACGTTCGGCATATTGACTTCGACCCGGTCACACGGGTGGCGGGCGCACTCTCCTTCCAGACGTCGGTCGATGCCGGGAGCGGCCGGGTGCTGGACGCCTCCGCGCTGGCGACGCTGTTCCGCGGCTACGAGGTGATCCTCGAGGGCCGCGATCCGCGCGACGCGATCTTCGTCTCGAGCCGCGCCTGCGGGGTCGGCGGCGGCGCGCACGCCACCGCCTCGGCGCTGGCCCTGGAGATGGCGTTCGGCATTCAGCCGCCGCCGATGGGAATCGTGATGCGCAACGTGATGGCCGCCCTCGAATGTCTCTACGACCACCCGACCAGCCTGTTCACCCGCATCGGGCCGGACTTCTCCGAGCCGGTGGTGCGCGAGACCAACCCCGAGCTGTGGGAGCGCGCGCTGCAGACCGCCGCCCCGGGCCACGGGACCCACGGCTTCAAGCTGGTCGCCGACCTCATGACCGCCATGACCCGCTTCAGCGGCAAGCTCTACACGGAGGCGCTTTACAGATCCCGCCGCGCGCGCGAGGCGTACGTGCTGATCGGCGGCAAGTACCCCCACCCCCAGACGCTCGCCCCGGGCGGGATCAGCTCGACGATCGACACCCAGGACATGAACGAGATGCTCCTGAAGGTGACCGAGTTCTTCGACTACTCCCAGAAGGTGGTGGCGGTCTGGGACGACCTCGTCGACTTCTTCTTCGAGGCCGACGCCCGCTTCCGCGAGGTCGGCCGGGGGCCGATGAACTTCATTGACCTGGGCCAGTGGGACGACCCGTTCGCCTACGACGGGACGTACCAGACCGCCTCGGCCTGGGCCGAGCAGCGGTGGTCCACGCCGGGCGCGATCGTCGGCGGCAGGCTGCAGACCACCGATGTCCAGCGGATCAACATGGGCGTCGAGGAGTTCGTCGACCACTCCTTCTACGAGGACTGGACCACGAGAGAAGCCCCCAGGTTACGCGCCGACCCGGCCGGCAACGCGCTCTCGGCCCACCACCCCTCCAACAAGCAGACGATCCCCCAGCCCGGGCAAACAGATCCGACGCGCAAGTATTCCTGGTGTACCGCCCCACGCTGGGACCGCCAGCCCATGGAGACCGGGGCCCACGCCCGCCTATGGACGACGGCGCTGGCCAACAAGCTGTCCCACCGCACCTTCATGGAGCCGACCGGCCACGGCCTGCGCCTAGCCATCCCCCGGGCGTCACTGCCCGCGACTGAACTCGAGTGGCGGGCGCCCAGGCTTTGGGGCGCGCTCGAGCGCAACCGCGCCCAGGCCTATGCGTTCGCCCAGGCGACGCTGGTGGCCTACGAGAGCCTGGTGCTCGGCCTGGATCTCCAGCGCAGGGGCGGCCCCGACGCCGGCGTCTTCACGCACTACAAGATCCCCAAGGATGTCCGTCACGGCACCGGCATGTGGGGCGCCGCCCGCGGCTACCTCAGCCATCACCTGACGCTCGAGGACCAGGTGATCCAGAGCTACCAGATCGTCGGGCCCTCGACGTTCACGATGTCGCCGCGCGACGGGTACGGCACTCCCGGGCCCTGCGAGGCGGCCGTCGCCGCGACGCCGCTTCTGAGCACCGCGAACCAGGAGCGCTGCACCGACGCGCTGCGCGCGATCCGCAGCTTCAACCCGTCCATGTCGTGCGCGACGCACTGAGCCTGGGTCCACCGATCATCGTGGATGGATCGCCGTCAGCAGGCGAGTCAGAGTGGATCGGCCGAGCACCCATGTGGTGGGCCACCTGATGCGAGGCCGATCCGCACTGACGAAGGCTGCCGGCGAGCGAGCCGCCGCGAGAATCGGTGGATCCAGGCTGAGGTGAAACGCCCCGTCAGGCTCGCGCCACGAGGCTCGCCACCGCGCGTCGGCGCTCCGTACCGATGATCGCCTCGCGGTAACGCAGGATCCGCAGCCCGTCAAAGGCGTGCAGGAGCTCGTTGTGCGCGAGCAGGAAGCGCTCGGGGATCTGCCCGCCCACCACGTCTACGTGATCGCGCGTGAAGGTCTCGTAGAGCACCAGGCCGCCGGGGGCCAGCGTGCCGGCGATGCGCCCCAGCAGCGTGCGCTGCAGGAAGTAGAAGCAGCAGATGACGTCGTAGGGCGGCCTCGGGAACTCGGCGTCGGCGTGCGCCAGCTGCATCCGTGTCGCATCGATGTCCAGCGCTCGCTCGACAGCGCGCTCGCGAACGGTGGCGATCGCCACGTCGGAGACGTCGACCGCGTCGACGGCGAAGCCCAGCCCGGCGAGGTAGGCGGCCTCCCGTCCGACGCCGCAGGCCACGTCGAGCGCGCGACCCTTCGTCTGTTCGGCGAGGAGGGCACGGTGTTCGACAAGCCACGGGCGAGGCTCCGTGCCCCCGACCTTCGCCTCGCGGTGCTTGGCGTTCCAGCGCTCGCGGTCGGAGGGCTCAGCGATTGCAGGGAACCTCGCGGGTCTCAGGCCGTTGCACGGTCACAGCGCGACGAGGCGGGCAGCGACGAAGACCCGGTTCGCGGTGTGAGCGTCGTGCGGTGATGCGAGCAGCGTGCACACCCGTTCTGCCGCGCCGCCAGCGCGGCGATACAACCCCGATCAGAGCCCTCACTCCCCCCCGCCCAGCGCCGCCCCCTTCGGCAGCGCCTCCTCACACGCGCGCACGTAGAAGCCGTAGAGCCACGAGCGCTTGAGCCCGGCGGGGTCCTCCACCGGGCCCTCGGCATCGCGGAGGTAGTCCTCGATCGTGCGTCGGGCGAGGAAGTGGCGGACGTGCCCGCCCGGCCCGGGGACGCGCCAGCTCATCGCCGCCTCGTCGTCGGGGCTGGGCTTGCCCAGCGGCTCGGCGCGGGCGAGCTGCGCGCAGGTGGCCGTCACCGCTTCGTCCCAGCTCGCGGTCGAGGCGAAGCGCTCGGTGAGCATCGGTGCGATCCACTCGGCCGGCTGCCGGGCGGGCTCGAACAGCTCGACCTCGACGACCCGCGCGAGGTAGCCGGCGTGGCGCAGGTCGGCCTCGATCCGCGGGTGGCCCCCGGTGACGCGCAGGTCCTCCGCCGCCAGAACCGCGGCGACGGGCTCGGGGGGGGGGGTGAGGAGATGGGCTTCGAAGAAGCCTCGAGCGGACGCAATACGGAGGGTGGGACGGGATACGGGTT
>JBPCPM010000112.1:0-15653 GCA_050999155.1 Solirubrobacterales bacterium
CGGGGCTCGAGGAGCTCCTCGCCCGCGCCGAGATCCTCACCCTGCACGCCAGCCTGACAGACGGGTCGCGGGGGCTGATCGGCCGCCGCGAGCTGGAGCTCATGCCCCGGGGGTCGGTTCTGGTCAACACCGCCCGGGGAGCCCTGATCGACGAACAGGCGCTCCTGGAAGCCCTGCGCTCAGGCCAGCTGGCGGGCGCCGCCCTTGACACCGTCGCCGACGAGCGGGGTTCGGGCAGCGCCGCGCTGCTCGAACACGCCCGAAGCAACGCCAATCTCTTGATCACCCCGCACATCGGCGGGCTCACCCACGAATCCCGCCACACGACGGAGATGCTCATGGTCGATCAGCTGGCCACGTACCTGGAACGTCGGCAGAGCCCGGTCCGGTGACCGGGAAAGCGTCCGCGCTGCGCAGTCTCGCGATCGTTCCGGCGCGGGGTGGCTCCCAGCGCATCCCGAACAAGAACCTCGCGGAGGTCGGGGGGCGGAGCCTGGTCCGGCGCGCCCTCGAAGCGGCACTTCGCGCGACCCATCCCGATCGGGTCGTGCTCTCCAGCGACCACGATCCGATCCTCGACGAAGGACGCGACGTCCCCGGGGTGCAGGTGATCCCCCGGCCCCGGCGGCTGGCCACCCCAAGAGCAACGAGCTACTCGGTCGTCATGCACGTGCTCGAGGAAGTCGAGCGGTCGCTCGACTTCACCTACGAGGCGGTCGCACTCATCCAGTGCACATCGCCGTTCACCAGTGCTGGCGACATCGACGGCGCCCTCCGGCTCATGGAACGCACAGGAGCGGGATCGGTGTTCACGGTCACCCAGGTCGACCATGGCCTCCATCCCGAGAAGTTCCGCCGCTTCGATGGCGACCGGCTGATCCCCCTGGGTGACGACGTCGTTCCACGGGCAGCGCACGAGCTATCCGACCTCTGGGTCAACAACGGCTCTGTCTACGTCTCGAGCCGCGCAACGCTCGAGGCCGGCTCACTGGCCTCCAACGACCTGTGCGGGTATCCGATGCCCCCAGAACGCTCGCTCGACATCAACGCCCCTCTGGATCTCGCGTTCGCCCGTTTCATCGCCGACTCCCCGGAGACGTAGGCCCGCCTCGAAGGGCGGTTATCTAGTGTTGTCGGGTATGCGGATCGAGATTGCCGGAAGATCGATCGAAGGCGGCGCGGCCCCCTTGGCCATCGCCGAGATCGGCAACAACCACGACGGCTCCCTTGGGCAGGGCCTCGCCCTCGTCGATGCCGCCGCCGAGGCGGGAGCCGGGGCCGTAAAGCTCCAGACCCACATCGCGGAAGCGGAGATGCTGCCGTCGACGCCGACGCCGCCCCACTTCGACGAACCCCGGTTTGCGTTCACCAAGCGGATGGAGCTCAGCGAGGCCGACCACCGCCGTCTGGCAGAGCGGGCCCGCCAGCACGGCCTCCTCTTCATCAGCTCACCCTTCTCGGTCGAGGCGGTCGAGCTGCTCGAACGCGTCGACGTCGACGCCTACAAGATCGCCTCCGGTGAGGTCACCAACCCGCCCCTGCTCGCGGCGGTCGCGGCCACGGGCAAGCCGGTGCTCCTGTCCACCGGGATGTCGGGACTCGACGACATCGATCGAGCGGTGCAGATCCTCCGAGCCCAGGGCTCGGAGGTGTGCGTGCTCCAGTGCACATCGGCCTACCCGTGCCCCCCCGATCAGGTCGACCTGCGTGCCATGATCTCGCTGGGCCGGCGGTACTCCTGCCCCACCGGCCTCTCGGACCACACGGAGGAGATCTTCGCCTCGCTGGCCGCCGTCGCGCTCGGAGCCGGCTGCGTCGAGAAACACTTCACGCTTTCCCGCCGGCTCTACGGACCCGACCACAAGGCGTCGGTGACCCCCGAGGACATGGCCCGCCTCTGCCGCGGTATCGAGCAGGTCCACCTGGCCATGGGCAGCGACGAAAAGAACCGGGACTCTGCGTTGGATCCGGTACGCGCGACGTTCGAAAAGAGCATCGTCACCGCCGCACCCCTTTCCCGGGGGGCCACGATCTCCCGATCGGCGCTTACGACCAAGCGGCCGGGAACCGGACTCCCCGCCGCCGCGATCGAGACCCTGGTCGGTCGACGCGCCGCGCGCGACATCGACGCGAACGAGTTGTTGGAGGAGTCGGACCTTGCCTGAGCGCCGAAAGATCTGCGTCGTCGTGGCCAACCGGGCGAACTACGCCCGGATCAAGACGGCCCTCGAGGCGATCCGCGCCAACCCGTCCCTCGAGCTGCAGCTCGTGGTGGCCGCCTCGACGCTGCTCGAGCGCTTCGGCCGGGCCGTCGACGTGATCAGGGCAGACGGATTCGTTCCCGATGCCGCCATCCACCTGATCGTCGAGGGCGAGAACCCGACGACGATGGCCAAGTCGACCGGTCTGGGTCTGATCGAGCTGTCCACTGCCTTCGAGAACCTCAAGCCGGACATGGTCGTCACGGTGGCCGACCGGTTCGAGACGATGGCGACGGCGGTCGCCGCCGCCTACATGAACATCCCCCTCGCCCACACGCAGGGCGGCGAGGTGTCGGGATCGATCGACGAGAGCGTGCGGCACGCCGTGACCAAGCTGGCCCACATGCACTTCCCGGCAACGGACCTCAGCCGGCGCCGGGTCATGGCCATGGGAGAGGACCCGAACCTCGTGTTCAACGTGGGCTGCCCCTCGATCGACCTCGTGGCCCGGACCGACCTCGGACTGCCCAGCGACGCGCTGGCCGACTTCGCGCGGCACTTCGGGGTGGGGTCTCCGATCGACCCCGGCAGGCCCTACATCCTGATGATGCAGCATCCGGTGACCACCGAGTTCGGGCAGGGACTCGACCAGATCGAGCGCACGCTCGACGCGGTGGCTGCTCAGGGGATGCAGGCCCTGGTGTTCTGGCCCAACGTGGACGCCGGCTCCGAGCATGTGGCGAAGGGGATCCGCGTCTTCCGCGAGCAGGGCCGCGACCAGGGCTTCCACTTCTTTCAGCATCTGCCGGCCGAGATGTTCGTCAAGCTGATGGCGCACACGGCCTGCATGGTGGGCAACTCGTCCTCCGCCCTGCGCGAGGGTGCCTACCTCGGGGTCCCGGCGGTGACGGTGGGAACCCGGCAGCGACTACGCGAGCGGGGCCGTAACGTGGTCGAGGTCGGCTACGAGGTCGCCGACATCGCTGATGCCATCCGGGGGCAGGTGCGAAACGGCCGCTACGACGCCGACCCCTTGTTCGGGGACGGCACCGCGGGGGGCAAGATCGCAGAGACCCTGGCGCGGGAGCTGCCTCCAGTGCAAAAGCAGCTGCACTACGACGAGCAGCTGCTGCGGAGCCTCGACGACATCCACTCCGGCACCCGCGGGTGAGCTGATGTCCGGGCAGCGGGAACCGGTGGAACAGGCCACCGGCGAACTGTTCGGCGATCTCTGGCATCGCTACGACGACGCGCTGTTCAAGGAGTCGGTCGATCTCTTCGAGGCGCGCTGGCGAGCCAACGGCGAGCCCTCGGACCACTTTCAGGGCAAACGTTGCCTCGACGCAGGTTGCGGCGGTGGCCGCTACACCTTTGCCATGGCCGCGATGGGCGCAGCAGAGGCGGTGGGTGTCGATGTCGGAACCGCCGGCCTCGCCGACGCCAGGGCGCGCGCCGAGGCGATCGGCGCGACCAACGTCCATTTCGAGCGGGCCTCGGTCCTCGAGTTGCCGTTCGCCGACGAGAGCTTCGACTTCGCGTGCTCCAGCGGCGTCCTGCACCACACCCCCGGGGTGGAGCAGGGGCTTCGCGAGCTTCGCCGGGTACTCAAGCCCGGTGGCTGGCTGTACATCCTCGTCTACGGAGCGGGCGGCCTGTACTGGCCGCTGAACCTCGTCACCCGCGCCTACGCGGACGTGTTGGGCTACCCCGAGGTCGACCGCTGCATCACCGCAGCCGAGCTTGCGGCCAACAAGCGGCGGACCGTCCTCGACGATCTCTTCGTTCCCATCCTCGAGACCTACAGCGTCGAGCGCGTCGACCACCTGCTGGCCACGTCAGGGTTTTCCGCCTGGCGACGATGGGGCACCGGCCAGGCCGACCACGAAAGCGACCCGCAGACGCTGATCGCCGAGCTGCAGATCCGCGAGCGCCTTTGGAGCGCCGGTGCCGCCACCGCCACCGATGCCTCGACCGCCGCGCTCGAGCGGGAGCTCTCGACGCTGACCTCGTCGGTGATCGAAGCCGCCCAGAGCCTGGTGGACCGAGCCGCCCGCGGCGATCTCGACGGCCCCGAGGTCCGTAGGGCGGTGATCGGCACCGGCCATCACCGGGTCGTCGCCGAGCGGGGCGGCTGAACGCCCCGGGACTCCCGCAGTCCGCCGGCCTGGGCCATCAGCCCCAGGCTGATCCACTGCCAGACGTAGAAGCTGTTGTCGCCCTCCCCCGAGCAGTACCGTGCCCAGGCTCCCCTCACGGCCGCCGGATCGAGCCAGCTCTCCCCGTAGGCGTCGAGGGCGTCATCGATCCGTTCGGTGGCCCAGCCGCGCAGAGGCCCGCGAAGCCACTCGCGCTGCGGAGTCTGCAGGGGACGCTTGGGGGCTTCCGCAACGCCTGCGGGCAGCAGCTCGGAAACGAGCTGCCGCGGCAGCCACTTGTGGACCTCGCCCCGGATCTTGCGCTCGGCCGGCTGGCGGAAGGCCAGCTCGAAGAGGCGGTGATCGAGGAAGGGGGACCGCAGCTCGGTCGACGACTGCATCGAGATCCGGTCGTTGAACCGCAACGCGCGGCGGATCTTCGTGAAAGCCACGTCGCGGTACTGGAGGTTGCGCAGGGCGTCGGGGAAGGGGCGTGGGGGGACGAAGGCTTCGGCCTGGTCGCGGAACTCCCGGGTCAGGCACTGGGGCCGGACGGGTGGCGTGCTCGTTCCCTGGATCAGAGCGGCCGACCCGGGCTCAGCCGCCCGGCGGTAGTAGTCGTAGCCGGCCCACTGCTCGTCCATCCCCTGGCCGTCGAGCAGCACCTTGACTCCGGCCCGCCGGGCCTCGGCGAACAGCTTTGCGTAGGCGATGGTCGGCAACCCTCCGACCGGCTCGGACTGGTGGGCCTGGACCGAGCGAGCCAGCTCGGGCACCTCGGCGGGCGACAACCGGCAGACCGTCCACGGATGGCTCGTCTTCTCGAGCATCTGCTCGGCCCACGGCAGCTCGTCGTAGCGCTCGTCGCCGGTGGCGAAGGTGAAGGCGCGCACGTCGCTTGCCGACCCCTGGACGCGGTCCACGAGCCCGAGCAGGATCGAGGAATCCAGGCCGCCGCTCAGATTGATCCCTACGGGCACGTCGGCCCGCAGCCTCAATCGCACGCTGTTCACGAGCCGCTCGAGCAGATCGGCCTCCACCTCGCCCAGAGGACGATCGTCCCAGGGACCGATGTGGGCGGCGAGGTCGTACCACCGACGGATCTCCAGTTGCCCCGCGTCCCAGCGCAGCCGCCGGCCCGGCTCGAGGGAGCTGATCCCTTTCCAGAACGTCCGCTCGGAGTGCTCGAGCAGCCCGTGGGTGAGGTAGGTCGACCAGGCCACAGGATCGGGCTCAGCCGGGACGCCGGCCGCGTGCAGCGCCGCGATCTCGCTCGCCACGACAAGCCCCCCGTCCGGCCTGTGGTGGTAATACAGCGGCTTCTTGCCGAACCGGTCTCGCGCGCCGAACAGCGTCTGCCGATCGTCGTCCCAGATCAGGAAGCTGAACATCCCGACGAACCGGTCCAGGCATCCCTCCCCCCACCGATCCCAGGCGGCGAGGATCACCTCGGTGTCCGTCCGGCTCCGGTACGGGTAGTCGTCGAGCTCGTCGCGCAGCTCCCGGTAGTTGTAGATCTCTCCGTTGAACAGGAGCCGGCGGCGCCCGTCGGGGCTCGCCATCGGCTGCTCCCCGGAGTCCGAGAGGTCGATGATGCTGAGCCGGTTGTGGCCGAGGCCGACGCGCGCACCGTCGCCTACCCACACGCCCTGCGCGTCGGGGCCCCGATGGTGCTGGCAGGCGACCATTGTCTCGAGCTCGCGGCGAGTCCACGAGCCGCCAACGAGGGCGGCTATCCCACACATGGGCTGTCTAGGCGTGGCGGCACCCCGTCGATGATGACGGCCCCGTCCGTCGCGGGCACTCGGCCGATGGCTACAGTGCCCCTTCGCGCCCATGAAACTCCTCTTCGCGAGCATCCAATTCGACGAGAGCGCGTTTTTCGGACGCGTGGCCGACAGCCTGCGGGCAGCCGGCCACGAGCCCCACCACGTAACCATCTCGCGCCGCGCCGCAGGGCGGCTCTCGCGGCGGGGCCAGCCTGCTCGCTGCCTTCCCGAGCTGATGGGTGAGGTCGCGGTGTCCGACGAGCTCGCCGTGGAGGCGCGCCAACTCGAGCGGCGCTACGCGATGCCATCGCTGCGTGATGTCTATCTGACCGATCCGGCCTGCCGGGGACGCTCGGAGCGGTGGTGCATCGAGCGGACGGTGCGGACGTTTCGTGCCCTGGAGACCGTGTTCGACGATGTCGAACCCGATCTCATCGTGCCGGAAGTGGGCAGCGAGACCTTCCGCACCGCGGCGTGGCTGATCGCCCGCGCGCGCGGCATCCCCGTGTTCTTCCTGTTCTTCACGATCTTTCCCGAGCCCTTGATGATCCACACCGACCCCCATCTGGGCCCGATCGTGCCCGAGGACGAGCTGCGGGAGCTGACCGACGCCGAGCAGCAACGGCTCGACCGCTGGGTCGCAGAGTTCACGGCGGCCAAGCGCTCGATCCTCCCTCACAAGGTGGCCAGCGTGACGCCGGCCACCCTGCGGGACTTCGCTCGCCACGTGGTCGTCAGCCTCACGGTCGACCGCGACAACGAGTACCTGCGGCCTCGCCGCTTCGTCGTCAACACCGTGGTGCAGCGGGCCCGCGCCGTCACGCTGCGCCGGCTCTATGAGCCGGTACCGGCCGATCGGCCCTTCGTGTACTTCCCGCTGCACGTGACCGACGACTTCAAGGTCAAGCGCGTGACGCCGCACTGCGTTGACCAGGCGTACTTGATCCAGCAGGTAGCCGACGCCCTCCCGCAGGGCCATGATCTCGTGCTCAAGGAGCATCCGTTCTCCATCGGCCGCAACCCGGTCGGCTGGCTCCGAAGGATCCTCCGCCGGCCGAACATCCGGCTCGTCGACCCCTACCAGAGTTCCCACGAACTGATCGAGCGCGCGGTGGGAGTATCGGTGATCGGATCGACGGTGGGTCTCGAGGCCCTTTTGTACGGACAGCGGGTTCTCACCCTCGGCCAGCCCTACTATGCCGGCTACGGGGCCACGGTGGACGTCGACTCCTTCCGGGAGATCCGGGAGGCCGTCCCCGCGTTCCTGCGGTTCGACCCCGACCCCCAGACGATCGCCCGTTTCCTCGGGGCGGCGATGCGCACGACCTACCCCGGGGCGCCCATCGGCGTGGACGGGTCGCCGGACAACGCCGCCGCGGTGGCGTCCTCGATCGAGAAGGCCATCGACACGACGCTTGCTGCGGGTGGTTCGCGCGTCGGCTGAGCCCCGGGTACCGCGGATCGCGGTGGAGACGACCTGCTCGAGCTCGACGGCGGCGGTACGGCGCGGGCGGCCACGGGCATGTTGGCGGCCCTACGAGAACGACGCGACGTCGAGATCGCGGAGATCTCCCACCCCGGGCACCCGCGGTTCGGGACGACGGTCCGCGGACTGGCGCGGGAGCTCGCGTGGCTTCCCGCGCGGCTCCCCCGCCAGTGCGCCGAAGTGAGTTTGACCTGCTGCATTGCGCCGGCCCGGTCGTGCCGATCCGATCACCCCTGCCGTTGGTCGTGACCGTCTTCGACGTCTTGCCGTGGCGGCACCCGGAATGGCTGACGCGGACCAACGTGCTCAGCCACCGACTGGTCGTGCGGCCGTCGGTCAGACGGGCCGATGCGGTGATCACCGCATCGCTCGCGTCCATGTCGTGCCCTGGGAGATCCCGGCAGACCGGACAGGCTTCGTGACGCTCTCCGCGACGTGCTCGGCTCCGCTGCGGTGCGCGACGCGCTCCGAGAGCGGGGGAGGCGGCGGGCCGAGGCGTACTCGTGGTCGCGGTCCGCCGACGGCGTCACCGAGGTCTACGATCGGGCTCTGCGCAGCCGTTCGTCGTAGTCGGCGAGGATCCCCGACGAGGATGAGATCACGGTGTCGAGGTACACGACCTCGATGCCCGCCCGCTCACAGACCTCGACTTCCTCCTGCGGCAGCCGGCCCCGCCAGTCCTCGCCCTTGACGAAGACCTCGGGACGAGCCCGCTCCAGGACCTCGACGGTCGTCAGCTCCGAGACGTGGACGACATCGACGTACCGGATGGCGTCGACGACCTGCACCCGCTGGTCTGCGGGCAGAAGCGGCGGGTGCTTCCGGCTGACGTAGTGGTCGCCGGTGATGTTGCACAAGATCGGCAGACCGAGGCCGGCGGCCTCACGGAAGTACAAGATGTGACCGGGGTGCAGAGGGTCGAAGCCGCCGCTGACCATCGCCGTGCCCGGCCCGTGGCGGCCGAGGTCTTCGGTGCTCACAATCATCGCCGCGGCCAAGCCGGCGTCGGCTGCTGCGTCAGGCCCACGAGGTCGGCGTCGCGGACGTCGAACAGCACGAACCCGACGTCCGAGCCCGTCCGCCGTAGGTCCCTGGTCGCACGGCTCATCATGTCGAGGTGGGTGGCGTTGAAGACCTCGTCGGAGTAGAAGCACACGGTCCGGGTCCCGAGGAACGGCCCGAGGTGGGCGAACCCGCCGTAGGTGGTATAGAGGGCCCGGGCCCGCCCGAGGACGGCGCTCTGCACGGCGAGGTTCGTCGCCGGCGTCATCACGTGCTCGAGCGAGTGCACACGCGCGCCGCCGTTGAGCTCGCCGTGCTCGTCGAGGTCGATGCCGGTGGACAGCGACACGATCTCGGTGTCCCGGCCGAGCGTGGCCAGCAGCTCGGCCATGAACCGCCGGTTCGCGGCGGTATCGGGAAAGCAGCTGCTGAAGTACCCCTTTACGGCGACGTAGTCCTCGGGAAGGGCGTCGATCGCCTCCCGCGCCTCGGGGCTGAGGCCGTCGCGTTGCGCGCCGAACGGGGTGAAGCTGACCATGTCGTGCACCCGCCGGGCAGGTCGGCGGCCCGACCAGAACGCCCAGAAGAGCCGGTACATGATCGAGGGATGCAGCAGCCGCGCACCTTCGGGCAGGACGCTCGACATGCGATCCAGGATCTCTCGATCGACTTCGGCAACGCCGAACTGCTTTTCGTTGCGCGTGTCGGCGAGCCGGCGGGCCGTGCCCTGCTTGAGCTCCTCGGGGCTCATGTGGTCGAACACGTCGACGTACCGGGAGGCGACCCCGGCGTACCACGCGCTGGGACCTCCGCGTGAAACGGCCGTCACCCGCTCGGGATCGAGTCCCTGGTGATCTCGAAGCCAGGTCAGCAGCGGAATCCAGTACAGCGACTCGAAGCCGATCTCCGAGACGAACGGCCCGGCCACCACGGGCGCCTCCTGGTCGCACAGCGCCTTCAGGCGCGCCCGGCCGCGCCAATACCCGGTGCGGAAATCCAGGAGCTCCCGTTCGGCGCGCAGCCGATCGGCTATCGCGGACATCCCGAGACCACCTCAGCCACCGTCGAAGACCAGCGAAGGGAACTCGTCCGCCACCGGCAACCGCTCCCATACCACCCAGGGGTCGCTGGCCGCCAGATCCTCCGCGGCCACCGAGCCGGTGGCGACCGCCACCGTCCGCGCGCCGATGGCCTTGCCGCAGGCGACGTCCAGCGGAGTGTCGCCGACAACGACCATCGAGAGCCCCGAGGCGGGGCGCCCCACCATCGACGCCGCCACGTCCCGGGCCTCCTCGGCGATCGCCGTCCGATCCCACCGGCGGTCGCAGAACCCTCCACCCGCGAACCGACCGCCCAGCCCATAGTGGGAGAGCTTGGCCCGCGCTCCCGCCGGGGTATTGCCGGTCAACAGGAGCGAGAGACAGCTCGGCCGCCGCTCCAGCGCATCGAGAGTCTCGATCACCCCGGGCATCACGCCCCCCCGTCGTGCGTGCAGGCGCTCGGGCAACGCGCGCTCGTAGCTGCCCAAAAAACGCGTGATCGTCGCGTGGTCGGGCTGCCCACCACAGGTGCTGATAGCCAGTCGAGCAACCTCGGCGTCGGTGAGGCCCGCGGTCTGCAGCTCCGCGAAGGAGGCCTGGACACCCAGCACATCCGACGCCGCGTCCTCGAGCGCTCCGATACCCGCCCGCGCCGTGCTCAGCAGGGTGCCGTCGATGTCCCAGAACACGATCTCGGAGATGGCGTCGTATGCCTGAACCCCTCCGGGCTCTCCGGCCGGCTCGTCGGCGAACACGGCCGTCACCGCCGTAGGAGGGCGTCGATCTCGGTGGCGATGGCGTCCCCGTCGAGCCCGTGCTCCCGGAGCACCTCGTCGTTGGTGCCACACACCGGCACCCGCCGGACGCCCAGCCTCACGACCTGCCGTTCCCGGGCTTCGGGAACCGAGGCCAGGGCCTCGAGCACGGCCGTGCCCTGCCCGCCCGTGACGTAATGGTTGTCGAGGGTGACCACCGTCTGCGCAGCGTGGTCGGCCAGCCACCGGCCGTCGAGGCCGGTCAGCCACGGGACGGCGATGATGCCGACGTCCATCCCGCGGCCGGCGAGCCGCTCGGCGGCCGCCTGGGCCTGGGAGACCATCACCGGTCCCGTGCAGACGATGGTCGCGGCCTCTCCGACCCGGAGGACCGTCCCTTGCCCCGGCGCCGGAGGGTCGAGGGGCGGGGGCTCGAACCCCAGCGCCCACGGAACCGATACGAGCCGCAAGTACACGGGCCCGGCCGCCTGCTCGACCGCCCAGCGCAGCAGCCCCCGAACTTCGGCCTCGCAGAACGGCTCGGCAAGGATCATGCCCGGCATCGCCGCCAGGGCGGAGATGTCGCGAACGGACTGATGGGAGTGACCGGGCCCGCCAGGAACCAGGCCCACGAGCGACCCGACGTAGATCACCCGTGTCCCCTCGGTGCAGTTGTTGTAGATCTGCTCGTTGGGGCGCGTGGACAGAAAACAAGCAAACGAGTGGACCACCGGCAGCGCGCCGCCGAGCGCCATCGCCCCCGCTTGGGAGACCATGTCCTGCTCGGCGATCCCGCACTCGACGAAGCGGTCGGGGAAGCGCTCGCGGAACCCGATCAGCCCGGTGTCGAGCACGAGGTCAGCGTCGAGCGCGACGAGGTCTTGACGCTCGGCGCCCAGGTCGGCCAACGCCTCGCCGTAAGCCTGGACCAGCCGCTGGGGGGGGCCAACAGAATCCGCGACGGCCGGAGCTGACGGACGGGACACGGCCTCCAGCCGCGGCGCCGACGCGCCGCAGGCCTCCAACCGGGACGCGAGCCGGCGAAAAAGCTCCGCCACCGCGCGCCCGTAGTCGTCGGCGGTGGGCGCCCCCGAATGGAAGGCGTACAGCGCGTCTGCGCTTCGCGGCAGGTCCCCAGGCTCCATGAACGTGACCCCATGGCCCTTGACCGTGTCGGCCAGCAGGAGCTTGGGGATCTCGGGACCCGCTCGGTCCAGGTCCGCGAGCGCCTCGGAGAAGGCCGTGATGTCGTTCCCGTTACAGCGGCCGACCTCCCACCCGAACGCCGCCACCTTTGCTTCGAGGTCACCGAGATCGCTGACCTCAGAGACCCACGTGTCGGATTGGATCTTGGTGTGGTCGACGATGACCGTGATCTGCCCGAAGCCCTCGTTGGCGGTCTGGGCCAGGGACTCCCAGAACTGGCCCTCTTGGAGCTCGCCGTCGCCTGTCATCACCACCACCGAGCCCGAACGGCCAGCCAGACGATCAGCGCGGCAGAATCCCTTCGCCTTGGACACACCCATCCCCAGCGATCCGGTGTTGGTCACGACTTGTGGCACCGCCTTGACGTCGGGGTGGCCCGGCAGACCCCCAAGGCGCCGCAGACGATGGAGCAGGTCGAACTCCACCGCGCCGGTTCCGATCAGCGTCGCGTACAGCGCCGGGGCATCGTGCCCCTTGGAAGAGAAGTAGCGCTCGCTTTCACCCAGGCGCTCAAGGTGCAACCAGGCAAGCATGTCGATGCACGAAAAGCTCGTCCCCAGGTGCCCCGAGCCGGCCCGCGCAACCATGTACAAGACGTTGAGACGGCATGCGTCGGCGAAGGCGGCCGCCCGGTCCACGGCGGGCGCATCGAGCGTGCGGATCCGCCGCAGCTCGTCGGGACCGACGTACACGAGCTCCCCCGACGCCATCGAGCTGGTCGCCGCCTCCATCTCAGCGGCTCCGATCGGCGACCGTGGAGCGAACGACGGGGAGCGGCGCTGTGCCGTCGGCGACGAGACGTTCGGCCGCCGCCCAGTCCTCCGGGTAGTCGATGGTCAGACCCTCGGCTCCGTCGGTGAAGAACGGCACGATCTCGGAGCCCGCGATCTCTCCCGCTCCGACCAACCGGGTGCGGGCGATCTCCAGGCTCGAATTCTGGACGTGGACCTCCGGCAGGTCCTGGTACTGCCGGGAATGGGTCGGCACTTCGCCGTCGCGTTGGGAGAGAAGCGGCCGCATCCGATCACCGTCGAGAATCCACATCTTGCCGGGATGCTCCCGGCACGGCTGCACGGCCCGGATCGAATCGGCCTGCGCCCCAGCATCCATGAGCTGCTGCCAGGCCCGGCGGATGGTCGCGACCCCGCGAAAGGGGCTGGTGGGGCGCAGGATCGAGAACAGCTCGAATTCCCGTCCGTCGTCGCGGAGCTGGCCCAGCGTGTGGGTCACCCACTCGATGTCGGGGGACCTCGGCCCCGCCAGCGAGGCGGGCCGCAGGGCCGGGACCTCGGCCCCAACCGAACGGGCGACGGAGGCGATCTCCTCCGAATCCGTGGAGACCACCACGGCGTCGAAAAGCCCAGACTTGATTGCCGCGGCGATTGAGTAGGCGATCAGCGGCTGTCCGGCCAACGGGCGGATGTTCTTTCCCGGTACCCGGGTCGAGCCGGCGCGAGCCGGTATGAGTGCGACCGCGCCCACGTTCGAGCGTCAGACGCGCGCCGGGTCGTGGTTCACGTACACCGTCTTGAGGTCGGAGTACACGTCGAGGGCCTCGGTACCGGCTTCGCGCCAGCCGTTGCCCGAGACCCCCTCGCCGCCGAACGGCATGTGGGGCTCGGAGCCGTAGGTCGGTCCGTTGACCGATGTCACGCCGCTCGACATACGGGCTATGAACTCCTGCCCTCGGTGCACGCTCTCGGTCCAGACGGCCGCGGTGAGGCCGTAGGGCGACGCCGAGGCCGCCGCGATGGCCTCTTCGAAGTCGGCCACCCGGTGCAGCGAAGCGATAGGGCCGAACAGCTCCGAGCAGGCGATCTCGCTGTCCAGGGCAACCTCCTCCAGCAGCGTGGGGGCCATGTAGTAGCCGCCGGCGCGCCCGTCGTCGGTCAGCCGTCGGCCCCCCGCGACGACGCGGGCGCCCCCATCGACCGCGCGTTCGACCGAGGCCAGCATGCCGTGCAGCTGATCCTCGTTGATGACGGGCCCGAAGTCGTGTTCGTCGCCCGGACCGACGCGCTGCGCGGCCGTCGCGTTCACCATCATCTCGCGGAACCGGTCGTAGACGGCGTCGAAGACGATGAGCCTGCTCCCCGCCGCACACCGCTGACCGGCGTTGCTGAAGGCCGACAGGACCGCCGCCCCCGCGGCCCCCTCGAGGTCCGCGTCGTCGCACACCACCAGGGGGTTCTTGCCCCCCAGCTCGAGGCACACCTTGGCCAGACGTTCCCCGGCGACCCGCGCGATCATCCGACCGACGGCGGTCGAGCCGGTGAAGCTCACCACGGCGACCCGCTCGTCTTCGACCAGGGGCTGGCCCGCCTCGGGTCCCAGCCCCTGGACGATGTTCAGGACCCCGTCGGGCACGCCGGCTTCTGCCGCGAGCCGGGCAAAGGCCAGCGCCGTGGCCGGGGTGTCTTCGGAGGCCTTGAGGACCGAGGCGTTGCCGCACAGCATCGAGGGAAACGTCTTCCAGGCCACATTGGCGATGGGGGTGTTGGCGGCGATGATCAGCCCGGCGACGCCAAGGGGCTGGCGGACGGTCATCGCCTGCCGATGGGGGACCCCGCTAGTCGTCGTGCGCCCGTAGAACCGCCGGCCCTCGCCGGCGACGAAGTAGCCCATCTCCACGGCAGCCCCGACCTCGCCCCGCGCCTCGGACGGCGCCTTTCCCGTCTCGGCGGCCACGATCTCCGCCAGTCGGTCGGCGTCTCGCTCGAGCAGGGCCGCGATCTGTCTCAGCACCTGACCACGCGCCGCGACCGTCTCGCGGGCCCACGCGTGCTGGGCGCTCTCGGCCGCCTGGATAGCGTCGGCCACGTCGGCGGCCTGCGAGCGAGCCGCCTCGGTCAGGGGCTGCCCGGTGGCCGGCGAGTACTTCACGAAGGTCTGCCCGGATCCGGCAGGCCGCTCCTGCCCACCGATCACGTTGGACACCAGGTCGGGGATATCGCGCTTGGCGGTGCTCACGAGGTGAATCCTCCGTCTACGCGCAGCTCGTGCCCGGTGACGTAGGCAGAGGCATCCGAGGCCAAGAACAGCAGCGGCTCTGCGAGATCGCCGGGCTCGGCCATCCGACCGAGGGGTACCCGCGAGCAGTACTTGGCGGTGAACGTCGGATCTTGGCCGCCGCGCACGCCACCCGGTGACAGCGCGTTGACCCGAACCCCACTGGATCCCCACAACCGCGCGAAGTAGCGGGTGAGGTTGATCAGGCCGGCTTTCGACGCGCCGTAGGCCGGGGGCTTGAGAAAGGGCGGATCGGTGGGGATGTGGTCGTAGAACGCCGGCTCGGGAGCGACTGAGGCGTAGAGAGACCCGATATTGACGATCGCCCCTCGACCCCGGTCGCGCATCGGGGCACCGAAGACCTGTGTCGACGTGAAGGCCCCGGTCAGGTTGACCTCGATCGTGTGGGCGAAGTCCGCGGCGGGCACGTCCTCCACCCGCCAGGTGGCTCCGTCGGCCCCGGGCGGCTGGTCCACGCCGGCACTGTTGACCAGAATGTCCGCGTGACCGTGACGGGAGACCAGCTCCTCGCGCGCCCCCTCGAGCGAGGCCCGATCGGTTACGTCTCCGTGCATCAGCTCCACCCCCGCAGGAACGACGCCATCCGCGCGGTCGATGCCGACGACCTTGGCCCCAGCCTCCACCAGAGCCGCCGCCCACACCGGGCCCAGACGACCCAGCACCCCGGTAACCACACAAACCCGTCCGGTCAGGTCAGTCATCCGCGTCGCGCGTAACGGCCGCGAACTCCTGCGGGACCAGCTCCTCCAGCAATTCGAAGGTCAGAGTCGTGTCGGAGGCGACCGGGTGGCGCAACCTGCGGCCGAGGACGCGGTCGAGCTCGTAGGGGGGAAGTCCGTCGCCGGGTGAGCGCGCGGCCACATCCTCGGGGCGCAACGCGTGTCCCGCCGGGAGATCGGCGCGCGCCACGAGCTTCTTGGCCATCTTCTCGCCTGGCCCGATCTCGGTTCCGTACATGGTCTTCGCCCCGTCGCCCAACGCAACCCTGACCCGGCGAAGGTCTCGGACCATCTTTCGCATGCCTTGGGG
>JBPCPM010000124.1:0-42968 GCA_050999155.1 Solirubrobacterales bacterium
GGGTTAGCTCCGTGCGCTCCGCGGCTAGATCCGTGAGCGCCAATAACGCCTCCAGACCGGCTATCCCGCCACCCAGGATCAGCGTTCTGGGCAGGGACTCGCTCATCGCACGGACTCTAACTACCTACTTCCGCCGGAAGTAGTCGCCTCTGAGCCAAAGCTCTCCGTCCTGATCCTCCAAGCAGAGTAGGCCTGCGTTTGAAGGGGTTCACGACTGATCTGGGGAGGTTGGGATGCTGCGACTGCAAGGTCCGTGGGCCAAGTGCCTGTGGGACGAGGTGCTGCCTGCCGAGGTGCGGGAGCTGCCCGAGGATCTGGCGAAGCTCGACGAACTGCTGGGCGATCCCGCGCTGCTGGAGCCGATCGCCCACCACTGGCGCCGGCGGGGAAACGGGACCGGACTGGATCTGGAGAGCAACGGCCGCCCCACCGTGCCGATGGCCACCTACGTCCGCATGATGGTGATCAAGTAGCGCTCCGGCTGGGGCTATGAACGTTGGCCAAGGAAGCCTCCGACCCGCTGCACCTGCGCCGTTTCTGCCAGGTCCCGCTCGACGGCCGGATCCCGCACGCCGATCTGTCCCTTGATCGAACATCTGTCGAGCGCCGCGATCCTGCCGTGGTGCAGGAGAAAGTCAAGGTCCGAACAACTGGACGGCAGGGAATGTTGCAAGGTCGCCTCCAGGCGCCGCTGCTCTCGGTTTTCCCGGCCCCGCTGCCGATGATCGAGGCATGCGCCGTGCCCGGTTGCTGATCTCCTGCCCCGACCGCGCCGGGATAGTCGCCGCCGTCTCCGGCTTTTTGCACCGAGCCGGGGCGAACATCCTCGACTCCGACCAGCACTCCACCGACCCGGCAGGCGGAGTCTTCTATATGCGCATGGAGTTCGATGTGAGCCGCGACCGGGCCGGTGACCTGGAGCGAGGGTTCGGGCCCGAGGTCGCCGGGCCCCTCGACATGCGCTGGCGGCTGCGGTTCACCGACGAGCGACCGCGGATGGCGATCCTGGCCTCCCGGGAGGAGCATTGCCTGCTGGAGTTGCTGTGGCGTCGACGTCGCGGAGAGATCGACGCCGAGGTGACGCAGGTGATCTCAAACCACGTCGACGCGGAGGCCGACGCCTACGCCTTCGGCGTGCCGTTCGTGCACCTGCCGGTCCCGCCAGGCGGCAAGCCCAAGGCCGAGGAGCGGTTGCTGGAGCTGCTGGCCGACCACGACCTCGTCGTGCTCGCGCGCTACATGCAGATCCTCTCCCCGGAGTTTCTCGCGGGGATCGGGGCGCCGATCATCAACATCCACCATTCGTTCCTGCCCGCCTTCGTCGGCGCCGACCCCTACGGCCGGGCGTATGAGCGTGGCGTGAAGCTGATCGGCGCGACCGCCCACTACGTCACGGAGGAACTCGACGCGGGACCGATCATCGAGCAGGACGTCGAGCGCGTCTCGCACCGCCTTGGGCCCGACGAGTTGCGCCGTGTGGGGCGGGACATCGAGCGCTCGGTGCTGGCACGCGCCGTGGACTGGCACCTCGGCGATCGTGTGCTGGTGCACGAGAACAAGACGATCGTCTTCTGAGCGCACGTCCCGGCGGCCCCCGGCGCGCGATCTGCGGACCGCTGGCCTCAGTTCAGCGTCGGATCGTCCGGGAGCCGCGACAGCAGGGTGTACTCGCCACCCATTCGCTCGAGCACCCGCGGCCAAAGCTCCTGCGGATCGTCGGCGAACAGGTCGGACGTGCGGGCCGCGGCGACGAACCACGACTCCTCGTCCATCTCGGCCCGCAGCTGATCGGCTCCCCAGCCCGCGTGGCCGGCGAAGGCCCGCGCGCGGCTCACAGACTCGCTGATCTCCTCCGCCTCGGCGTCGGCGGCCAGCAATCCCACGGAGCCGAAGACCGGCACGGCCACCCCGTCGGCGGCGAGAAACTCGGCGACGACGATCACTCCCGTCGGCTGCACCGGGCCCCCCAGGTGCAGCTGGTCGTCGAGGTCGGGGATGTGCCCGAGCTCGGGGACCCCGTCGCTAACGGTGATCTCCGAGCGGCGGTTGAGCACCAGCCCCATTGCCCCGTCCTCGCCGTGCTCGGTGATCAGCACCACGCTGCGCCGGAAGTTGGGGTCGTCGATGGTGGGAGAGGCCACCAGGAGCTTTCCGCGCAGGGAGTCCATCGATCACGGATTGTCGGGCACGGCGGCCCATCCTGGCGACGAAGCTGATGGGGCCCGGCCCCGTCGATACCCTTCGGGCCGCCCGGCGCCTTGGCGGAGTGGTTACGCAGCGGCCTGCAAAGCCGCGTACGCCGGTTCAAATCCGGCAGGCGCCTTGGTCCAACACTCCATGCGGCGAGGCGGCGGAGCCGGCGTGCCTCGCCGGCAGCCCTCGCTAGTCGTCGCTGCGCGGCGAGCTCGCGTCTGGATCGACTTCCGTGGCGTGCGCCTCGCGCTCGTGCGCGGCTTCGCGGGCCTTGCGCACTTCGGACTCGTGGCCGTGGCGCTCGTCCTTGACCTGCTCGTGTTCGCGCTCGATGCGCGCACGTTTCTCGGCCAGCTCGCGCTCACGCTCGGAAACCTCCTTGAGCTTGGGCTCCTTGCGGTCGGCCGTCTCGTGCAGCTGCTTGGCGTCGTCACGCAGCGAACCGGCACGCTCGCGCTTGGCCTCATGGTCGTGCTGGCGCTTGCGCACCAAGAAGAACGCCCCGGCCCCGACCAGGGCGAGGACGACGACCACGACGATGATGATCGCGAGAGCGCTGACGGCGAGTGGGATGGGAGTCGACATGGGCGTTCGCTACCCCGGCCGCCGCGTGGGCAAACGGACGCTGGGGTCGCGCGGTGGCGAGATCCGATCGGCGTTTGCCAGGCCGCACTGCGGGGCAAGGCACCTGTATGCGCTTCTTGAAGAAGATTTTCAACCGCCTTCGTACCCCCGGGCCCAATTCGGGTGGGGGCCGGCAGGGCGCTCGACGCTCCGGCCGCGGGGGCTCGGGCGGCGGCGGAATGATGAGCCGGCTGCGCCGCCTCCTGCGGTAGGGGCCCGCCGGGCGTAAGGGCCCCCCGCCGGGGTTGGCCCGCGGCTTGGACTCAAGCGTGTGCGACGGCCCTTGCCGTCGTCTCCGCTAGATTTCCGGACCCCGGGCGCTTAGCTCAGTTGGGAGAGCGCCAGCTCGACAAGCTGGAGGTCACTGGTTCGAGCCCAGTAGCGCCCATCGCCCGGTTCCAGATCTCGTAGACCTAGCTCCAGCTGTCCCAGTCGCGGAGCTTGGGCTGCGGGTCGTACGCCTTGCCGCCGCGGTACCAGCCGGGCGACGTCCACAGCTCGAAGTGCACGTGGCAGCCGACCGCGTTGCCGCTCTCGCCGACGTAGCCGATCGTCTCGCCGGTGCGGACGGTCTCGCCGGCCTGCACGCGGCTGGGGGAGCGAAGGTGCATGTAGACCGAGCTCTGACCGTCGATGGCGCTGTCGATGACCACGTAGTGGCCGGCCGAGGACTGGTAGCCGGCGTAGTGGACGGTGCCCGCCGCGACCGCGGCGAGGCGCACCCCGCACTCGGCGAACACGTCGTGGCCGTAGTGCATACGCCCGCGGGCGGTCCCGTACTCGTTGGTGGCGGTGCCGTAGTCGTGGCCGCCGCGGACGGGAAAGACGTGGTGGCGCAACGTGAACTGCTCGGTGCCGGCCGTGGCGCGGGCGGCACCGGATGCGACGCGCATGGCGTAGACGCCCTCGGGCGCCGGCTTGCCGGAGATCGTGGTGTCCCACGTGACGGTCCGCTCCTCGCCGGCGGCGCCCGCCGTGTCGGAGATCCGGGCGACGGCCGTGCCACGGTCGGCATCGGTGACCTCGACGGTCACCCCGCCCGGCGCGTCGGCCACGTAGGTCAGCTCCGGCTCACGGGCCGAGCCCTGGAACATCGTCGTGCCGGTCTCGCGGACCTTCTCGGCCTGTGGGCCGACCGGCTCGCGGCCGCCCTTTTCGATGTAGCGGCGGATCCGGCGGGCCTGGGACGTGGAGACCTTGCCGTCGCGCTTGAGCTTCTCGTCGGCCTCGAAGGACATCACCGTGCGCTTGGTGCCGGAGCCGTAGCGGCCATCGACCGTGGTCCGGTAGCCCAGGCGTGTCAGCCACGATTGGAGGATGCGGACGTCCCGTCCCCGGCTTCCCGTCCCAAGCGTTCTCCAGCCAAACTGGCCTCGCTGGACGGCGGCGCTCTTCGCCGTGGGCGTGCCGGTGCCGCCGGAGGCGCTCGTCTGCCCGATCGGCTCCTGGGCGCCGGCCTGGCCGCTGGAAAGGACCACCGCCAGCAGGCAGAGCGTCAGGGTGGCGACAAATTGAACTCTGGGCGGCGACAGGCGCCGGGGGCAAGACACCATCAGCTGGGACCTCTTCCTCGTCGTGCCTCCGGGGTTAGCTGACGGGCTCGCGCTGAAGAAGTCGCGCTACGCCGCACGTGCGGCGATTCGCCCCAAAAGGTGGGTCCCCCGGCCGCCGTGGGCTGTGCCCGTGGCGGTTCGGCAAGGTCGATTGAATGCGGCACCCTAACGAACCTCGAAGTCGACAAAAGTCTCGGTCCGTGATTCGGCGACTCGGGGGTCCGAGCCTTAGTCATGCACCGCCGGGTGCACGACTTGCAGGAAATGATGCGTATTGGCCCCCCGGACGCGCCCGTTCGCTGAACGATTCTCGGGAATACGGTCCGGAAAATCGTTCAGCGAGCGTCAGCGCGGATCTCGTCGAGCGCTCCGAGCAGCCGTCGCAGGTCCGACTCGTCGTTCCAGGTGCCGACCGACGCCCGCAGCGCGCCCCGGCCGGGGACCGCCCGCACGACCACACCGGCCGCGGCCAGCCGCCGCACCGTCGGCTCCGGATCCGGCTCGCGCCAGCCGACCAGCGGGGCCGCGCCCGGCAGCACCGCCCGCCCGCGGCCGGACAGCTCGCTGCGCAGCCGATCGGCCAGGGTGGCTGCGCGGTCCATGTTCTCGGTCCAGCCGTGGCCCTCGAGCAGTTCGATCGAGGCGTGCAGGGCGGCGAGCAGCGGCGCCGAGGCCTCACCCGGCGACAGGCCGGCCGCCCCGGGGGCCGGGGCTCCGAGCAGCGGCCGGCTCGCGTCGGCCAGCGACCCGTAGTTGGGCCACGGCATCCCCAGCTCGGCGGTGCGGTCGGGGTGGGCGTAGAGCACGCCCGTCCCCGCCGGACCGCACAGCCACTTCTGCCCGGCCGCCGCGTAGAACGCGCAGTCCATCTTCGCGACGTCCACCGGGACGCAGCCGGGCCCCTGGGCGCCGTCGTAGAGGATCGGGACCCCGCAGCCGGCCAGGCGCTCGGTCGGGGCCACCGCGCCCCGGGTCCAGGTCACGTGGGAGCACACGACAAGCCGTGTGCGCGGGCCCACCGCGTCGGGAAGGCGTTCGAGCGGCGCCATGCGGACCGTCACGCCGAGCCGGCGTAACTGCCCGAGCGGGGCCAGGACGCCGGGGTGCTCCTCGGTGGACGTCAGCACCTCGTCGCCTGCCCGCCAGCGCAGCCCGGCGAGCACGAGGTTGATGCCCTCGGTCGTCGACCGGGTGAGCACCAGCTCCTCGGGGCGGCTGCCCAGCAGCCGCGCCAGGCGCGCGCGGACCGATGCGTCGAGATCGGCCACGCCGCGCCAGTGCCCGTCGCCCGAGCGCCCGACCGCCGCCTCGTGCTCCCAGCGGCCGCCCATCGCCCGAATCGCGGCGTGGGGAATGGGGCCGTTGGTTCCGGCGTTCAGGTAGGCGCTATCGGCACAGACCGGGAAGCTGTCGCGTAACGGGGTGGGGGAGGGCACGGGGGATATTGTGGGCCCACATGCCGCTGGAGCTCCAACCCCTCGACGTGGGAGTGCGTCCGATCGCGGCCTACCGCGAGCTCGCGGGCGACGCCGCCGTCGACGCGCTTGAGCCTCTCGCCGCCGCCATCCAGGGCTACCGGGTGCTCCACCTCAGCGCCGCCGCGGCCGGGGGCGGCGTGTCGGAGCTGCTGCGCGCGAGCGCCCCGCTGCTGCGCGATCTCGGGGTCGAGGTGGACTGGGCCGTGGCCTACGGCGTCCCGGAGGACGTCCGGGCCGGACGCAGCCTGCGCGACGGCCTCCAGGGGGCAGACCAGCACTGGCCCGACGTCGCCTGGGACGTGTGGCAGGCCGAGGGGGCCCGGGAGCGGCCCGAGTTCGCGGGCTACGACGCGGTCATCGCGCACGACGTGCTCCCGCTCGCCTTCTCGCGCAGCCCGCAGGCCCAGGCCAGCCGCTGGGTGTGGCGGTGCCACCTCGATGCCTCCGAGCCGGCCCAGGACACGTGGCGCCGGGTCGGCCCGCTGGCCGGCGAGCTCGACCATGCGGTGTTCTCGATGGAGGCCTTCGTGCCCCCCGGACTCGAGAGCCCGGCCTCGGTCATCTCCCCGGCCATCGATCCGCTCGGGCCCAAGAACCTGCCCCTGCCGCCTGCGATGGTCGGCTCGCTCGGGCGGTGGGTGGGCATCGACACCGACCGGCCGATGATCGCCCACGTGGTCCGGCTCGACGTGTGGAAGGACCCGCTCGGGGTGATCGAGGCGTGGGAGGGCGCGCGCGAGAAGGTTCCGGGCCTGCAGCTCGTCGTCGTCGCCACGCTGGCCCCCGAGGATGCCCAGGGCTGGGAGCTCATCTCCGAGATCACCGCCGAAGCCGCCCGCCGCCCGGACCTGCACCTGCTGACCGGGCCGATCGCCGCCGACTCGATCGTGGTCAACGCCGTCCAGCGACTGGCGCGCGTGTTGTGCCAGCGCTCGATCCGGGAGGGGTTCGGCCTCGTCTGCGCCGAGGCGATGTGGAAGGGCACGCCGGTGGTCGCCGAGGCCGTGGGTGGGATCCCCGAGCAGGTCCGTGACGGCACCGACGGCCTGCTGATCGAGGGTGTCGAGCAGTGCGCCGAGGCGATCGCCGAGCTGGTCGCCGACCCGGCCGGCACCGTGGGGATGGGCCGGTCGGGCTACGAGCACGTCCGCGAGCGGTTCCTGCTGCCCCGGGCCCTCGCCGACGAGCTGCGCCTGTACCGCGAGCTCGACATGCAGGGCGCCCCCGACTTCCGCGCGGGCGCCACCGCCCCGGACGCCGACGGCGCACCGTCGCCGCCATCCGCGACGATGGACCCATGAGCACCGATGCCACCACCACCGTCACGCTGCCCGACGGCACCCCGCTCGAGCTCGCGGCCGGCGCGACCGGTGCCCAGGCCGCCGCGGCCATCGGCGCGCGGCTAGCCAAGGCCGCCGTGGCGATCGTCGTCGACGGCGAGGTCGCTGACCTCGCCCGGCCGCTGCCCGACGGGGTGACGGTCGCGATCCTCACCGACCGTGATCCCCAGGCCCTCGCCGTGATCCGCCACGACGCCGCCCACGTCCTCGCCACCGCCGTCGTCGACCTGTGGCCCGCCACCAAGGTCTCCATCGGCCCCCCGATCGCCGACGGCTTCTACTACGACTTTGAGTTCCCCAAGGGTGTGTCGATCAGCGAGGACGACTTCCCCGCCATCGAGAAGGCGATGGCCGAGCACGTCGCCGCCGACGAGACCTTCGAGCGCCGGGAGCTGCCCGTCGCCGAGGCCCGCGCGAAGTTCGCCTCCGAGAATCAGGACTACAAGGTCGAGCTGATCGACGATCTCGTCCGCGACCAGGGCGTCGAGGAGGTCTCGCTGTATCGAAACGGACCGTTCGACGACCTCTGTCGCGGGCCCCACGCGCCCACCACCAAGCGGATCGGCGTCTTCGCCCTGACGTCGGTCGCCGGCGCCTACTGGCGCGGCGACGAGAGCCGCACCATGCTCACCCGGATCTACGGAACGGCGTTCTTCAAGCGCTCAGACCTCGAGGCCCACCGCGAGCGCCTCGAGCAGGCCAAGGCCCGCGACCACCGGCGCCTGGGACGCCAGCTCGGCCTGTTCAGCCTCCGCGAGGAGGCACCTGGGATGCCGTTCTGGCTGCCCAACGGCATGGTGCTGCTGCGCGAGGTCGAGGCCGTCGTCCGCGAGCAGCTGCGCAAGGGCGGCTACCAGGAGATCAGAACGCCGCACATTCTCGACGAGCAGCTGTGGCACCGCTCGGGCCACTGGGAGAACTACAAGGACAACATGTACTTCTCCGACGTCGACGACCGCCGCTTCGCGGTCAAGCCGATGAACTGCCCGGGCGCCTGCCTGGTCTTCGGCACCGACCGTCACTCCTACCGGGAGCTGCCGCTGCGCCTCGCCGAGTTCGGGCAGGTCACCCGCTACGAGCGCGAGGGCGTGCTGCACGGGCTGCTGCGGGTCCGCACCTTCGTCCAGGACGACGCCCACGTCTACTGCGCCCCCGAGCAGATCGACGACGAGGTCGTCGCCATCTGCCAGGCCATCGACGAGCTGTACGCGACCTTCGGCTTCGACGACGTGCGGGTCGAGCTTTCCACGCGGCCCGAGAAGTCCATCGGCACCGCCGAGCAGTGGGAGCAGGCTGAGCGGGCCCTGACCGCGGCCCTGGACCGCCAGGACCGCGAGTACCAGCTCAACCCCGGCGACGGCGCCTTCTACGGGCCCAAGATCGACTTCCACATCACCGACGCGCTCGGCCGCTCGTGGCAGTGCGGCACCTGCCAGCTGGACTTCTCCATGCCCGAGCGCTTCGACCTCACCTACACCGGGGCCGACAACGCCGACCACCGGCCGGTGATGATCCACCGGGCGCTGCTGGGCTCGATGGAGCGGTTCGTCGGGGTGCTCGTCGAGCACTACGGGGGCCGGTTCCCGTTGTGGCTCGCGCCCGAGCAGGCCGCGGTGCTGCCCATCGCCGACCGCCACGCCGGCTACGCCGCCGGGGTGGCCGAGCGCCTGCGCGACGCGGGGCTGCGCTGCGCGGTCGACGACCGCGCAGAATCGGTGGGCAAGCGGATCCGCGACGCCGAGCTGCGAAAGACCCCGTACATGCTTGTGGTCGGTGACCGCGAGGAGGCCGACGACGCCGTCGCCGTCCGCCACCACGGCACCGAGGGCCAGCAGGGCGCCTCGGTCGACGAGCTGGTCGCGCGCATGGCCTCCGAGATCGCCCAGCGCTCCGGGTGAGGCCCTGTCGGGGATCGGGCCCCGCTTCTGTCGGATTGATCCCTATACTTCGCGGCGATGACGGGCACCACCACCACGCCTTGCCGCTGAGCGCTTGGCCCTTCGCTTGCCCGTCCGTACCCTTGCCGCGCACCCCACCGCACCGCACCGCTTGACGGTCGACGTCTCCGCCTAGTGCCGGTTCCGCGTCGGTTCGATCGTCGCCCGCCCGAGCGGGACCAGACGCGCATCAACGACCGGATCCGCGTCCGCGAGGTCCGGCTGATCGCCGAGGACGGCAGCCAGGTCGGCGTCCTGCCCACCGAGGAGGCGCTCAGCTACGCCCGCGAGCGGGATCTCGACCTGGTCGAGGTCGCCCCGGAATCCCGGCCACCCGTCGCCCGGGTGCTCGACTACTCGAAGTACAAGTACGAGCTCGAGCAGAAGGCCAAGCAGGCCCGCCGCCATCAACAGAACACCAACGTGCGTGAGATCAAGCTGCGCCCGAAGATCGCCGACCACGACTACGAGACCAAGAAGGGTCACGTCGTCCGGTTCCTCGAGGGCCGCGACAAGGTCAAGGTCACGATCATGTTCCGCGGCCGCGAGCAGGCCCACCCCGAGCGTGGCCGGGACCTGCTCGAGCGGCTCTACGAGGATGTCTCGGAGCTGGCGACGGTCGAGCAGCAGCCGCTGCAGGAGGGGCGCAACATGCACATGATGCTCGCCCCGAACCGCAGCAAGTAGCGGCCGCCCGACGGCGGGCTGGCGGGTGTCCGGATGGGCCTGTACCTGCCCAGGGCCCTCATTTCACCGCGACGGTTGACATTTCGCTAGAGGGGGGTACAACGCTCCCGACGGGGCCACTTCGGCGGGCGCGGATGCCACTCCCGGTTGCAGGCTGCAGACCGTACGGCGATCTACCGAGGAGTCCTGATGCGTTGGTCCGACTTCAACGGTTTCGGGTTCAAGCACATCCGAGCCAAGCACGGTTGGAGCCAGACTGACTCCCAGGAGACGGTGCACACGCTGGCCGCCGACCTCGCTCCCGGCGTCGACGGACAGCAATACACATACGTCGCCTCGGTCGCGCCCGGAGCGGGAGGGGTCTCCTGCCAGCGACGGGTCGTCGTTGATTACCAACACAGGTCAGGTGATCCCGCGCCGGCCGGCATCATCACCTCCTACAACAAGGTCGTTGAGTAGTCACCGAAGGGGCGGCCCCGACGGTGACCCGATGAGTGGCGACGACAATCCGCACCCGCCTGATGGCCAGCCTATTCTCGGGGGCGATGGCGAGCCGATCGACATCGAGGCTTACGAGCGTGAGGTGCTGCAGTGGGCCGAACGGTGCATTCGCAGGGAAGCCGGGAGAGATAGCGGTGTGTGGGGGCCGAACATCGTGCTCAGCGTGGAGATACGCGGCTCGTTTCCTACGACTGAGTTGGTTCATACTGCTGCCCGAGGCGGCCGGGACGGCTCGCGGTACGTAGTAGGCGGCCTCATCTGGGGCGCATCGAGCAAGGCAGCGAACGGCGGCCAATACCCGGCCCGCAACGTCGCTCAGGACATGCACCTGTGGGCCAGCGGCGGCTAGGCCTCGAGGCAGCTCGACGGGCCCGGAGAACCGGGGACCGGCGACCGTACCCGCCTACGAGCCACGATCCCGGACAGCGGTGCGCTACCGTTCTGCGCCCATGCCGAAGATGAAGTCCCACTCGGGCGCCAAGAAGCGCTTCCGCAAGACCGGAACCGGCAAGATCCGGGGCCGGCACGCGTACTCGAGCCACATCCTGCAAAAGAAGCGGCCCAAGCGCAAGCGCCGTTTCCGCAACCCGGTGATCATCGACACCGACAACGAGCAGCGCATCGGCGCGCTGCTCCCGGGCAAGGCAGGCCGCAAGTGAGCCGCGTCAAGCGCGCCACCCACTCGGCGAAGAAGCGCCGGGAGACCCTGGCCCGGGTCAAGGGCCACCGGCACCCCACGCGGTCCAGCTACCGGCTGGCCAAGCAGGCCGAGCTTCGTGCCGGCCAGTTCGCCTACCGGGACCGTCGCGTACGCAAGCGCGAGTTCCGCAAGCTGTGGATCACCCGGATCAACGCGGCCTCCCGCCGCGAGGGCATGAGCTACTCGCAGCTGATGCACGGCCTCAAGCTGGCCGAGGTCCAGGTGGACCGCAAGATCCTTGCCGACATCGCCGTGCACGACGCCGACGGTTTCCGACGGTTCGTCGAGCTCGCCCGGGAGGCGGCCGAGGCCTAGGACGCCGACGCCAGATGACCTTCCGGGGCGGACCGCGATGCGGCCGCCCTTTTTCGTTCTCCGACCGGATCGACCCATGATCACCAGCCCAAGCAACGACAAGCTCACCCTCATCCGCAAGCTCGCCCAGCGCAAGCATCGCGGCCGCGAACGGCTGTTCGTCGCCGAGGGCGAGGACCTCGTCGCGGCCGCGACGGCCGCGGGCGTCGAGCCCATGGCGCTGCTGTGCCGGGCCGGCAGCGGTTTGGCCGGTGACGAGGTCGAGCCCGAGCTGCTCGACGGGGTCAGCACGCTCGGCTCGGGCACGCGGACGATCGGCGTCTACCGTCACGCTTGGGCCATGGAGACGCCGCAGCCGTGGATCTACCTCGCCGGGATCTCCGACCCGGGCAACGTCGGGGCGATCATCCGCAGCGCCCAGGCGCTGGTCGGGGGAACGGTCGCGATCGGTCCGGGTACGGCAGATCCCTACGGACCCAAGGCCGTGCGGGCGAGCATGGGCGCAATCTTCGCCCAGCCGCTGGTCCGGGCCGACCTCGCCGACACCCCGAGCCCCCGGATGGCCCTCACGGCCCACGCCGGGACGCCGCTGGCCGACATTGACGAGCGGCCGGCCACGGTCTGCCTGGGCTCCGAGCGCGATGGGCTGCCCGAGGGCGCGGAGCAGGACTGTGAGCTGCACGGGCGTATCGAACAGCGCCCCGACGCCGTCGAATCCCTGAACGTGGCCGCCGCCGCGGCCATCACGATGCAGTGGCTGGCGGCCGGGCCCGCCGCACCGAGAACCCATGCGTGAGCGCATCGAACAGCTGCAGGCCGAGGCGATCTCCGCCATCGACGCCGCGAGCTCCACCGCCGAGCTGGAGGAGCTGCGTGTGCGGACGCTCGGGCGCAAGGCCGAGCTCACCCAGATCCTCCGCGGGATCCGCGACCTCGAGCCCGCCGAGCGCGGCCCGGTCGGCCAGGCCGGCAACGTCGCCCGGCAGGCCATCGAGGCGCGCCTGGCCGAGCGCGCCGACGCGCTGGAGGGAGCCGAGCTGGAGAAGACCCTGGCCGCCGAAGCCATCGACGTCACCCTGCCCGGTTCCCCGGCGCCGGCTATCGGGCGGCTGCACCTGATCACCCGCACCCGGCGGGAGATCGAGGACGTGTTCTGCGGGCTGGGCTACACCGTCGTCGAGGGTCCCGAGATCGAGCACGACCACTACAATTTCACCGCGCTCAACCACCCGCCCGGCCACCCGGCCCGGATGCTGCAGGACACCTTCTACGTCGACCCGGCGACCCTGGGGCCGCTCGCCGTGCCACCACCCGGCGGAACCGGACGCGAAGCGGAGGATTCCGCCGACAGTGGCTCCCTGGGCCCGCAGGACGTCCTGTTGCGCACCCACACCTCGCCGATGCAGGTCCGGGCGATGGAAAACCAGGAACCGCCGATCTTCATCGTCGTCCCGGGCACCGTGTACCGGCGCGACAACGACGCGACCCACACCCCGATGTTTCACCAGGTCGAAGGGCTGGCCGTGGACACCGACATCACCCTGGCCGACCTGCAGGGCACGCTCCTCGAGTTCGCGCGAGCCATCTTCGGGTCCGATCGCGAGCTGCGCCTGCGTCCCCACTTCTTCCCGTTCACCGAACCGAGCGTGGAGATCGACGTCTCCTGCTTTGCCTGCGGCGGCAGCGGGGTGCTGCCCGACGGCTCGCGCGACGGGTTGTGCAAGGGGATCGGCTGGATCGAGGTCCTCGGCGCCGGGATGGTCGACCCCAACGTCTTCGGGTTCGTCGCCGACAAGGGCTACGACCCCGACCGCATCCAGGGCTTCGCCTTCGGCGTCGGGATCGAGCGGATCGCCATGCTCAAACACGGCATCCCCGACCTGCGGCTGTTCTACGAGAACGACGTCCGGTTCCTGGGGCAGTTCGCATGAGGGTCCCCTGGAGCTGGCTGACCTCCTACTGCGACCCCGGCTGGGACCCGCAGCACACGGCCGACCGCCTCGCCCTGACCGGGACCGAGGTCGAGCGGCTCGGCCACGCGGGCGCGCCCACCGCCGACGGCTTCGTCGTGGGCCGGGTCGACGCGGTTGATCCCCATCCCGACGCCGACAAGCTGCAGGTCTGCACCGTCGACGCCGGGGATGGCGACCCGCGGACCATCGTCTGCGGCGCCCCCAACGTCGCGGCCGGCCAGACCGTCGCGGTCGCCCTCCCCGGCGCCGTCATGCCCGGGGGCATGGAGATCCGCAAGGCCACGCTCCGCGGCGTCGCCTCCGAGGGAATGATCTGCTCCGAGGACGAGCTCGGCCTCGGAGCCGACAGCGCCGGGATCGCCGTGCTCGCCGACGGGCCGGCGCCGGGAACCCCGCTGGCCGACATCGTGCCGCTGGCCGATCCGGTGCTCGACCTCGAGATCACCCCCAACCGGCCGGACTGCCTCGGCGTCCATGGAGTCGCGCGGGAACTGCACGCGATCTCCGGCGCCGACCTCGCCGCCGACCCGTGGGCGCAAGACGCCGAAGCGACCGGCGACGGGCAGGCCTCGGAGATGGCCTCGGTGCGGATCGACATCCCCGAGCTGTGCCCGCGGTTCACCGCCCGGGTGTTCACCGACGTGCGGGTCGGGCCGTCGCCACTGTGGCTCAAGCAGCGGCTGATGGCCGCCGGCCAGCGGCCGATCAACAACGTGGTCGACATCACCAACTACGTGATGCTGCTGACGGCCCAGCCGCTGCACGCCTTCGATCTCGACCTCGTGCCCGGCGGGGAGCTGATCGTCCGAGCCGCCGACCCCGGCGAGCAGATCACCACGCTCGACGGCGAGCGCCGTGAGCTCGATGAGCAGATGGTCCTCGTCTGCGACCGCGAGCAGCCGACGGGCATCGCCGGGATCATGGGCGGCCAGGTCTCCGAGGTCCACGGTGCCACCACCCGGGTGCTGCTGGAGGTCGCGAGCTGGAACGGCCCCAACATCCTGCGGACCTCCAACCGGCTGGGCCTGCGCAGCGAGGCGTCGGCCCGCTTCGAGAAGCAGCTGCACCCCGAGCTGGTCGACCGCGCCCAGCGGGTCGCCTCGCGGCTGCTTGTCGAGCTGTGCGGAGCCCGGATGGTCCCCGGCACGATCGACGAGCACCCGCGGCCGGTGGAGCCCCGGGAGGTCGAGTTGCGTCCCGGCCGCGTGGCCGGACTGCTCGGCGCGGAGATCGCGATCACCGAACAGCTGCAGATCCTCGAGCGGCTCGGGTTTTCCACCCAGGCCGACGGCGCCGCGATCACGGCCCAGGTCCCGCCGGACCGCCACTTCGACGTCGGCCGTGAAGCGGACCTGATCGAGGAGATCGCCCGCGTGCATGGCCTCGACGACCTGCCCGCCTCGCTGCCGGCCAGCCGGGCCAACGTCGGTGGGCTGAGCCGGGCCCAGCGGCTGGCGCGCCGGGCAGAAGACGCCCTGCGCGACCTCGGGCTCGGCGAGATCATGAGCTGGACGTTCACCGACCCGGGCCTCGTCGGGCAGCTGCGGATCGGCGACGATGACCCCCGGGCCGCCACGGTGCGGATCCACAACCCGCTGTCGGAGGTCGGCTCGGCGATGCGGACGACGCTGCTGGGCGGATTGCTGGACGCCGCCCGCCACAACCTCGCGCGCGACGCCGAGGCGGTGCAGCTCTTCGAGTCCGGCCGCGTCTACCTGCACCGCACGGCCGACACCATCGACGGGTTCCTCGGCGACCGGCCCGCGCCCGCAAACGAACCGCACAACGTCGCCGTGCTGATTGCCGGCGACGCCCCCGCGAGCTGGCGGGGCGAGCGGGCGTTCGCCACCGACTTCTTCGCGGCCAAGGGCCTTCTCGAGGGCCTGGGCACCGCCCTGCTGGTCGACATCGACGTCAAGGCGGCCACCGAGCCGTTCCTGCACCCCGGCCGCAGCGCACGGGTGCTCGTAGCCGGCCGCCCGGCCGGCTGGGTCGGCGAGCTGCACCCGGCGGTCGCCGGCGCCTGGGACCTGCCTGGCGCGGCCGGGTTCGAGGTCGACCTCGGCGCGCTGCTCGCTGCGTCGGAGCTCGGTGCCGAGACCTACGAGGACGTGATCGGCTTCCCCTCGCTGACCGAGGACATCGCTGTTGTCGTGGCCGAGGAGACTCCGGCGGCCACGGTGCTGGAGACCGTCACCGAGGCCGGTGGCGAGCTGCTGGCCGACGTGCGGCTGTTCGATCTCTACCGGGGCGAGCAGCTCGGCGACGGCCGCAAGAGCCTGGCCCTGCGGCTGCGCTACCGGGCGCCGGACCGCACCCTCACCGACGCCGAGGTGGCCGAGCGCAGCCAGGCCATCACCGCCGCCCTGGGGGCGATGGGGGGCGCGCTGCGTGGCTGACGCCCCCACACCCCACGGCGTCGCCGTGCTCGGCGGCTCGGGGTTCGCCGGCGCCTTGGCCTGCGAGCTGGTGCACCGGCACCCGACGCTGACGCTCACGGCGGCCACCTCACGGTCGGACGCCGGACGGCCGCTGGCCGAGCTGTACCCGCGCTACCGCGTGCCGGTGACGCTGTCGGCGCCCGACCTCGACCGGCTCGGGGACCCCGAGGCGGCCATCGTCGCCTACCCCCACGGCGCCGCCGCGCCCGTCGTCGACGGCCTGCGGGAGCGGGGAATCCGCGTCGTCGATCTCTCCGCCGACTTCCGGCTGGCCGACCAGCCCACCTACGAGCGCTGGTACGGAACCCACGGCGCGCCCGGACGGTTCGGCACCGCGGCCTACGGCCTGCCCGAGCTGCATCGCGACCAGATCACCGGAGCCGAGCTCGTCGCGAACCCGGGCTGCTACCCGACGGCGTCGCTGATCGCGCTCGCGCCGCTGGCCGAGGCCGGCCTGGCCCGCGAGGTGATCCTCGACGCCAAGACCGGGGTCTCCGGAGCCGGGCGGGGCGGGGGGGACGCCACCCACTTCGTCGCCATCGCCGAGAACGCCAGCCCCTACAAGGTCGACGGCCACCGTCATGAGCCGGAGATCGCCGAACAGCTCGGACTCCTCGGCGGGCCCGACGGCGTCACGTTCATCCCGCACCTGCTGCCCCTCGACCAGGGCGAGCTGATCAGCGCCTACGTCAAGGTCGACGGCGATCCGGGCGATCTGCTGGCCATGTACCGCGACCGCTACCGCGGCGAGCCGTTCGTCGAGGTCGTCGACCACCCGCCCGGCATGCGCGAGGTCCGCGACACCAACCGCTGCCGGCTCACCGTGCGCGCCCGCCCCCACAGCGGCCTGGTCATGGTCTTCGCCGTGATCGACAACCTGTGGAAGGGCGCCGCGTCCCAGGCGATCCAGAATCTCAACCTCATGCTTGGCCTGCCCGAGGCCGAGGGGCTGAGGTGAGCATCCTCGACTCCCGGTGGATCGAGCTGCCCGGCGACGCCGAGCAGCTGGACCCAGCCCGGCTTGCCCTCGGCTTCCAGGCCTCCTCGGCTGCGTGCGGCCTCAAGCCCGGTGGCGCGACCGACCTCGCGCTGCTGCGCTGTCACGCCGACACGGTCTCCTCGGCGGTGCTGCTCACCCGCAACGCGGCCGCCGCCGCACCGGTGCGCGTCTGCCGCGAGCACCTGTTGCGCGCCGGTGTCCGGGGCCTCGTCGCCAACGCGGGCAACGCGAACGCCGCCACGGGCGACCGCGGCTACGAACACGCCGTGCGCATGCAGCGCTCCGCGGCCGAGGCGATGGAGCTCGAGACCTCCGAGGTTGCGGTCGCCTCGACAGGTGTGATCGGCCGCCCCCTCGAGATCGATCGCATCGAACAGGGAATCGGCCAAGCCGCGCCCGCTCTGAGCGCCGACGGCGGCTCCCGCCTGGCCGCCGCGATCATGACCACCGACGACGGGCCCAAGGCGTGCACGGTCCGGTCCGGTGGAGTGACGATCTCCGCCCAGGCCAAGGGCGCCGGCATGATCGAGCCGGGTTTCGCGACCCTGCTGGCCTTCGTCCAGACCGACGCGGTCGTCTCCGACCCGCCGACGGCGCTGCGCGAGGCGGCGGCCCAGAGCTTCGAGCGGATCACCGTCGACGGTCAGATGTCGACGAACGACACCCTGCTGCTCCAGGCCACCGGCGCCGCGGGCCGGCCGCTGCCACAGGGACTGCTCGACACGGTGCTGCGGGCGCTGGCGCTGGCCATCGTGGCCGACGGCGAGGGAGCGACGCGCGTGGCCCGCGTCCGGGTGTCCGAGGCGGTGGACACCGCGGAGGCCGAGCGGGTCGCCCGGGCCATCGCGAACTCCCAGCTCGTCCAGACTGCGATCTTCGGGCGCGATCCCAACTGGGGCCGGATCGCGCAGGCCGCCGGGCAGGCGCTCGCCGGGGAGGAGGACGTCCTGCTCGACGCGTCGACCATCGACGCCACCGAGCTCGAGGGACCCGAGCGCGAGGTGGAGCTCGCCGTGCGCCTGGGCCGGGGCCACGCCGCCACCCACGTGTGGTGCTCGGATCTGACCTACGACTACATCAAGATCAACGCCGAGTACACGACATGACCGACCCTGACTCCGGACCCATCACAGAGGCGCTGAGCATGCCCGACGCCAGGATCCGCACCCTCCTCGAGGCGCTGCCCTACATCAAGGAGTTCCACGGGCGCACCATCGTCATCAAATACGGCGGCGCCGCGATGCGCGAACCCGAGCTGCGCGAGGCGTTCGCCACCGACGTCGTCCTTCTCAAGTACGTGGGTCTCAACCCGGTCGTCGTCCACGGCGGCGGCCCGGACATCACGTCCTATATGGAACGCCTCGGCCTCCCGGTCCGTTTCCACGAGGGCCTGCGCGTCTCCGACGAGCAGACCGTCGAGGTGGCGAAGATGGTCCTCGTCGGCAAGGTCAACAAGGACATCGTGCTGCGCCTGAACCGCAGCGGCCAGCCGGCCATCGGACTGTGTGGCGACGACGGGTCCCTGTTCCAGGTCCGCCCGGCCGCCGGGGCAGCCGAGCTGGGAATGGTCGGGGAGATCGAACGGGTCGACGTCGACGTGCTCAACCACGTCGCGGCCGACTACATCCCGGTGATCGCCTCGGTCGGCGCCGACCGCGAGGGCCGCTCCTCTCACGTCAACGCCGACGAGGCGGCCGGCCAGGTCGCCGCTGCGCTGCAGGCCTACAAGGCGATCTTCCTCACCGACGTGGAGGGGTGGATGGGCGACCCGGCGGACGCCGGCTCGAAGATCTCCCGGGCCCCGATCGGCGAGGTCCGCGACGTGCTCGCCGCGGCCGAGGGCGGGATGCGTCCCAAACTCGGCGCCTGCGTGGCGGCCATCGACGGCGGCGTGCAGTCGGCCCACATCATCGACGGCCGCCGGCTCCACTCGCTGCTGCTCGAGCTGTTCACCGATTCGGGCATCGGGACGATGATCCACCCGTGAGCGCAGAGGCCGCCATCGCCGCGACGCCGTCCGCGCCGGCCTGCTGCCCCACCACGGGCGCGGCCCGGTGAGCGTCTCGGAGCTGCAGGACCTCGAACGCCGGTGGGCGGTGCCCACCTACGCCCGTCTGCCCGTCGAGTTCGTCGAGGGCCGGGGCGCCGAGCTTTTCGACGCCGATGGGCGGCGGTACCTCGACTTCCTGGCCGGCATCTCGGTGCTCAACGTCGGCCACTGCCACCCGCGGGTGGTGGAGGCCGTCCGCGACCAGGTCGGCCGGCTGACCCACGTCTCGAACCTCTTCTACAACGAGCCGGGCCTGCGCCTCAGCGAGCGGCTCTCGCGCTCGAGCCTGGGGGGCAAGGTCTTCCTCTCGAACTCGGGGGCCGAGGCCAACGAGGCGGCGATCAAGCTGGCCCGGCGCCACGCGGTGCGGCGCGGCATCGCCGAACCGGAGATCGTCGTGCTCACCGGCGCGTTCCACGGCCGGACCCTCGGGGCGCTCGCGGCGACGCCCAAGATGTCGCGCCCCGACCTGTTCGGCCCGATGCTGCCGGGCTTCGTCGCCGTCGAGCGCGACGATCCTCGGGCGCTGGCCGCCGCCGTGGGAGACCGCACCGCGGCGGTGATGCTCGAGCCGATCCAAGGCGAATCGGGGATCTGGCCGCTCGCCGACGAGGTCATCGAGGCCGCCGAGCGGGCCTGCCGGGAGGCCGGCGCGCTGCTGGTCTTCGACGAGATCCAATGCGGGATGGGGCGTACCGGGACGCTGTGGGCCTACGAGCAGCTCGGCGTCACGCCGGACGTGCTCACGTCGGCCAAGGGCCTGGGGGGCGGCTTGCCCCTCGGCGCAATGGTCACCTCGCCCGAGATGGGCGAGGTGCTCGGCGCCGGGGAGCACGGCTCGACGTTCGCCGGCGGACCGCTGGTCAGCGTCGCCGGCCTGGCCGCCTTCGACGTGCTCGACGATCCTGCGCTGCTGGCCCGGGTGACCGCGCTGGGTGAACGCCTGCGGGAGGGGCTCGGTGCCATGCCCGGCGTCCGCGAGGTCCGCGGCCGGGGGCTCATGGTGGCCGCGGCGGTCGACCGCGCCGCGCCGCAACTCGTACGCGACCTCGCGCAGGCGGGCCTGATCGTCAACGCGCCGGCCCCCGAGACGCTGCGGTTCCTGCCGCCTCTCACCGTGTCCGACGCCGAGCTCGACGAGGCCCTGGAGATCCTGGGAGCCGCGCTCGGCTGATGGGTCTCGGCCGCACTCGCACAGACGACGCGGTCTCCCTGCTGGTGGGCGGCGTCCTGGCCGCGGTGCTCGGCGGGTGGGCCTGGAGCAAGGGCGCGTTCTTCGAGACGGGCCTGTTTCCCGGCGTGATCGTACTGATGGCCCTGGCCGGTGTGCTGCTGGTCTACGGCCGCTGGCACGCCCAGATGTCACGCCCGGCGGGCATTGCCTTGGGAGCCCTTTGCGGTCTGGCCCTGTGGACGCTGCTCTCGGCCACCTGGAGCCCGGCGCCCGATGTCGCGGTGGCCGACGCCCTGAGGGTGGCTGCCTACGCGGTGGCTTTCGGGCTCGGCATCTGGTTCTGCCACCTGCTGGGCCCGCGCATGGCCCTTGCCCCGCTGCCGCTCGCCGGAGCCGGGGCGGCGGTCGCCGTGTTCACCGTCGTGGCGCTGCTGACCGGCTCCGACACGGCCGCGTACCTGGCCGGAGACGGCACGCTGCAGTTCCCGCTCGGCTACCACAACGCCAACGCCGCGTTCTTCCTCCTTGCCTTCTGGGCGGCCGTGACCCTCGCCGCCGGCCGCACGCTTGCGGCCCCGCTGCGGGTCGGTGCGCTGGCCGCCGCGACCGTCTGCCTCGAGCTCGCGATCATGGGCCAGAGCCGGGCCTCTGTCGGGGCCATCGCGCTGGCCGCCATGGTGTGGGTCGTCGCGGCCCAGGACCGGGCGCGAGCCGTGCTGGCGATGGCCGCGGCCGCGGCCCCGGCCGTTATCGCGCTCCCCGCGCTGCTGGCCGTTCTGGGTGACGGAGGCGGCAACGGCCCGGAGACGCTGCCGCTGCTTCGCGACGCCGGGCGGATGATCGTCGTCTCGATGCTGCTGTCCGGCGGGGTCGGCCTCGCCCTCATCGCCGCCGACGCCCGCCTGCCGGACGGGCAGGCGTTTCGCCGCCGCGCCAACCGAGCCGTGACCGTGGGGGCCGCCGGGCTCGCGCTGATCGCCGCGGTGGTGTTCGTCGCCGCGGTCGGCAGCCCCGTCACGTTCGTGGGTGAGCGCATCGACGAGTTCCGTACCTCCGAGCCGGCCGTCGAGGCCGAGGGGTCGCGGTTCACTGCGGGGCTTGCCTCGGGGCGGCAGGATCTGTGGCGGGTTGCCCTGGAGACGGGCGGCGAACATCCCTTGCTGGGTGAGGGTGCCGGCGGCTTCAAGTTCGCCTACCTCGTCGGGCGCGAGGGAAACGAGCAGCCCCAGGATCCCCATAGCGTCGAGATGCTCGTCTGGTCCGAGCTCGGGTTGCCGGGGCTGCTGCTGTTCGGGGCCGCCGTGGCCGGCGCGTTGCTCGCCGGGTGGCGCAGCCGGCCCCTCGGGCCTGCCGCCGGCGTTGTCGCCGCCGGTGGGCTGGCGGTGGGAACCCAGTGGTTCACCCACGCCTCGGTCGACTGGTTCTGGAGCTACCCCGTGGTGACCGCCGCGGCGTTCCTCGCCCTGGGGACCGCCACGGCCCCGGCGCTGCTCGCGCTCCAGCCCGGAGGAAGGCGCGTGTGGCGAGCGGCCGGCGTGGCCGCCGTCTCCGCGGCCGCCCTGGCCGCGCTGCCGCTGTGGACGAGCGCGCGCCTGCTTGACACCGGTCAGCAGACGTGGGGTCAGGACCTGGAGGGGGCCTACGCGGACCTCGATCGCTCCGCCGACCTGAATCCGTGGAACCCGCGGCCGGACGAGTCGGAGGGCCTGATCGCCCAGGGGCTCGAGGACGAGGTGCGGTCGCTGCTGGCGTTCGACGAAGCGGTGGCACGCCAGCCACGGAGCTGGTCAGCGCGCTTTTTCCGTGCCCGGGCCCTGCAGCGGCTCAACCGCCTGGAGGAGGCACGCTCGGAGCTGATCGAGGCCCGGCGGCTGAATCCCCGATCGGAGCTGCTGCGCGACGTGCTCGCCGAAGTTTCCGACTCGATCGAGGCAGCGCAGTAGTGGGGGGTGGCGGTGTCCGCGGCCCCCGCTACACTCGGCGCGCCGAGTTCGTCGTGCCTGTGCTCGACCCCTATTTCACCGAGGTCCAATGACTCCTCCAGAAGCTCCGCGCCGTGGCTCCTCCGACGTGCAGGTCTCCCTTTCCGGGGTGGGCGAGCGCGTCCGGCTGATCATCGAGGACGCCGAGCGCTCCGCCGAGGAGATCCGCAGCGCGTCGGTCAAGGAGGCCCAGTCCTACGTCGCGGGTTCGCAGTCACAGACCGCCGACGAGGCCCGGCAGCGGATCCGCGCCATCACCGAGGTGAGTAACCAGCTCGCCGAGCGTGCCCAGGGGATCGGCGAGCAGTTCGAGGAACTCCTCGACGCCTTGCAGCAGGTCAAGGCCGAGATCGCCAAGCTCGCCAACCTGCAGACCAACGCCGACCTCCGCCAGCGCCCGCGGACCGATCTCACCGATCGCGTGCAACGCGCCGCGCAGCAGAACACCGAACCCAAGCCGGAGGTCTCCGAGGCCCCTGAGCCGCCCCCCGCCCAGGCCGTGGCGGCCGCCGACCCCGCGCCCGAGGCGCAGTCCGAGGCCCCGCTGGCGGTCGAGGCAGTCGAGGCCCAGCCGGAGCCAGAGGCCCCGGCCCCGGCCCCGGCCCCGGCCCCGGCCCCGGCCCCGGCCCCGGCCCCCGAGCCCGCGGTTGCCGAGGAGTCCCAGCGCGGAGCGCCACCGGAGCCTCAGCCCGAACCCGTCGAGCCCGAGCCCGCGGCGAGCGAGCCCCCGCCGGCGGCGCAGAGCGCCGGGGCGCGTCTGCTCGCCACGCAGCTGGTTGTCGCAGGAACGCCGCGTGACGAGATCGCCGAGCGCCTGCGGTCCGAGTTCGGCATCGCCGACCCCGGGCCGATCCTCGACGAGATCCTCGGCTCCTAGGCCGATCTCGATGGTCCCCGCTGCGGGCTACCCGCAGCCGGGGAGGAGAAGCGGTCCCTCCCCGGCGGGGTGATCCACATACGAAGAAGGCTCGTACTACCGAGTGCAAGAACCCGTGCAGTGTGCGAGGATTCGTTCGTTGGCGAATAGATCTCGTTCGGGTATGGACCTTTCGTCCATGGTGCTGTAGCCTCGGCTACGAGCCGTGGAGTTGTCGGCCACTGGCATCGGGCACCGCCCCCCTTGAACGGACTTGAGGCGGCGGGGCCCACAGCCGTACAGGACGTACGGTGTGATCGCGATCGGATTCCAATCAAGGGTTGAAAGCGACACGCCGATGAGTCGTTCACGCAGGAGAGTCAAGGAAACAATGGGACAGGAGCCCCAAATGTCAAGGAAGCCACGTATTTTGCTGTTTCTCACGATCGGCCTGCTGGCCGCGCTGATGGCCGTTCCGGCCCTCGCCGGCGCGCAGGAGCCGACTGACGAGCAGTACACCGACGATCCCCAGCAGGTCCAGAACCAGGTGGAGCAGGGTGGAACGGCCAACGAAGCCGATCCGCAGGGCGGCGGTAGCAGCACGTCGGTCGGGAGCGATCCCAGCGGCGAGCCTGCTGGCGGGGTTGCCAGCACGGTCGAAGGCCGTGAGCGCGTCGTCTCAGCCCTGCCGTTCACCGGTCTCGACCTGATCGCAATGGTCGTCGCGGCCGTCGTCCTGGTGGGTACCGGTCTGTTGCTCCGACAGCGCCGAGGCGTCGGCTCGGAAGCCTGACGCCGCTCTGCGGCGAGCCGGGCCTGCCAGTCCGGCCGCCTGCCTGACTCTCCTGTCTGCATATGTGCGCGCACGGGTCGGCCCACCTGGGCCGGCCCGTTTCGGCGTTCGTCCTCGTCGGCGGCTGACGGGTAGCGCGAACGCTCACGCGCACGCCGAAGGGTGCGGTACTATCGCCGCCCGTCCGTGGTCTGACCGCTTCTCGCGGTGGCCATCACGCGGTGTCCAACCAACAGCGGAAAGCGGGATTGTCGATGGAGGAACCGGGCTTGCAGACCGAAGAGCAGACCCGCGAGGCGATGGTCCGGCACATCCAGCCGATCCTCTCCGCGGCCGAAACCGCCTCGAACGGCATCACCACCGAGGCGCAGGATGACGCCGACCAGCACCTTCACCTGACCCGGGAGCGCGCCGACGAGGCCGCCGCCGACCGGTTGGAACGGATGACGCGGCTCAGTGACGGCCTCCTCGAGCAGGCCGAGTCGCTCGGGAGGGAGTTCGAGAGCCTCGCCGGCCAGCTCGGCGGCTCACGTGAGACCTTGCGGGAGATGACCAAGGCGGCACGGCAGGACACGCCTGCGCCCCTCGAGACCCCAGACGCCCCGGGGAGCCAGCGCACCGGAGGGGAGGAGGGCCTGCGTTCCATGTACGCCGGCGCCTCGAAGATCCGCCGGTCTCCACGGGGCGACCAGCAGGAACTCGAAGTCGACGAGCAGCCCGCCGACGAGGTGGTAGCGCCCGATATGGCCGAGGAGGCTGCCACCGAGGTTCCCGAGGCCGAGGTCGCCGCGGAGACCGGCGATGCGGAGACGGCCGGCGAGGCCCCCGACGGCGAGCAGTCCGCGGGGGAGATCCCCGACGAGCCAGAAGTCGAAGACGAACCGGCCGCCAGGGCCGACGATGCCCCCGCGGCCGATGCTGAGGCCGTCGTCGAACCGGATGCGCAGGGCGAAGCTGTCGTCGAGGCGACCGCCGACCCCGCGGACGTCGCGCCGGTCGAGGAGATCCACGAAGCCGACGACGCCGTGGTCGAGGCAGAATCCGGCGATGAGGCCGCAGCGGAGGCCGAGACCCCGGAGCAAGCCCCCGACGCAACGGCGCCCGACGCGGGCGCGGCAGGCGAACTGCCCTGGAAGGCCCGTCTGCTGGCCATGCAGATGGCCGTGGCCGGCAGCTCGCGCGAGGAGATCGAGGGACGCTTGCGCGACGAGTTCGAGATCGCCGACCCGAGCGACGTCTTGGACGAATTGCTCGAGTCGTAGGGCGGTCCGCGGCCCAGGCACCGGCTACGTCCTCGGCACCGGACTTGCTTGGCTTCGCGGCTATTGGGCGCGGTGGCCGATGGCTATGACCGTGAGGATCATGATCTTCAGGTCCAGCCACAGCGACCAGTTCTCGATGTAGTAGTTGTCGTGCTCCACGCGGGCGCGAAGGGAGGTGTTGCCGCGCAGGCCCTGGACCTGAGCCCAGCCCGTGATGCCTGAGCGGACACGGTGGCGCTCGGGGTAGCGGTGGACGGTGGACTCGAAGGACTCCACGAAGGTGGGCCGCTCCGGACGGGGGCCGATGAGGCTCATCTCGCCGCGCAGCACGTTGAACAGCTGGGGGAGCTCGTCGAGGGAGGTGCGTCGCAGCAGGGCTCCCAGTGCCGACCGCCGGTCGCTTCCCTCGACGCCGCCCGGGCCCAGGCCCTCGAGCGCCGCCGGGTCCGGTGCCTGCTGCTCGGCGTCCGGGCTCGGCTCGTGCATCGTGCGGAACTTCAGCATGTCGAAAGGCCGGCCGTCCATCCCCGCCCGCTGCTGGCGGAACAGGATGGGGCGGCCGAGCGAGGCCGCGACCGCGATGGCGAGCGCACCGAGCAGGGGGGAGATGAGCACGATGCCCAGCCCCGAGAGCACCCGGTCCAGCCCGTACTTGATCGAGACCTGCCATCCCTTCGGGTCCGAAGGATCGACGGTCACCAAGGGCATGCCGCCCAGGCGGTTGAGCGTGATGCGGTCGGGCATCGCCTCGAAGAGCCGGGGCACGATCGACACGGCCACGCCCATCTGCTGGCAGCTGCGCACCGTTCGGAGCATCACCTCGTGGGGCGCGGTCGAGAAGGCGACGACCACGTGGCCGATGTCGTACTCGTAGATCACCTGCTCCAGATCCCAGCTGGCACCCAGGACCGGCAATCCCCCAGTCTCCGTGAGCGAGTCGTCGTCGATCGGGTCGGCGTCGAGGAATCCCACCGGCGCCGTGCCCATGCTCGAGGCCTCCAGGCGCTCGGCGAGCTCCCGGCCGACCGAACCGGCTCCGACGATCAACGTCGGGCGGCCCCGCGACCGCCGCCAGGTGGCCAGGAGAACCCGGCCGCCGGTGACGAAGGCGACGGCGAAGACCCACTCGCGTACGGCGAACTCGGTGGCTCCGGCGCCGGTGTCGACGAGGATGCGCAGGAAGGCAACCGCCATGGCCGCGATCGCCGTGGTCGCGACGACCGAGCGGACCTCGTCGAGAACCTCAATCTTGAGCCGGGGTCGGTACATGCCTGCGGCCGCGAAGGCCGCGACGGAAAGGGCGATGAAGCCGGCGACCCAGGGCAGCGGCTCGGCATCGAGGCCGGCGCGTTCCGCGCCGACGATTGCGAACGCTGCGGCTGCGACGAGAGCGATGACATCGAACACGAACGCTGCGTGCTCGAGAGGGATGCCCGAGCCGCCGCGCCGGCGGGAGTCCAGTGGCAGCACCCGGGGCGAGACCGTGCGAGGGGAGATCGCCTCCGGGCGCGATGACGGAGAGACGGGGGGATCCGACACCAGGGGCTCAGATATGCGCATCGGTCAACAGGACGGGGGCAGGCACGATCACCGACAGTATCGGCGCTATGGCAACAGATCGAAAGGCTTCGGGCAGATCGGCCACCACCCGGTGGCTGCCGCCTCAGTCCGGCCTGGACGCAAGATCCCCTTCAGGGGCGCGCCCGAGGCGAGCGCAAAGGAATAAGCCCGATCTGCGTCAACCTCGTCGGCGAACGCCCAGCATCTTGAGCGCGAGCCGGCGCGCCCCGTGGCGGGGAGGCGCCGGTAGCCGAGGCATGGCGTAGCGCTTCCACGGCCCGGGAGACCAGGCAAAGGCCAGTTCGAATCCGATCTGTTCGGCGGCTGCGCGAACCCGGCGGTCATGGAACCCGAACGGGTAGGCCAAGGTTCGGCACGGCTTGGCGGTGATCTCCTCGATTCGGCGCTTGCCCTCCCCGAGTTCCCACGCCAGCTGATCGTCGTCGATCAGACGAAGGTCGGGGTGGGTCATCGAATGCGCCCCGATCTCCATGCCGGCATCTGCCAGTTCGGCCACCTGATCCTTCGTGAGCAACTGCCCCGCAGGGCCGTCCACCAGCCCAAAGCGCTGGCCGAGCAGGCCGGGACATACGAAGAACGTTCCGCGGACTCCGAGTCGATTCAACAAGGGGGCGGCGACCGTCAGCCCGTCGAGCCAGCCGTCGTCGAAGGTCACGACCGCGGTGCGGTTGGGAGGGCGACCCGCGCCCGAACGGTCCACAAGCTGATCAGCCGCCAGCAGCCGGTAGCCTCGCCGCCGTAGGTGGACGAGCTGTCGTTCCAGCAGGGCGGGGGCCGTCACCAGGGCCTGGGGGTCGGATGCCGGGTCCACATCGTTGACGCCGTGGTAGGCGAGCGCGACGGGGGGATTGACGGCTAGCGCCACGGTCGCACCCCGGCCACGGGCCCCAAACGCCACCCAAATACCGTCAAGGTGACGCTCGTCTGCGCCGATGGGGCAGTGCGAGTCTTTTTCGAGGATCTCTTGGCATCACCCACGGACATCGAACGGCGCGAGGATACGCGCGAGGACGGTCGGCCCACGCTGCTGTCCGTGACCGTGGTGATCCTCGCTTTCAACCGCGAACGCGCGGTGGAGGTGACGCTTGAGCGGATCAAGGACCTTCCGGTCGATGAGGTGCTCGTCGTCCAGGGCGGCGACTCCCCGGACGAGACCCAGGCCCTGGTCGACCGGTTCGGCCCCCGGGCCCGCCTGATCTTCCCCGGCTGGAACACCGGAGTCGGAGGGCGCAACCTGGCGGCCCAGGAGGCGACGGGCGACCTGCTGTTGATGCTCGACGACGACTCCTATCCGCTGCCCGGCGCCGTGGAGCGCCTGGTCGACGCCTTCGAGGCCGACCCCCAGCTGGGCTGCGCCGCCGGCCTGATACGCGACGTCGATTACGAGGGCACCCAGCTCAAAGAGACCGAGCTCGGAACCTTCGACTGGTTCCTTCGCGCCGGCAACACCGGCCCGGTGCCGACCGAGGGCCTGCCGATCTTCTTCTTCCCCGAAGGCGGCTGCCTGCTGCGGCGCGACGCGTTCCTGGAGGTCGGTGGCTGGTTCGACCCGTACTTCTTTACGGTCAGCGAAGTCGACCTCGCCACCCGGCTCATCGGAGCCGGATGGGAGGTGCGCTACTTCCCTCAGGCCGTCTTCGAGCATCTCAAGGAGTCCACGAGCCGGATGACCAGCACCCGGGTGCTGCACCACCGGGTACGCAACCAGATCTGGTACTTCTGGCGGCACTTCCCCACCCGCATGGCGGCCTGGAGGATCCCGGTCTATCTCGGATTCGACTTCCTCGAGTGCGTCTATCGCGGCGGGCCCCGCACCGGGGCCACCGCGTGGTGGAAGGGGATCGCCGACTCTTGGCGCCTACGCGGGCGGGTGCGCGGCACCCGCAAGCCGCTGACCGTCGCGGCCGTGCGCCGGGCGGAGATGAACCGACTGCATCTGCACCTGGTGCTCTACAGCCGCCAGGTCGCCCGCCGGCTGGTGCCGTTCCTGCGCGAGCTCCTGCGCGGCCGTTACCGCCGGTAGCTGGCGCTGGCCTGGGCGGCGACCTGCTCTAGCTGGCCGGCGACCTTCCAACTGCCCCGCTTGAGCGCGCCGCGCCGGACCCGGCGTGAGAAGGAGCCCTTGCCGACCTTGACGTTGACCGCCACACGCCGGCCGCCCTTGCCCAGCGCGGTGAGGCGAACGACGCCGCGCTGGGCGGCGAAGCCGCGGATGCGGACGGTTCCCCGCGTGGCGTCGATGTCCACGCGAGAGCGCGTCTCCGGCGTGGAGACGGTCCGGCGGGCGGAGGTTCCGACAAGGCGGGTTTGGACCTTCCACTGCCCCTGGCGCAGCTCGGCGTTGGTGAACGCCTTGGTGAAGCGGCCCCGGACCTTGGTGCGTCGACGGATTGCTGGGGCCGATCCGTCGACCGAGGTCAGAAGGATCTCGAGGGTGCGCCGGTTTCTCGAGTAGCCGCTGACCTCGAGCCGACCCCGGGACGCCAGGACCCGAGGCGACAGTCGTGCTCGGCGGGAGCTGGTGCGTCCCGAGCCGGTGGCCTGGATGCGGACGACGTTGGCGCTGAGCTCCCAGCTCCCCTGTTTGAGGGCTTGCCGCCGGATCTTGCGCGAGAAGCGGCCGGCCGCCACACGCGTAGTCGCAGCGATCCGCCGGCGCTTGCCGCCACGCTCGCGGGCCTCGATACGCAAGACACTGGGTTCGTCGGCTCTCCCGGCGAGCCGCACGACTCCCTCGGCCTTGGAGACCTGGATATCGACCGAGGAGTCGAGATCGAGGGCCGCGCCGTCATCGGGCGCGTGTGGCGGAGGCTGCGGTGCCGGCAGGGCCTTGGGCGCGGGAACGGAGGCCGGTGCGGATGCCGAAGCGGCGCGCATCGCGGAGTGAGCGGGCTTGCGACTGCCGTCCCTGCGGACCAGGCCGTACTGGTCCATAAGCGAGTCGTCGCTGCCGCTCATGAGCTTGAACCAGAACCCGCCGCGGACGTAGGACCAGCTGCGCATGATCTCGTAGGCGTCGGTCAGCCATGTGGCCTGGCGCTGCTCGCTGACGCAGTTCTCCCAGTTGTCACCATCGCGCTCGGAGCAGGTGCTCCAGCCGAACTCGGTGAGCCACATCGGCTGGCGATCGCCGTGGCGCACCATCACGTCGCGGACCGCCGGGACCCCCCGGACGAACGAGCCCCGGATCCAGCGGTCGTCGCCGGGATCGGTGGGAGAACGGTCCTCGCTGTAGGGATGGATCGAGAAGGCGTCGAACTTGCCGGCGATGCCGTGCCGGTAGAGATCCTCGGTGAAGGCGACGTCGGAGTGCATCAGCGATCCGGCGACGACGTGGGCGCCCGGCTCAGCGGCCTTGATGGCCGGGTAGGCCGCCTTGACCAGGTCGGCGTACTCGCCGGCGGGATCGGAGGACTTGAAGTAGGAGCTGGCGTTGGGCTCGTTCCACAGCTCCCAGGCGGCGACCCGTGAGCCGTAGCGCTCGGCCAGCCGCGCGGCAGCGTCGGCGAAGTCGGCGGGATCCTTCGGCGGGTACAGCTGCACGCCGCGGTTCCACCACGATCCCTCGCAACCCTGCTTCTTGGACTCGGGCGCCGAGGAGGCCCAGCAGGGCGACTGCCAGACCGTGAACATGACCTTGATGCCGCGAGCCTCGGCCTCGTCGACAACGCGGTCGATCCGCCCGAGCTCGTAGCTGGAAAAGCGGCCCTTCTCGGAGGGTTCGAGCGAGCCCCAGCCGAGGTCGACCCGGACCATCGTCACGCCGGCGTCGCGGGCGTGGTCGAGCTGGGTGCGGACGTCGTCGGCGTCCACGCTGCCCCACAGCAGGTGGGCCTGGACGCCCATCTCCTGGCCGGCGGCATGGGCCCGGGGCGCGGTGACCATCGCCGCGGCCAGGGCCACGAGAACCACGAGGCTGGCGAGAAGGGGGATGCGGGGCGTGAGAGAGCGCATTGGACGGTGGTGGGCCCGGCGCCGGTCGAGGCGCCTGTAGCCGATGTCCCAGGTGGTCGCCCCGAGCCCGGGGTTGCTGCAGCCACCCGCCGTCAGGCTCGATCATCCGTCCGCCCCCCGAGCGACGCTCCGGCGCACCTGCCCAAACCGGAGCCGGTGAGGGGAGCGTGCCGGCTCCGGCCCGTCGCGTCGGTGCCCGCGGAGGGCAGTCAGTGTGCGGTGCTGGGCGTGGCCGCCGGTGACGCGACGGGACGCTCGGTCCGCCGCCTGGTGCGGAGGACCAGCAGCAGCGCGGCAAGACAGAGGCCGAACGTCGCCGACCCGGCCATCTCGAGCATCTCCTCGATGGCCTGCAGGATCGGGCCGATCCCGATCAGTTCGTCGGCGGAGTTCCACTGGACGCCCTCGAGGGCCTGGGCGACGAACCACGCGACGCCTCCCGCGACCCAGGCGATCCGCAGGCCACGGACCCCATCCATCCGGGTCCACGCCCACAGCCAGACGACCCCGGCGACGACGGCGAGCGGCGCGTAGAGCTGCTGCCAGTCCACGCCGGTCGCGAACTCGAGCCGCTCGTGGATCTCGAACAGCTCGTCGGCGGTCATGAAGACGAGAAGGGCCCCGAACAGCGCCCAGGGCCACGTGCGGCCGCGGCCGTCGGCGCGGCTGACGGCGAACGCCAGCAGCCCCGCCGCGAACAGCAGGCCGGCCGAGAACAGGACCGGGAAGTTGAAGCCCTGCCCGCGGAGCTCGGCATTGAGATCGAAGAGGTCGAGGATGGCGCTGTCGGTCTTGGACTCCACACCGCCCATCCCGATCAGGAAGATGATCGCCACCGCCAGGATTCCGGCGATGCGGATCAGCGTCAGGCCCCGGCCCAGCGGGCGTGCGGCGACCTCGGGGAGGGCTGGACGCGCGGTCTCGGTGCTCGGGCCCGTCACGGGCGGGCTGCCCCCAGCAGGGCACTGATGGGGGGATTGCACATAGGTGCTGATCGGCAGATGGCTTCACCGACATTAGGGGGTGGGCGCGCCCACCCCGTCCGGCCAATCTCTCGTGCCGGGGTTCCGGGCGCCGATACTAGGATCGGATGCCGCCCGCCGACATGCCACAGATCACGGTCATCGTCGCCACGAAGGGCCGGCCCGACGCGCTGGCGGAGACCCTCGAGAACGTGGCGCGCTGCGACCCTGCGCCCGCCGCGGTGCTGGTCGTCGACGGCGACGAGCACCGCTCCGCGCTCGCGGTTGTGGAGGCCTCCGGCCTGCCCGGGGCCCGGCACATCGCCAGCGATCCGGGTCTGCCCCACCAGCGCAACGTCGGCCTGCGGCAGTCCGGGTCGGCAATCACGTGCTTCCTCGACGACGACGTGATCGTCGAGCCGGACATCCTCGGCCACCTCGCCGCCGTCTACGCCGACCCAGCGGTCGTCGGAGCCACCGGTACGGTGAACGAGCCGGCGACCGGTCGAGCGGGTGGCGCTGGATCGGCGCTGCGCGACCTGGTCCAGCGTGGAGGACCCGAGGGGACGATGACCTCGTTCGGCTATCCCCGCCGGCTCGGGCCGGGGGCCGCGCCCGCCCAGGTGGAGTTCATGCCCGGGTGCCTGATGTCCGCCCGCACCGAGGTCGCCCGGCGTGTGGGATTCGACGAGCACCTGCCGGGCTACGCCCTGGCCGAGGACGAGGACTTCTCCTACCGCCTGTCACGGGAAGGGGCGATCGCGCTCGTGCCGCAGGCGCGGTTGTTCCACAAGAGCTACGGCGTCCTGCGCTCCCGCCAGCGCGCATTCAACCGGCAGCTGGTCGTCAACCGCACCTACCTGTTCCGCAAGAACTTCGAGCAGACCTGGCGGGCTCGCGCGGGATTTGCCGGGCTCATGGCGGTGCTGATCGCGCACCGGCTCCTCAACCGCGAGTGGCAGGGCATCGCCGGGCTGGCCGACGGCTTCCGCGACGTCGCGGCCGGGCGCCTGTGAGCGCTCCTTCCCGCGGCGAGGCCGCCGTGCCGGTGCTCTTCGTTTCCTCGCACGCCCTGGCGGGAGGGTCGGAGCGGTGGCTTGCCTCGCTGCTCGATGACCTGCCTTCCGAGTGGATCGCCGGGGTCGTCTCGCTCGCCGCAGGACCGGCAGTCGAACAGTTCCGCGCCGTCGGGGGGACCGTCGAGGTGATCGAGGCGGCTGGTCGTGCCGGCATCCCGCGGGGCGTGCTCGGCCTGCGGCGCGCCCTTCGGCGCACCCGCCCTGCCGTCGTGCACGCGAACGGCATCAAGGCAGCCGCCGTCGCGGTCCTCGCCTGCGCGGGGACGGGGGTGCCGGTGGTGTGGATGCGCCACGACTTCAGCGGCGAAGGCCTGCCCGCCCGCATGCTCGCTCTCGCGAGCAGCCGGGTGGTGGGGGTCAGCGATGCCGTGCTGGAAACGGTCCCGGCCGCGCTCGGGTCACGGACCTCCACCATCCACACCGGGATCGCCAGATCCGTACCCGACCGGCACCAGGCCCGCCGGGCGGTCCGCGAGCTCGCAGGAGCCGACACCACGGTGATCGGGATCGTCGGGCGGCTGCATCCGGCCAAGGGCCAGGCGGATGTCATCGAGCTGCTACCCGGCCTCATGCGCGACCATCCGGAGACGGTGCTGCTGCTGATCGGCGCGGAGGATCCGAACGTCCCGGGCGTCGAGGGGCAGCTGCGCGACCGGGTTCGCGGCCTCGGCATGGACGATCACGTCGTCTTTGCCGGGTGGCGGACCGACGGGTCCGAGCTCGTGGCCGGGCTGGACATCCTCGCCGTGCCCAGCCAGCCCGACGCGCAGGGTGTGGGCAAGGAGGGCTTCGGTCTCGTCGCTCTCGAGGCGCTCGCCGCGGGCGTTCCCGTGGTCGGGTACGCCGACGGGGCGCTGCCGGAGGTCGTCGGGCCGGCCGGGATCCTTACCCCTCCCGGGAGCCGCGCGGACCTCGGACGCGCGCTCGCGCGACTGGTGGGCGATCCTGCTCTCTGCGAGCGCCTGGGCGCACGCGGCCGCGCACGTGCGACCGAGAGGTTCTCGCGGCGGCCCATGGTGGAGGCCCTTACCGCGCTCTACCGGGCGATCGCGCCAGGAACCGCCGGTGGCGGCAGCTCATCGGGCTCGGGCTCCGGCTCCGGCTCCTCGCCGTCGTAGCGCGACAGGATCACGCCGCAGGCCAGCAGGACGAACATCGTCGCAGCGATGAGGTTCGAGCGGATGGTGAAGTCCACCAGGCCCTGCACCATCAGGGCGGTAAGCCCACCGGCGATGGCGATGGCCATGCCCTGGTCGAGGCCGCGGCGGATCCGCACCGCCTTCACGAGGATGGGGACGGTCACGAACACGATCCAGATCAGGGCGGCCAGGCCGATCAGGCCCTGCTCGGAGGCGATGGCCAGGACGATGTTGTGGGCGTGCTCGAACGGCACGTAGGTGCCTGGTTCGATCAGGCGATAGCGGGGAGCCACGGTCTGGAACTGCCCGGCGCCGACCCCGAAGAACGGGTGGTCGGCAATGACCGCCGGCGTGCCTTTCCACAGGGCGACGCGGGGGTTGGTCTGGGCCGAGCTCTCGACCGACTGCAGGCGCTCGACGAGGCTCCCGGCCTGCTGGACGTCGCCGAACGGGTTGCCGGCCACCACGCCGATGACCAGAAAGACCGCGGCAAGCGCCAGCGCCGCGCGCCGGAACTGTGGCAACAGCAGCAGGATCACCAGCGCGCCCATGGCGGCGAACAGGCCACCGCGCGACAGCGACAGCGACAGCCCGGCGCACACCGTCACGAAACAGGCAAGCGCGACCGGCCTGCGGTGCAACGGGCCGGTGAGGCCCACGACCAGCGTCGCCGGGAGCGCGAGGGCCAGGAAGGTCGCGAGGATGTTCGGCTGGGCGAACGACCCCTGGGCCCGGCCCTCGATGGGCCCCTGGGTGATCTCCTGCGGGCCCGCGGCGATCCCCTGGACGGCGGCGATGATCCCGACCACGCCGCCGACGATCACCAGCACGAACATGAGGCGGCGAACATACGCTGCCGACCCCTCGGCCGCGATCATCTGGAACATCAAGAAGAACAGCGTCCAGTTGACGAGGATCTTGATCGTCGTGGCGGGGTCGGCGCCGAGCAGCGCGCCCGGGACCATGGCGACGAGCAGCAGCCCGATCGGCAGGGTCAAGGGGGTTCGCAGCACCGGAAGCTGGCCGTTGAGCAACCGCCGGGCGACCCAGGTCGCCCCGACGGCGGCGAAGACGGCCTCGGCGGGAGACAGGGCGAGGCCGGCGAACTGCAGGCCGAACGGCTCGAGCGCGGCGAGGGCGATCCCCAGCAGCGGGCCGAGCAGCGGCCGCCACACGATCAGGGCCAGGGTGGCGAATCCCGCGACGAGCCCGAGCGGAACGAACGGGTTCGTCTGGTCGGCGATCAGCATCAACGCCGCCGCGATCAGGCCTGCCCCGGCGACGAGCGCCGGGCCGATCAGCGGCGGGGGACCGAGTCGGTCAGCTGCGGGCACGGGGCCGTGGGGCCCGGCCGTTGCCGGCGCGCGTGTCGGAACTCTCGTCCTCGGCGTCCTTCTCCTGACGGTAGCCCCCGTAGTAGGAGTACTTCGAGGAGCGCTCGGGCATCCGGTTCAAGACGATGCCGATGACGGTCGCGCCGGCCTTCTCGAGCTGGGCGCGCGCGGCGATGAGGGCGTCGCGCCGGGCTCGTTCGGGGTCGACGACGATGACAACGCCGTCGGAGGCCGCCGTGATCACCGAGCTCTCGGCGCCGACCATGATCGGCGGCGCGTCGACGATGACCGAGCCGTGGCGGCGGCGCAAGTCCTCGAGGAGTGCACTGAAGCTGTCGAGGCTGAGCAGGGCCGCCGGGTTGGGGGGAAGCGGACCCGTGGGCAGCACGCGGGGTCCTCCGAGGCCGCTGTTGACGAGCACGTCATCGACGGAGTGGGTGCCGAGCAGCACGTTCATCAGACCGTGCTTGGCGTCGACGTTGAACCCTTTGGCCAGGGTGGGACGGCGCAGGTCGCAGTCGACGCCGATCACCGAGCCGCCGCTGAGCGCCACCGCGGTGGCGAGGTTGCGGGTGACGAAGCTCTTGCCGTCGCCCGGCAGGGCGCTGACCACGGAGATGACCCGGCGTGGGCCCTCGGGGCCCTGCATCCGCAGGTTGGCGCGCAGGAACTGGAAGGCCTCGGTGAGCTGCTCGCGCTTGTAGCCGTGTGCGAGTTCGTCCGTGGCGGGCACGCGGGCCAGGACCGGCGCGTCGAGGATCTCCGTCAGCTCGGCCTCGTCCCGCACCCGGCGGTCGAAGAGATTGCGCGCGAACGCGGCGGCCACGGCGAGGATGGCCGCGAGGACGGCGCCGATGGCCATGTAGAGCTTGGGGCGGGGCCGGGCCGGCGCGGTCGGCACCGAGGCGGTGCTCGAGACCGACACGTCGTTGCCCTGCAGGGAGACGCTCTGCTGGTTCTCGCGGTAGGCGGCGCGCAGGGCGGCGAGCTCGGTCTCGGCCTGGGCGAGCTCGGACTGGGAGCCGTTGTCGCGGAGGCGCTGGACCTCGGTCGCCTTCTCGCCGACCTGCTTGCTGAGGGCGTTCAGGCGGCGGTTGCCGGCGCGGGTGCCGGACTGCTGGCGGTCCTCGACGAAGGTCTCGGCGTAGGTGTTGGCCAGGAGGGCGGCCTGGGCGGGGTTCTCGTCGACGGCCGTGATCGTGATCAGCCGGGTTCCGGTCGCGACCTCGAAGCTGATCTGGTCGTCGACGACGGCACTGTCAATCTCGGGCCCGAGGGCGTCGGCCGCCTTGGCCTCGATGTCGGGGGTCTCCAGCAGCGACGCGTAGGTCTGGGCCAGGACCTCGTCGAGGGCAACGGCGCTGGCGCCGGTCGAGATCGGGCGGTTCTCGCCGACGAACAACGTGGCCGTGGTCTCGTACTCGTGGGGCCGGGTAAAGGTCACCGCGGCGGTCGCGAGCATGGCGACGGCGAACACGCTGATCGTCACAGCCCGCTGACGGATGAACACGATGCGGAGAAACTCGCCGATGGTCATGGTCCCCTGGCCCATCGGCACGGGATCGGCGATGCTGTAGTTGGCGGCGAGCCGACCGCTGCCGGTCCCGTCGCGTTTGGCTGTTCCCGGCAAGCGCACGCGTTCCAGCCTACCGGGGCCGGGGGGCTGCTCGTCAGCGCGGGCGGAAGCTTGCCTCGACCGCGCGCGCCTCGTTGGTCCGTGTCTTGGAGGCGTCGGCCGACTCGCGCCGCAGGACGAGGTAGCGCCAGTCGCCACGCTCGAGGACCAGGGCGCTCTCGGTTCCGCCGTCGAAGGTGGCTCGCAACCCGAGCGCCTTGCCGTCGCGGCGTTTGGACGGCTCGGAGACCTCGGCCTCGGGGCGGCCTTCGGTCAGCAGGGGCCGTGCTCGTGCCGCCATGTCGTCGAGGGTGAGGTCGGGCCGCTTGTCGAGGTAGATCCGGACGGCGACCGTGCCCGACGCCGGTTGCAGGGTCAACCCGTCGTCGCGGTTGGACCGCCGCCACCCCTCCGGATAGGCGACGAAGAACCGGGTGGCGGAGATCTCGCTGGGCGGGAGTTCGCCCGTCGCGGGATCCGCGGCGTCCGGGGCCTCGCCGCCCGGAGCGTCGGCGCCCTCGGCCGGAGGCGCCGGGTCGGCTCCCTCGGCGCCCGGGGCGCCGGACGGGGCGCCGGGCGGGTCAGGCGCGATCACCGGGTCGTCGATGCCGTCGTCGAGGAACCAGATCGCGGCCGCGACGAGGAGGGCACCGGCCAGTAGCAGGACGGCGAGGCGCCTGCCCAGGCTGTCACGTGCGGACGGGGACCCGCCGGGTGCCGGGGCCGACGGCCGGGGCCAGCGCCGACGGTCTGCCGGACCGACGGCGGGGCCGGCCTCGGCTTGCCGGCGGACCTCGGGAGCCGGGACGGGGCGGGACGCCATCGAGTCGACTCCGACGCCGGGAGCCGTTTTCGGGCCGGCGGCGTCGGTGCCGGCCCCAGCAGCGGGGTCGGGAGCTCCCTGGGTGGGCAGGGTGTAGGCCATGGCGGTGCCGCAGCCCTGGCAGCGGACCGTCAGCGGCCGATCGGATGCGTAGGGCTCGTCACTGACCACGTTGCCCTCGTGGGAGGCGTGGTCGAGGAAGAAACGCGTCAGCTCGTCGGCTGTCGTGGCATCGTCGATCACCGAATCCATCAGTGCGGCGGCACGGTAGCGAAGTATCCGGATCTCTCACCCGGGGCCGGCGGGCGCGCTGGACGGATTTCCCGGACGTATGCGACCGGCGGCTGGGTTAGTCTCGGCGTGTGAGGAGTCCAAGGTGAGCACCGACCCAGCCCGACCCAGCCCAGCCCAGCCCAGCCCGGACCTGCAGGCCGACATCCGCCGGCGGACCGAGGAGCGCCTGTCGCGCATCGTCGACACGGCCTCGACAGCTGCCGGCAAGATCGAGGAGGGCGCCCGCGAGGACGCGGAGGGCTACCTGCTCGAGGTTCGGCTGTGGGCCGACGAGAACGCCGGCAACGACAAGGCCCGGATCGAGGCAGCGGCTTCGGCCGCCGAGGCCGCCGTCGCCGACACCATGGCCCACGGCGACCGCTACGCCCTGGAGTTGACCGACGCCATCGGAGCCGTCCGGGCCGCCGTCCAGCAGGCCCAGGCAGCCGGTGAGGTCGGAGATAGATCGCTCGACGCCGAGGGAAGGCCGCCGTTTGTCGTGGCCCAGCCCGACGTCGCCTCGCCGGATCCCGCCGACGGCTGATCCGTCCCCGGGCCGCCTGCGCCCTCTCGTTGGTGGTCGATCCGTCCCAACCCCTTGGGAAGGGAACCGCGACGGCCGACGAGAAGACCGAACGGCCCGACCCCACCCGGCGGAGGACCATGAACGACGACCGGCCTATCGCTGCCGCATCCCGCATTCCCGACGGCGAAGGGCGTCACGTGCTGATCCCGGACGGAGCCGGCTACGTCGGCAACGTCGTTGCCCGGATGCTGCTCGCCCGCAACTGGAAGGTTCGCGTCCTGTGGGTCCTGTCGGCCTGCATGCTGATCGGGCCCGTGGGGCGGGTTGTCGAGAGGTCGAGATCCAGCTGGGCGTGATCGAGGACGACGGCGACCAGGTCACCGGCTTCATCGAGAAGCCCACCATGCGCTACCGGGCCTCGATGGGCATCTACATCTACGAATCCCGGGCCCTCGGACATATCCCCGAGGGGTACTTCGACTTCCCGTACGTTGTGCGCTCGCTGCTGAAGGCGGGCGAGTGGGTCTGCGCCTACCCGCTCGACGGCACCTGGTTCGACATCGGGACGATCAGCGAGTACGAGGCCGCCCAGCGCGAGCTCGACGAGAACCCGGGGCTGTTCGACCGTGCCTGACTGGCGCGTCACCCTCTCGGACACGGTCGTCTCCGAGGAGGACATCGCGGCGGCCGTCGACGTCTATCGCTCGGGCTGGCTGAGCCTCGGCCCGCGGACCTCCGACCTGGAGATCCAGCTCGCCGAGTACGCGGGCGCCGAGCACGCCGTGGCAGTCAGCAGCGGCACGGCCGCCCTGCACGTCATGTGCCTGGCCGCCGGCCTCGGAGCAGGCGACGAGGTCATCGTCCCCTCGCTGACCTTCGTCGCCACGGTCAACACGGTGCGCTACACGGGCGCCACGCCGGTCTTCGCCGACATCGCGGGAATCACCGAGCCATGGCTGTCGGCCGCCGCCGTCGAGGCGGCGATCACCGAGAACACCAAGGCCGTGATGAGCATGCCTTACGGCGGCCATCCCGGCGAGACCCAGGCCCTGGCCGATGTCTGCGACCGTCACGGGCTGATGCTGCTCGAAGATGCGGCCCACGCCATCGGCACCCGGGTGTCCGGCCGCCAGGTCGGGACGTTCGGGCGGGTCGGGGCCTTCAGCTTCTTCTCCAACAAGAACCTCTCGGTGGGCGAGGGCGGGGCGGCGGTCACCAACGACACCGATCTGGCCGAGCGGATGCGTCTGCTGCGTTCCCACGGCATGACGACCCTCAGCTGGCAGCGCCACAAGGGCCACGCGTCGGGCTACGACGTCATCGATCTCGGGTTCAACTACCGCATCGACGAGGCCCGGGGCGGCGCTGGCCATCTCCCGGCTGGCCCGGCTGGCCCGGCTGGATCGCGAGAACGCCCGGCGCGCCGAGCACGACGCGGCGTACCGCCGCGAGCTTGAGCCGATCGCGGGCGTCACGCCCGCCATGGCGCCGCCGGCGGGAGCCACCTGCGCCCATCACCTGTTCACGGTCGTGCTCGACCCCGAGGTGGATCGGGACGCCTTCCGAGCCGCCCTGTCGGAGAACGGGGTCCAGACCTCCATGCACTACCCGCCGGTCCACGGGTTCTCGATCTACGCGGACCTGCCGGCCGAGCTGCCGGTGACCGTCGAGTACGCCCAGCGGGCGGTCACGCTGCCCATGTACGCGACGATGACCGACGAGCAGCGGGTCATCGTCGTCGACGAGGTCCGCCGGGCCCTGGCCTGACCCGGAGACCGGTCACGCCCGGGCTCCGCTACCCCTGCCGCTGGGGCGCCTCGATCTTCTCCAACTTGGCGAAGACCACCAGCCGCTTCTCTGCGCTGTACAGCGGATGGCAGGCGGTCAGGACGATCCGGTCGAAGGAGACGTCGTCGACGACTGACGTGCGCGTCGGCGGCACGATCTCCTGACGCTCGTAGCGGTAGACGAAGGTCCCGTAGGGCATGTCGACGAGTACCCGGTTGCGCTCGCCGAGCTTGTCGATGTTGCGAAACGGTGCCCCGTAGGTGGTCCGGTGGCCGGCGATCCCGATCGTGCCCGGCTGGCCCGGGAACGACGTGTCCGGGTAGCGGCCGGGACCGCGCTTGAGCGTCTTGAGCCCGGTGCCCTCGACGATGACCTGCTCGACGCCGATCTCGGGGATCCGGATCTTGCCGATCGCCCGGCCGGTGCGGGCGCTCTTCTCGAACCGATCGGCGGCACGCCGGGCCTGGGCCCGCGTGGGCGCCTTGTCGGTCTTGAACTCGGCGAAGATCGCGTCGAGCTCGTCGTCGGCGGCGTTCTGCGACTGCCACCCCTTGAAGGCCGAGACGGGCTCCTGCCAGGCCAGGGTCACGCCGGCGTCGGCCAGCAGCAGCAGCCCCGCCGTGATCAGGGCCGTGGAGAGGATGCGCAGGATCGACACGGTGGCCGCAACCTACCAACGGCCCCGCCCGGGCCCGACGCCCTGGCCCGCGCCCGCCAGCCGGGCGTGGCAGACTCCGCGCCCGATGGGCGACAAGAAGCAGACACCCCGGCGGGCCGCCTACGAGGCCGGTCCCGGCGAGACTGATCGCGTGCTGCTGTTGTACTCCGGCGGCCTGGATACGAGCGTGATGCTCAAGTGGATCCAGGACGAGTACGGCGCCGAGGTCGTGACCCTGACGGTCGACCTCGGCCAACCCGGCGAGGACTGGGACGCCATCGTCGACAAGGCCAAGCAGCTCGGCGCGGTCGACACCGTGGTCGTCGACGCGCGTGAACAGTTCGCCGAGTCCTACGTGCTGCCGGCCATCAAGGCCAACGCGCTGTACGGCGGCGGCTACCCGCTGTTCACGGCGCTGGGGCGGCCGTTGATCGCCAAGCTCGCCGTCGAGCACGCCCGCCGCACCGGATGCGACGCCGTGGCCCACGGGTGTACCGGCAAGGGCAACGACCAGGTCCGTCTCGACGGCACGGTCACCACGCTGGACCCCGGCCTGAAGATCATCGCGCCCGTCCGCGACTGGCAGATGGGCCGCGAGGAGGAGATCGCCTACGCCCGTGAGCACGGGATCCCCGTCAAGGGTGGGACCGAGGCGACGCCCTACTCGATCGACGACAACCTCTGGGGCCGCTCGTCGGAGGGCGGCACCATCGAGGACCTCGACACCCCGCCGCCCGACGACGTATTCCAGCTCGTCACCCGCCCGGAGGACGCGCCCGACGAGCCGGAGTCGATCACGATCGGCTTCGAGAAGGGCTGTCCCGTCTCGCTCGACGGCGAAAACCTCGGGCTCGTCGAGCTTCTGGAGCGCGTCGCGGACGTCGGCTGCAGGCACGGGGTCGGGATCGTCGACCACCTCGAGGACCGGATCGTCGGGCTCAAGGTCCGCGATCTCTACGAGGTGCCGGCCGCCGAGATCGTGCTGGGCGCCCACCAGGACCTCGAGAAGCTCGTCTGCACGATCCACCAGAACACCTTCAAGCACACGCTCGATCGCCAGTGGGCCTTCCTCTGTTACGCCGGGCTGTGGCACGAGCCGCTGCGACGCAACCTCGACGCCTACATGGACAGCGTCTCCGAGCGCGTGACCGGGGAGATCACCGTCAAGCTCTACAAGGGCAAGGCGACGGTGACGGCCCGCTCGTCGCCGTTTGCCCTCTACGACAAGGACCTGGCCAGCTTCGGCGAGTCGGGCGGGCTGTTCAGCCAGCACTCCAGCCCCGGTTTCATCGAGTTGTGGTCGCTGCAAAGCCGCATGGCCCACCAGGTCGGCCTGCGGGAGGGAATCGACCCCGAAGGAGAGCACCCATGATCTACACCCTGATCGGCCGACTCGTCGTCTGGGCCGCCCTGACGTTCGTCCGCCGCCGTTACGGCCGCAAGCTCGCGGCAGCCGGCACCGTCGGCGTGCTCGCCGCGGGCGCCGGCATCGCCCTGGCCGCCCGCAACCGCGGCTAGGACCAGCGACGAACCCAACAATATCCCCGCGATAGGGGGCGTTTCGTCAGGTTCGGTATCGCCACAGACGACGGACCCGCCGAAACCAACGAAACGGTCGCTATGCGGGGTGTTTCGCAGGGTTCGGCGCTGCTTCGGCCGCGGTTGCCGGGCGGCGGCGTTGGTGAGCGACTGTTAACCTTCCGCGCTTGCCGAATCCCCTGCATCAGCAGGGGAGCGGGGAACCCCACTCGGACGGTCTGACCGTCCACGGGGCGAATCGCGGCCACCACGCCGTGTAGCGCCACACACCTTCGGCGCGAGCCCGTCAGCTACCCCCGCAGGCCGAAGAAGGAGATCGACGATTACATCCAAGCCCCATGAGCCCGGGCGTACCCGGGCTCCCGTCCTCGCCGCGACCGTCGCCGTCGCGTTGCTGATCCTGCTCGTGGGCTTCGTGCACAGCGCGCCGTCCCAGGCCGCCGACGGCACCCGCGCCAAGCTGGCCGGCGCGAAGTCCGACGCGGCCAGGCTCTCCCGGACCGTCGGCGCCCAGGAACGGCGCCTGGAGGCAGCCGCCCAACGTGCCGCCTCGGCCGACGACCGCGAGCAACGGCTCGCCTCGCTGGTGGCCAACGGGCGCGAGCGCACGGCCGAGCTGCGCGACCAGCGTCGCGACACCCAGCGGCGGCTGCGTGAGGCGCGGAGCCGCCTCAAGCGCGCCAAGAAGGTCCTCGCCGAGCGGCTGGTCGCCATCTACAAGGGCGGGATGCACGGGGGCGGCGACGTGGGCCTCGAGGACGAAAGTTGCAACGACAGCACGTCCCGCGACCGCCCCCTCGCGGCGTTCTCCCCGTCTCTTCGCCACACCTCACACCGC
>JBPCPM010000085.1:0-24474 GCA_050999155.1 Solirubrobacterales bacterium
CAACCCCACCCGAGGAAAAGCCGAAGATTGCGCCCGAACCACCGGGGAACTGTTTGGGGGGTGGCCCTGGGACTCCCCCTCTCCGCCCGGGAGTTGTCCGGGGCCGCTTCGCTATGCGGCCACCGGCGGCCGGGTTGCGTGGCGCTGCCACGCGGCCCCGTCCGCCGGCACCCCCTAGCTCGGTCCCCGACCCCCTCCCGGACAACCAGGGCCACACCACGACCCCTTGGGGTCAGTAGAGGCACTACGGTTGCGACCATCTGACGGGTGGGGGCAGACGCAGCCGAGCTGAACGCGGTTGCAATCGGCCCATGGAGCCGTGGACGTCCTGCACGATGCTCCGGGCGCACCGAGCTACGAGGTCCTGCGGGGCGGAGCCCTCGAGCTTTGGCTCGGAGGGCTGACGGTCCCGGTGGCTGGCCGCGACGAGCTGATCAGCATGAAGCGCGCCAGCGCCCGACCCGTCGACCTCGACGATCTCGCAGTACTGACGAGCGGTCCGGGCGAGAAGCGGCCCTAAGCCGCACTGTCGCCGGACCGGGGTGCCTTGACCCTGAGGCTGCGGCCTGGTGCGCTAGCGTCATCGCGGTGCGCCGGGTCACGTACTCCCGCAACTACACGGTCTCGCTGTCGCGGTCGTGTGACAGCGTCTGCAAGTACTGCGCGTTTGCCACCCGCGGCTACCACCTGCACGAGCCCGCAGAGGTCGAGCGCCAGCTCGACGATGCGGTCAAGCGGCGGGCCAAGGAGCTGCTCGTGCTCACAGGGGAGAACCCCGAGGCGCGGCCGGGGGTGGCCGAGCGGCTGCGGAAGCTCGGTCACCGAGACTTCGTCTCCTACGTGGCGTGGACGTGCGAGCAGGCGCTGGAGCGGGGACTGCTGCCGCACACCAACATCGGGGCGGTCGACGCCGACGCGCTCGGCCGGCTGAGGAGCGTGACCGCGTCGCAGGGGCTGATGCTCGAGTCGATCTCCGAGCGGCTGATGGACACCGTCCACGCGGGCTCGCCCAGCAAGCACCCCGAGCGCCGGATGGCGACCATCGAGGCGGCCGGCCGGCTGCGGATCCCGTTCACCAGCGGCATCCTCGTGGGGATCGGGGAGACCGAGGAGGAGCGGATCGCCTCGCTGGAGGCCCTGGCCGCGTCGCACGAGCGCCACGGCCACCTGCAGGAGCTGATCATCCAGAACGCGGTCCCGCACCCGCGCTACCACGGCCGGGACGTGGGTGAGCTGGCCGACCGCGAGTCGCGCCGCCGCTGGAGCGATTCGGCCGAGAGGGCCGATCGGCCGGAGGCGACGGTCGACGACGCGCCCGCTGTCGACCCGGCCGCCCTGCCCGCCTGGGCCTCGCCCGTCAGCCTCGGCGACCTGCGCCGCCTGGTGGCCGAGGCCCGCCGCCTGATGGGGCCCGAGGTCGGCATCCAGGTCCCGCCGAACCTCTCCGACTGGTGGGTCGAGCTGATCGAGGCCGGGGCCAGCGACCTCGGCGGCCTGTCGGCCAACGGTGATCACATCTCACCCGAGCAGCCGTTTCCCAGCCCGGCGCAGATGCGCGAACGGCTGCGCCGGCACGGGATCGCGATCGGCGAACGTCTGTGCGCCTACCCCGGCTACCTCGACGCCGAGTGGCAGGACCCGGCCGTCCTGGATCTTGTGCGCACGCGGTACTGGAGCTTCATCCCGCGCGGCTCCAGCGGCAGGCCGCGGGCCCGGACCGCCGACGCGTCGTTGACCCCGGACGCCGTGGCCAAGGGCCGAGACGGCCAGGAGCTGACCCTGGCCGAGATGGAGGCCCTGTTCGCCGAGACGCGCCCGGAGGCCATCGAGGACATGCGCCAGGCTGCCGACGAGCTGCGCGCCGAGCTGGCCGGGGAGGTCGTCACCTACGTCGTCAACCGCAACATCAACTTCACCAACGTCTGCACCGTCGGGTGCGCGTTCTGCGGCTTCGGGCAGGGGCGCCGCTCGCCCGACGCCTACGAGCTCGACGAGCAGGACTTCGTCACACGCCTGCATGGCGCCGTGGAGGCTGGGGCCACCGAGGTCTGCCTCCAGGGCGGCATCCACCCCGATTACACGCTCGACGACTACGGCCGCTGGTTGGAGCTCGTCGCCGAGACCACCCCGTCGCTGCACGCCCACGCCTACTCGCCCATGGAGCTTCATGCCATGTGCGAGCTGTCGGGGCGCCAGCCCGCCGACGTGGTGGCCTACCTGCGCGACCGGGGGCTGGGCTCGACCCCGGGTACCGCGGCCGAGGTGCTCGACGACGGCGTCCGGGAGCGGATCTCGCCGAACAAGCTTCCGGCCGCCCGCTGGCTGGAGATCGTCGAGGCCGTGCACCGGGCCGGCGTGCCTTCGACCTCAACGGTGATGTTCGGCCACATCGAGGAGCCCCACGAGCTCGCCGTCCACATGCAGGCAATCCGGCGCTTGCAGGAACGGACTGGGGGGATCACCGAGTTCGTGCCCCTCAGCTTCATCCCGTTCCAGACCCTGCTCGGCCGCACCCACGGCATCGAGGAGATCTCCCGTGAGGAGAACCTCAAGCACACCGCCGCGTTCCGTCTGTGCCTGGGCCGTTCGATCCGCAACTTGCAGGCGAGCTGGGTGAAGATGGGCCTCGACGCGGCCACCGAGAGCCTGCGCTGGGGCGTCAACGACCTCGGCGGCACCCTGATGGAGGAGAGCATCTCCCGGATGGCAGGCTCCCAGCACGGCACCCGTCTGGAGCCCCACCAGCTGCGCGCCGCCGCCCACGCAGCCGGGCGGCCCGTGGCCGAGCGCTCCACGCTCTACGAGCTACGCGAAGCCCCCGAGCTTGCGCCGCGCGCAGCGGCGGGATCGCCGGCGTGAACCGCGAACGCGCCACGGGGGTGCCGCGGTGGCTGCTCGCCGCCGGGGGCATCAGCTGGCGGTTGATCGTACTCGCCGCCGCGCTGGCTCTCGTGGGCTACGTCGTCGTGCGGCTGCGCGTGGTGGTCGTCCCCGTCGTCATCGCCCTGTTCTTGACGAGCGTCCTGTACCGGCCGGCCGCGTGGCTGCGGGGCAAGGGACTGCCGAACGCGCTCGCCGCGGTCGGCGTGGTTCTGGCAGCGGTCGGGTTGGTGGTGGCCGTCGTGCTGATCGTTGCTCCTTCGGTCAGCGGCCAGTTCGGCAACATCGGCAGCGCGGCCCAGGACGGCGTTCGCCAGGTCGGCACGAGCCTGGCCGATACCCCCCTCGGCTTGTCGCGCGCCGAGGTCGACAAGACCATCAACAACGGGATCAACCAGGTCCGGGAGCAGAGCGGGTCGCTGGCCCGCGGGCTCGTCAGCGGTGCCGCCTTTTTCCTCGAGCTGCTCGGCGGCCTGACCCTCGCCCTGGTGCTGACGGTGTTCTTCATCAAGGACGGGGAGATGATGTGGCGCTGGCTTGTGGGCCGCATCCCCCGCGGGCAGCGCGACACCGTCAGACAGATGGGGCAGAGCGGCTGGGATGTGCTGAGCTCGTACCTGTCGGGGATCGCAATCGTCGCGACGGTCGACGCGGTGCTGATCGGGGTCGCCCTGGCGATCATCGGCGTCCCCCTGGTCGTACCCCTGGCCGTGCTGACCTTCGTCGCCGCGTTCTTTCCGATCATCGGCGCGTTCTTTGCCGGACTCGTGGCGACGCTTGTGGCGCTGGTAACCAAGGGCGGGCTCGCCGCGGCCCTGGTCTTCGGGGCCATCGCCATCGTCCAGCAGATCGACGGCAACCTCCTGAATCCGATCGTCGTCGGGCGGGCACTGAACCTGCACCCCGTGGTCATCCTGCTCGCCGTGACCGGGGGCGGCGTCCTGGCCGGGGTGGTGGGGGCCCTCTTCGCCGTCCCCCTCACGGCCGTCGCCTACACCGTGGCCTCCATCGCCCTCGGCGCCGACGAGGAGGACGACGGCGATGGGCCCGGTGGGCTGACGGCCCCGGTACCGGCCGCTGCGGCGGCGCCGGACGGCTGATCGCGGAATCGGTCAGCCAGCAGCGGTGCGTCCGCCGCAGACGCCCTCGGGGTCGCCGCTGCCGGCCGGGGGCTTGAGCCGGCCCGCCCCGTCGGCCCGGAACTGCGCCCCGCCGCGGGCAAACGGCGAACGCCGGGGCAGCCGTGCAAGCGCCGGACCGTCGACCACCGTCTGGGCGACGATCTCGGGCCCTCTCATCAGGGCGAGCAGATGGCGGTTGTCCCCGTCGAGTACCTGGTCGTTGCCGGTCAGCTTGTTGAGCAGCCCCGGAGGGGACCACAGCTCGTCGAGGCCGAGCTGGCGCTGGATGTCGTCGGATACCGTGTACGGGGCGACGACGTGCGCACAGCGCCAGTCGTAGTCCGCGACCTCGGCGAGGTCCACGACCTCCTCCGGCTCGACGGATCGGACCGCGTGATCGAGCGATCCCGCCCGGGCCCGATCGCGCGCCGCCGGGAACGCGACCACGACGGCAACCACAGTGATCGCAAGGACCGCGGCGGCGAGGGCCACGAGACGAGAGCGGGACTGCGGCAGCCGGGACACGGGACTATCGGAACAGATCCTCGCCGGAGGGGCGGCGCAGCGCGCCCGCGCCGGGCCCGTCGGTGGCGATGACGTGGCGGCCGAGGCCGGAGATCACCGAGATCGGCGTGCCCGCGTCCTTGACCTGCAGCAGTCCTCCGATCCCGGCGGCAAGGTCAGCGACCGCGGCGCGGGTCGCCTCCAGCGGCTGCCCGCCCGCGTCGACGCGGCCCCGCCAGTCGTCGAGGGGCTCGATTCCGGCGCAGCCGATCGCAACCTCGGCCTGCCCCAGCCGCCAGGGCCGTCCGAAGCTGTCGCTGACGACCACCGCGGGACGCACCCCGGCCGCCCCCTCCAGCTCGTCACGGATCCGCCGCGCCGATGCGTCGGCGTCGACGGGCAACAGCGCCACGGTCCGGTCGCCGGGCACGTTGGACCGGTCGATCCCCGCGTTGGCGCACACCCAGCCCTGACGGGTTTCGGTGATCAGGACGCTCGGCTCGGCGCGCACTATCCGACCGCTCTCGGCGAGCACCAGTTCCACCAGCGCCGGGTCACGGTCCAGGCGGGCTGCCAGCTCCCGGGCCGGGGCCCCGGGCGTCACGTCGTCGAGGTCGACGAGCCGCCCCTCGGCCTTGGCCACCGCCTTGTGGCACACGACCACGATGTCGGCGCCGGTGGGCGGCGGGTCGGCGTGGCCGGCGATCAGGGCCCCGAGGTCATCCCCCGCGACGATCTCGGGCAGCCCGGGGACCGCCACCGCGCCCAGCGAGCCGCTCATCGGTGCAGGGCGTCTGGCGACGGCTCGGCAGCCAGCTCACTGAGGATCCGCGTGGTCGCCAGCTCCGGCCGCTCGGTCACGGCCGCCGCGAGCGCGTCGAGGTCATCGGGGGTGTCGAGGTCGAGGGCCAGCGAATCCAGCCGTGCCACCTCGACCGAGGCGCCCGCCCCCCGGGCCAGCTCGACGTGCCGGTCGCGGCTGCCGGGGCCGAACGCGGGCTCGATGGCGGTGGGCGGGGCAAGCAGCAGCGCGTTGGTCCCCGTCCGGTGGCGATCCGGCACGACCGTCACAGCGGGTCCTGCCTCGGATCGGGCGGTCAGCGCGGCGAGGGCCCGGTCGAGCTCCCCGGCGTCGAGCAGCGGGCAGTCGCCGGGAAGCAGCGCCACCGCGTCGGCCCCGGGGCAGGCGGCGATCCCCAGCAGCGCCGCGTCGCTGTGGCCGCGGTCGGCCGGATCGGCCACCACCCGGGCGCCGGCACGTGCGGCTGCCCGCTGGGCCCGCAGCTCGCCCGTGACTACGACCACCTCGTCCAGGCTCTCCGTGCTCCCACACGCCGCCAGGACGTCGGTCAGCATCGCCTCGGCGACCGCCGCCCGGCCTGCGCTGCCCAGGGCCGATGCGAGGCGGCTCTTGGCCGCCGGGAACCGTTTCACCGGGATGATGGCCGCGACGCTCATCGCAGCGTGGCGGTGTGTGCCAGGACGGCGGCGGCGACCTCGCGCCGGGACCGGGGCCCGTCCATCAGCGTGGGCAGGGCCACGACGCCGGGCATCGCGGGGGCCGGGCCCGGGTCGGCGGCGTCGACGACCAGGCCGTCGAGCAGCCCCGTGTAGCTTTCCGCGACCCCGGCTGCGGACACCTCGAGCCCCTGGGAGCGCATGAACGGCTCGGTCGGCCCCTTGACCGCACGTCCGGCGACGAACGGGCTCACTGCGACCACGGGCGCGGATGCCTCGGACAGCAGCTCGCGCATGCCCGGCACGGCGAGGATCGGCCCGATGGAGATGATCGGGTTCGAGGGCCCGATCACGATCGCGTCGGCCCCCTCGATGGCCGCGCGGACCTCGGGGCTCGGCTCGGTGGCCTCGATCCCGTCGAGGCGCACCTCGAGGATCTCCGGTTCGGCCCGGTCGACGATCATGAACTCCTGGAAGCCCCGCCACCCGGCCTCGGTGCGCACCATGGTGCGCACGGGCGCATCACACATCGGCAGCACCTCGCAGCCGGCCCTGAGGGCCGCCGCGATCTGGCGCTGGGCCTCGGTCTGGCGATCGCCGGCGTCCATCAGCTCCCGGCGACGCAGGCACGTCGCGAGGTCGCGGTCCGAAAGCCCAAACCACTCGGGCGCCCCGAGGGCGACCAGCCGCTCGAAGACGGTGAAGCTGTCCCCGGCGATCCCCCAGCCACGCTCGGTGTCGATCTCGTCGGTCAGCCAGTACGTGCACAGATCGGGGTCGGGCGACACGTGGACCCCGAGCCACTCGTGATCGTCGCCGGTGTTGGCGATGACCGTGAGGCCCTCGCCGACCTCGTCGAGCAGGCCGCGGGCCAGCTTCGCGCCGCCCGTCCCCCCGGCCAGGACCACCACCCGTCGTGGGAGCGCCGGGCTCACGCCTTCCAGAGGTCTCCGGCCGGGAGTCCCGTGATCGAGATTCCCGCGTGGGTCTTGTGGCGGACGTTGATCGAGATCAGCATCGGCGTCAGCTGCTCCACGATCCGGGCCATCTCCAGGGCGCCGGCGTTGATCGCCCGCAGGCCGTCGATGCGGCCGATCAGCTCGGCGACCCGGGCCTTGTCGCCCTTGCGCTGGCCGCACAGCAGCACGTCCTCGGCCAGCTCGTGGTCGAGGTCGGAGAGCAGTGGGGCGCTGACGGTGTGCAGCCCAGCCACCACGGTCACCCCGTCGGGCACCATCTCCTGAGCCTGCTGGGCGGCCGAGCCCTGCCAGACCCCGAGCGAGCGGGTGGCCTTGCCGCTCACCGCGGCGGCCAGCGGCACGGTGCAGTCGAGCAGCAGCTGACCCTCGCGCAGGATCGGGCGCAGGTTGTTGAGCGTCTCGGAGTGGGCGCGGAAGGGCACGGTCAGCACGCACAGCTCGCCGGCTTGCGCGGCCTGCTCGTTGGCGGCCGACTCGACGTCGGCCCCGGGCACGGCCTCGCGGACGCGGTCCGCCGCCTCCTCGGCCCGCGTCGCCTCACGGGAGCCGATGGTCACCGGCACGCCCGCGTCGGCCCAGCGCAGGGCCAGCCCGTACCCGAGGGCACCGGTCCCGCCGAGGATGGGAACCCGGTCGCTCACGGGCGCGGAGTCTAGTCAGGCGCTTGTTCTCCGCGGTGGTCCGGCGCCGGACTATGCTGGGGCGGTGAGGCTCGAGGGAGGCAGGGCGCTGGTCACCGGCGGCGCGAGCGGAATCGGCGCCGCGATCGCGACGCGCCTTGCCGCCGAGGGGGCCGAGGTGGTCGTCGCCGACATCGACATGCCTGGAGCCGAGGAGGTCGCCGCTGAGATCAACGGTCGTGCCCGCGAGCTCGACGTCACCGACGCCGATGCCGCGCGGCAGGTGGCCGAGCGCGACGGGCCGTTCACGATCTGTGTCAACAACGCCGGCACCGACGAGTTCGCGTTCTTCACCGACACCGATCCTGCCCTGTGGGAGCGGCTGATCGCCCTGAACCTCGGCGGCGTCCTGGCCTGCACCCACGCCGTGCTGCCGGCGATGCAGGAGGCCGGCTACGGGCGCATCGTCAACGTCGCGTCCGAGGCGGGCCGAGTCGGATCCAAGGGCTCGGCCGTGTACTCGGCGGCCAAGGGCGGGGTCATCGCCTTCACCAAGGTCATCGCCCGCGAGAACGCCCGCTACGGGGTCACGGCCAACGCCGTCGCCCCGGGGCCGATCGACACCCCGCTGCTGCGGGCGGCGGTCCAGATGGGCGAGCTCGGTGACCGGGTCGTGGACACGATGCGCCAGGCCACGCAGCTCGGCCGCCTCGGCCAGCCCGAGGAGGTCGCCGCGGCTGTCGCGTTCCTGGCGGCCAAGGAATCCAGCTACGTCACCGGCGAGACGCTCGGCGTCTCCGGCGGCCTGGGGATGGTCTAGGTGGGCGAGCGGCTGCCCAAACCCCAGGACATCGAGCGGCCCGCCGAGCGGACCCTGGAATCCGGCCTGAGCCGGAGCGAGCCCTTCGAGGTCGGCGGCCGCCTGGTCACCGACGTGGGCGGCTCGATCGACACCCCGGTGCTCAGCACCCCGGGGATGATCGCGATGATGGAGCGCACAGCAGCGCTGCTGGCGCTCGAGCACCTGCCCGAGGGGAAGGCCACGGTCGGCTTCGAGGTGTGCATCAAGCACGTGGGCGGAGTGGGGGAGGGGGCCGCCGCCCAGGCCTTGGCGACGCTGACCGAGATCGCCGACGATCGCAAGCTGCGGTTCGACGTCGAGGTCACCAGCGACGGGCGCACGATCGGTGTCGGGACGCACGAGCGCCGGATCATCGACGTGGGCGGCGGGGCGTGAGCGAGCTTCCGTCGCGCGTGCGCATCCGCGAGGTCGGTCCGCGCGACGGGTTCCAGAACGAGCCGGAGATCATCTCGACCGACGACAAGGTCCGCCTGATCGACCGGCTCACCGAGACGGGGCTCGACCGGCTGGAGGTCACGTCGTTCGTCCGGCCCGACGTCATCCCCAAGCTGGCCGACGCCGAGGAGGTCCTGGACCGGATCGAACGGCGCGACGGGGTCTTCTTCTCGGTGCTGATCCCCAACGAACGGGGGCTCGAGCGCGCCTTGGAGCGCCGCGACCGCTTCGACGACATCAGCGTGTTCCTGTCGGCGTCGGAGACCCACAACGCCAAGAACGTCAACCGCTCGGTGGAGGAATCGATGGAGGGGATCGCGGCCACGCTGAAGGTCGCCCGCGAGGCCGAGCTGCGCTGCGTGGGGGTTATCGCCACGTCGTTCGGCTGTCCGTACGAGGGCGAGGTTCCCCGCGAGCGGGTCCTCGAGCTGGCCGAGGGCCTGGTCGAGGCCGGGTGTGAGGAGGTCGGGTTCGGCGACACCACCGGCATGGCCAACCCGGCGCAGGTGGCGGACTTCTACGCCGCGGCCCGCGAACGGCTGCCCGGCGTCGAGCTGACCGCGCACTTCCACAACACCCGCGGCCAGGGGCTGGCCAACGTCCTCGCGGCGCTACAGGCGGGCATCGACTCCTTCGAGAGCTCCTTTGGCGAGCTCGGCGGCTGCCCGGTGCCGCCAGGCGCGACCGGCAACGTCGCCAGCGAGGACGTGATCTCGATGCTGCACGAGATGGGCGTGGAGACCGCCGTCGACCTCCCGGCGCTGATCGAGGCCTCCGCGGCCGCCCGCGAGACGCTCGGCCGCCCCCTGGGCTCGCACGTGCTCACGGCGGGGCCCGTGGACTGGGGACCTGCCGTTTCGACCGGATAGCCGGGCCGCGTTGTCGCGGGAGAAGGCCCGCGTGAGCCGGACGCCGGTCCGTTTCGTCGATCCGCGACGATGGCGTAGTGCTCGCCAACCTGCTGACCGCGGCCCTCGCCCTGGGCGTGCTGACCATCGCCTCCGGCCAGTTCATCACGGCGTCGAGAACCGCCTGGGTGTGGAGTCGGTGCGTGCGGCCCTGGGCTGGGATTCACCCTGATCGCCTCCCGGTACCTCGTGACGGGAGCGGAGAGCCTGGCGCTGGATCTCGGCGTTTCGGAGGCGGCGATCGGGCTCACCCTCGTCGCGGGGGTCCTGCTGGCGAGCGGGCGACGGCTCGTGCGCTGGGAAGGCGTGGTGCTGGTCGTGGCCTACCTCGCGTCGCTGCCGCTGATCACCTAGCGGTTCTGTCGGCCGGCGCGGTCGTGTACCCCTGGGCGCCCGGCCCCAGCCGCCGGAGCACCGGCGGGACGATCAGCGTCGTGATCACCGACATGGCGACGACCACGGCGAACAGCCGGTCGTCGAACGCCCCGGCCACGAGGCCGATCTCCGCGACGATGATGCCCACCTCCCCGCGCGGGACCATCCCGACCGCCGCCATGCGGGCCGACGGTTTCCCGAGCTCCCGAGCGCCGAGGCGCGCGCCGGCGTACTTGGTGACGACGGCGATCACGGTGATCGCCAGCAACAGCAGCGCCGCCTCGACCTCCACGAGCGCTCCCAGGTCGACCTGGAGGCCGACCACGACGAAAAAGAAACGCGACGGTCATGGCGGCGACCACCGCGATCGCCGTCAGGTCGATGCCCTCCGGGCCGGCGGCGCCCTCGGCGACCGACAGCAGTAGCAGCGCGAGGATGTCGTCGATGATCGCCGCGCCCAGGACCGCACGACGTCGAGCTCGGCGAAGGCGGTGAGCAGATCGTCAGTCTCGACCAGTCCGCTGACTGACGGGCCGAGGACGACCCCGGCCGCAATCATCCCGATCACGCCTGGCTGGCCGGCCCGCCGCATCAGCTCCTCGCCGATCTTCGCGGCCAGCAGCACGCCAAACAGCACGGTGAGGATCTCGGCCGCGCCCTCGGCCGCCGCGATGGGCAGGGTGATCACCGGCGGGAAGGCTAGGACCCGGTGAAGCTCGGCTGGCGCTTTTCGAAGAAGGCGCCCGTGCCCTCGGCGAAGTCGGCGCTCGCGGCCAGGGCCTCCTGGGCGGCGACCTCGTCGTCCAGGGTCTCGGCCAGGGCCGGCTTGGCCGCCCGGTCAAGCACCGCCTTCGCCGCACCGACCGCCAGTGGCGCGCCGGCCAGCAGCTCGTCCACCAGCGCGCCGGTGACGTCGTCGAGCGTCTCCGCGGGTCCCACCCGGTTGGCCAGCCCGATCCGCTCGGCCTCGGTCCCGTCGATCATCCGGCCGGTCATCACGAGTTCCTTGGCCCGGCCGAGTCCGACGATCGCCGGCAACCGCGAGCAGCCGCCCACGTCGGGGATCAGGCCGACACGCACCTCGGGGATGCCCATCAGCGCGCTGTCGGCGATGGTGCGCAGGTCACAGGCCACGGCCAGCTCCATCGCCCCGCCGATGCAGGCGCCGTGGATCTCGCAGATCGTCGGCTTGGCCATCTCCTCGAGGATGTTCCAGGCGCCCAGCACCCCGGCCCGGAAGGGGTGCAGGCTTTCCGGCTGCTCGGAGAGCTCGCGCAGCGAGGCCAAGTCCATGCCCGACGAGAACATGTCGCCTGCGCCGCGCAGGACCACGCACCGGACACCGGTGTCGTCCGCGGCGTCCGCGAACGCCGCCCCCAGCGCCTCGATCGCCTCGCGGTTGAGCGCGTTGCGCTTCTCGGGCCGGTTGATGACCACGTGGCGGACCGGCCCGCGATCCTCGGTTTCCACGATTCCCATAGGCTCCTCCGTCTCATTTCGCAGTCGAGCGGAGGTCACTTTCGCAGATGGAGATTCGCAAGGTCGGAGTGCTGGGCGCAGGGCTGATGGGCCACGGAATCGCGCAGGTGGCGGCGCAGGCAGGCTATGACGTCCGCCTGGGAGAGCTCGACGACGAGCGCCTGTCCAAGGGCATGTCAAAGATCGAAAAGCAGCTCGCCCGCGCGGTCGAGAAGGGCAAGATGGAGCAGTCGGCCGCCGATGAGGTCCGGGGCCGCATCGACGCGCGCGTCGGCCACGACGGCTTCGAGGATTGCGACCTGATCATCGAGGCGATCACCGAGGACCTTGAGCTCAAGCAGAAGCTGTGGGCCGAGCTCGACGAGGTCGTCAAGGACGAGGCGCTGTTCGCCACCAACACCTCCTCGCTGGCGGTGATCGACCAGGCGGCCGTGACCAACCGGCCCGACCGCTTCCTGGGCCTGCACTACTTCAACCCGGCCCAGGTCATGCCGCTGGTGGAGGTCGTCGAGACCGTCACGACCACGCCCGAGACCCTCGAGGCCGGCCTGGAGTTCGGCCGCAGCCAGGGCAAGACCGTCGTGCACGCCAAGGACAAGACCGGCTTCATCGTCAACCGCCTGCTGGTCCCCTACATGCTCGACGCCATCCGGGCGTTCGAGAACGGAACCGGCACCATCGACGAGATCGACGTGGCCATGAAGGGCGGGGCCGCACATCCGATGGGCCCGTTCACGCTGCTGGACTTCGTGGGTCTCGATACGACCAAGTCGATCGCCGACATCATGTTCGACGAGTACCGCGAGACCCGGTTCGCCGCGCCCCCCACCCTGCGCAAGATGGTCGCCGCGGGCTACTACGGCAAGAAGTCCGGCCGAGGCTTCTACGATTATTCGGGAGACAAGCCGGTGGCGGTCGACCCGGGCGTGTAGCCCATCCGCCCTCGGAGTCGGGGAGGCACCACATGGAACGTTTGAGCAGCGAGCAGATCCGCCGCCGGGACTTCGACGCCGAACGGCGCGGCTACGACCGCCACCAGGTGCACGCGTTCCTGGCGACGATCGCCGACGAGGTCGAATACCGCGAGCAGAACCCGTCCGAGGCGCTCAAGCGCCGGTTCGAGGAGGCCGGATCCCAGGCGGCCAGCGTGCTTGCCGCGGCCGAGCAGCAGGCCGAGCGGACGCGCGAGGAATCCGACGAGTACGCCGGGCGCGTGCGCTCGGAGGCCGACGAGTACACCCAGCAGGTCCGCGGGGAGGCCGACGAGGTCCGCCAGAAGGTGATCGACGAGGCACGCGAAGCCGCGCAGCGGATCATGGCCGAGGCCGAGCGCAACCGCTCCCATGTCGAGCAGGCGATTCTCGCCCTGGCCGAGCGCCGCGACCTCGTCTACGAGGAGATCGCCGCGCTGAACGGCGAGCTTGGTGCCGTGCTCTCACGGCGACCCGTCCCGGGTGCGGAGCTCACCGAGCCCGCCGTCGGCGACAGGCCGGCCAAGGCGGGCGATCAGTCCGATCCCGCCGAGCAGGCGACGGGCACGGCCGACACCATCGCCTCGGTGGACGACCAGGCCGACGAACCCGACGAGACGCCCGCCCGCGTGACCCCGTTCGAGGGGCCCGCCCCGGAGATGCGCGTCTGGTCCCGCCGCGACGAGACGGCGGAGACAGAGCCCGAGGAGGACGAGTACGTCTCCGAGGACGCCGGCCAGGAGACCGTCGGCTACGGCCCGGACACCATGGAGCAGTTCGGCCTCGACACCGACGAGATGCCGCCGGCGGCCGTGGACACGTCCGAGATCGCCCGCGGCGACGACGACACCGACGACGACACCACGGGCTCGCGTGACTACGAGCGCTGGGGCGAGGGCCGCAGGTGAGCTTCGAGGAGGCCGTCGAGGCCGCCGTGGCCGGTGGCCCCGAACGCCACCACGACAAGCTCGCCGACCAGGGAAAGATCGAGGTCCGCGACCGCGTCGACCGGCTGCTCGACGACGGGTCGCTGCGCGAGGAGGGCCTGCTGGCCAACTGGGAGGCCGGAGGCTTGGGCGCCGATGGCGTCGTGACGGGGGTCGGGACCGTGGACGGGCGCCCGGTCGCCGTCATGGCCAACGACCCGACGGTCAAGGCCGGATCGTGGGGCCCCAAGACCGTCGAGAAGATCCTGCGCATCCAGGAACGCGCCCGCGACCTGCAGATCCCCATGATCTACCTCGTCGATTCCGCGGGTGCGCGGATCACCGACCAGGTCGAGATGTTCCCGGGCCGCCGCGGAGCCGGCGCGATCTTCTACAACGAGGTCGCCATGTCGGGCCAGGTGCCCCAGGTGTGCGTCCTGTTCGGCCCCAGCGCAGCCGGCGGCGCCTACATCCCGGCGTTCTGCGACGTCGTGATCATGCGCGACGGCAACGCGTCGATGTACCTCGGCTCGCCGCGGATGGCCCAGATGGTGATCGGTGAGGACGTCAGCCTCGAGGAGACCGGCGGGGCCAAGATGCACACGGGTGTTTCCGGCTGCGGGCACTTCCTCGTCACAAGCGACGAGGAGGGCGTGGACCTGGCCCGCCGCTACCTGTCCTACATGCCGACGAGCTTCGCCGACACGCCGCCCGAGGCGCCGGCGGCCGCACCGGAGAGTGATACCCCGATCGCCGAGCTGATCCCCGCCGACGAGAACAAGCCATTCGACATGCGCGCGCTGCTCGACTCGCTGGTCGACGCCGACTCGTTCCTGGAGGTCCACAAGCGCTGGGCCAAGGAGCTGCTGGTCGGCTACGCGCGCCTGGACGGGCGCGTGGTCGGCGTCGTGGCCAACCAGCCCAAGCAGAAGGGCGGGGTGTTGTTCGTCGATTCCGCCGACAAGGCCGCGCGGTTCATCGCCACTTGCAATGCGTTCAACGTGCCGCTGCTGTTCCTGGCCGACGTGCCGGGGTTCATGATCGGCAGCGCCGTCGAGCGTCAAGGCATCATCCGCCACGGCGCGAAGATGATCAGCGCCGTGTCGCAGGCCACGGTCCCCAAGCTGTCGGTGGTGGTGCGCAAGGCCTACGGAGCCGGGCTGTACGCCATGGCCGGGCCCGCCTTCGAGCCCGACGCCTGCATCGCCCTGCCGACCGCCTCGGTCGCCGTCATGGGTCCGCAGGCGGCGGTCAACGCCGTCTACTACAACCAGATCCAGGCGATCGGGGACGCCGAGGAGCGCGAACGGTTCATCGCCGAAAAGCGGCGGGAGTACGCCGAGGACGTCGACATCCTGCGCCTCGCGTCCGAGCTGGTGATCGACGCCGTGATCGATCCGGCCGAGCTGCGCGGGGAGTTGATCGCCCGGTTCCGGGCGGCAGAGCGCAAGCTGCGCACCGTGCCGCCCAAGAACGGATCTGTCACCCCGGTCTGATTGCGGACGCCCGCGGGCGCGTGCCCCAACGAGTGTCCAGGGGGCCGGGGGGCCACTCAACCGGCCCCGCGTGGTGGACGATGGTCTGGCCAGGACGAGTTGAAGGAGCGCCGGCTGAGCCGGACGAATCCTCGCGTCGGGCCGCCGGGCTGCTTCCCCCAAATCCCCCCGGTTCCGCGGCCGCGATCTTGCTCGTCTGCCCGAGCGCCCCGGCCTCCCCCGGGGCGCTCGCTCGTTGAGGCGGGCCCACGCTTCGCGCGGGCGGGGTCGTGGATTTCGCGCACCCCGGCACGCGGTCCACGGTTTTTCAATGCATCCAAGTACGGACCAGGCACGTAGCCAGCCCCATGGACCGGTGATCGCGCCGGTGGCAGATCCCCGAAACACGAGGAGACACATGTCCCACGAACTGAACATCATTTACGACTCGATCGACGAGTCCAACAGCGAAAAGTCCGCCCACACCCGCCGTCAGCTGGTGGCCGGTGCGGCTGCCGCGATGGGCACCGTCGGGGCCCTGACGCTCCTCGACGCCCCCGAGGCGCTCGCCGGTGAGCCCAACACGCCCGAGACGATCATCAACATCGCGGCTACCGCCGAGGTCCTCGCGACGATCGTCAACACGGTCGGACCCGAGAAGGTCGAGCTCGACGACACGACCAAGCGCAACGTGCGGGCTGCCGCCACCGAGGAAAAGATCCACTACGAGGCATTGGTCGGTCCGCTCGGAGGCAAAGAGCTCACCAAGAAGATCTGGGTCCCGGACTCGGTCTTCTCGAACAAGGAGAACTTGCTGAAGACCCTGGTCGTGGGTGACCAGATCTTCATCAACGCCTACCTGCTGGCCACCTCGGTGTTCTCCCGCCCGTCGATCGCGATGCCCAAGCCGGCTCGCTACGCGGCCGAGATCATGGGCGTCGAGGCCGTGCACCGCGCCTTGGCCCTGCAGTCGCTGGGCGTCCTCGGCAACGACCGCGCGTACATGAAGTTCACCCAGGTCGAGGAGAACCGCACCTCGCCCGCGTTCGGCCGCAACGGGTTCAACAAGATCACGAGTGCCGTCAAGTACCTCGAGGCCGGTGGCTTCGGGCTCGGCGAGGAGGGCGCCAAGCCCGGTCAGTTCTACGACTACGACGAGGTCAGCAAGCGCACGCCTGACGTCGACGGGGTCAACACCCGCAAGTTCACGTAAGCCCCACGCAGCGCAGCACGATGACCCCGGGGTGGGAGCGGCACGGCTCCCACCCCGGAGCGTCGTGACCGGGGCTAGGCCCCGGCCTGATCGGCGAGGCGACGCCCCGCCTCGCGATCGATGAGCCGTACCAGCGCCATCACGTAGGCGTGGGCGTCTTCCATCGCCGCCGGATCCACCTGGTCGGTGGTATCGGTCTCGTGGTGGATCGCGTCGGGCAGCGCCTTGCCCTCGGCGCACGTGATCGTCACGGCGGGCAGCCTGGCCCGCCGGGCCACGTAGCCGTCGGAAGCCAGCCGCCGTCGCTGTCCTTCGGCGCCCAGGGTCGGCTCGGCCTCGGTCGCCGCCTCGCACAGCTCCAGCAGCGACGTGTCGTGCCCATAGAGGACCAGGGGCCCTTCGGCGGTCAGCACCCGCACCGTGCCGGTGCCGACGGCCTCGATGTTGATGATCCAGGTCCATCGCGGGTCGAGGTCGGCGCGGTGTGCGCGCATGAACCGGCGCATCCCGATGGGGTTCCACTCGCTCGATCCGGTCAGCGCAACCGCGATCTCGAGGTTCTCCGGCTCGTCGGCCTCGAGCTCGGTGGCCGCCGAGATCGCCGTCACGACGCCGCTGGCGTTGTCGTTGGCTCCGGGGACGGGGCGCGAGAGCGCGACGTCCCCGGAGGCGGCGAGCAGCAGCAGCAACCCGACGGTGGGCAGGGCCAGCAGCGCGAACACCCAGCGCTCCTCGAGCCCGGTGGCGAGCAACACCAGGCCGGGGAGCAGGGTGAGCGTCAGCCAGAACCCGAGGCCCGTGGTCCCCGTGCGCACCGGCAACGCCCCCGCGATCCGGGCCATGCCCGGGCGGTGCACGGCACCGCTGCGGGCCGTGTCGTAGTGCGCGGTCAGCACGACCAGCGCGGGAGCGTCGGATCGCACGCCGGGCGACCACACGTTCTGCGAGGCCCGGCGGAACAGCAGGCGGCGCAGCAGCGCGTAGCGGCCGTCGAGCTCGCCGTAGAGGGAGATCAGCACTGCCACGGCGACGCCGAGCCCGACCTCCGGCTGCTCGGAACCCACGAGCCCGGCTGCGAGGGCGAGCGCGATGTGGATGGCGTAGATGAACGGGGCGTTGCGGTGGGACCGGATCGGCTCGATCTCGGCCCGCCGGCCGAGTGACCGGAGCCGTCCGGCCAGCAGGTTCGCGGCACGCCGCTCGGCGTCCGTCCCCGCACCGCGCGGTCCGGAGGCCGTCAGCTCGGAGAGCAGCTCGATGCGATCGGCGACCCGCACCGCGCGATTATCGCGGGGCGAGCGGCCGGGAGGGCCGGCCTCCGAGTACGGGGGGAGGGAATCGAACCCTCACGCCCTTGCGGGCAGTGGATTTTGAATCCACCGCGTCTACCGTTCCGCCACCCCCGCACGGGTCAATGGTTCATAGCGCACCTGGGCCTCCGCCGGGCTCTTCGGCGGCCTCTGCCCCACGCCCCGTAGGCTCTGGATGTGTGCGGTCGATACACCCTCACCGACCCCAACCCCCTACGCGTGGCGGGCAGGTTCGGCCTCGAGGCGGCCGAGGTCCCGGAGGTCGACGGGCGGTACAACGTCGCGCCCACCGACACCGTCCTCGCCATCCGCGACCGGCCCGACGCAGGCCGCGGTGCGGGGATGCTGCGCTGGGGGCTGGTCCCACACTTCTCTGACGGCCCCGGCGGAAAGCCGCTGATCAACGCCCGCGCCGAGACCGCGCACGAGCGGCCGGCGTTCCGGGGCCCGTTCGAACGGCGCCGCTGCCTTGTCGTGGCCGACGGCTTCTACGAATGGCAGCAGCGCGAGGACGGCAAGCAGCCCCTGTGGATCCACCGGGAGGATGGTGATCTGTTCGCCTTCGCGGGGATCTGGGACTACTGGCGGCCCGACGGGGCGGACGAGGGGATCGTCAGCTGCGCGGTGCTGACGTGCGTCCCGAACGAGCTGATGGCCGACGTCCACGACCGCATGCCGGTGATCCTCGACCCGCAGACCGAGTCGCTCTGGCTCGAGCACGACACGCCCCCGGAGGTCCTTCGCGACCTCGTGCAGCCACGCCCGTGGCCGACGCTCGGCCTACGCGAGGTGTCAACCGCGGTCAACGATGTGCGTAACGATGGGCCGCGGCTTCTCGACGCCCCGGGCTCCGAGGCGCAGCAGCGCCTGCTCTGACCCGGCTACCAGTCGCGGGTGTTGTCGCCCTCGTCCCGGATGCCGCCGCCGGCGTCCTGGCCGAGGCCGTCTTGCGCCGCGGGGCGGGTGGAGGGCGACGTGATCGTCGGCGGGCCGCCGGGAGCGACCTGGGCTTCCTCGACGTCGTACTCGGGGTGGCCGGGCATCGGCCGTTCCTCTTCGACGTTCCAGTTCTGGCCGAAGGCGATCAGCGCGACCACGATGAGCAGGGCGAGGACCGGGATCAAGATGATGGTCACGAGGCCGAGCAGACTCTCGTTGAGCGCCGGGCTCGAGAGGCCGGACTTGTCGCGATCGAACCAGGCCGGGGCGGCGAGCGCCGCAAAGATGAGCATCACGATGCCGATGCCGGCGGCCATCGGCAGCACGCCTCGTCCCCAGCGCGCGGCCTTGAAGGCGAACAGCGCGAACAGCGCGATCACGGCGATCAGGATGAGGCTGCCGCCCTCCAGGCGAGTCCACCCGCCGAAGGTGACGACCGCAATGAGGATGGCCGCCGCGACCAGCAGGAAGACGACAACCGACTTGGTTGCCTTGGCCTCCGGCTTCTCCCGATTGGGATTCCAGAGTTGGTAGCCCGGGCGGGCTTGTGCGACTGCGGGTTCGGCCATCGCCCGCCAGTCTAAGATCCGAGGGGGCGGCTACGCAAGTTGCAAGCGTGCGGACGTGGCGGAATTGGTAGACGCGCCAGGTTTAGGTCTTGGTGGGCGAGAGCCCGTGGAGGTTCGAGTCCTCTCGTCCGCATGACCTGCCGCATGATGCGGCAGGCCACGTCCCACACGCCGGAACGTCGGCGATCGGCCGGCTCCCGGCGGGGCTCAGGCCGCAAGCAGCGCGGCGAACCTGGCCAGGCGGGCGCCTTGGTGGCGGGCCGCCTTGCGCACGGCGTCGCTCGGCCCGCCGGAGCCCGAGGCGAACGCGGCCCCGTAGGGGGTACCGGATTCGAACATCACCGGGTCGGTGTAGCCGGGCGGGACGATGATCGATCCCCAGTGGGTGAAGGTGTTGTGGACCGAGACGATCGTCGTCTCCAGGCCGCCGTGGGCGGTCTGCGAGGAGGTGAAGGCCGTCGCGGCCTTGTCCGCCAGCTTGCCCTCCTGCCACAAGGGCCCCGTCTGGTCGATGAACGACTGCAGCTGCGATGTGACACTCCCGTACCTGGTCGGGCTGCCAAGCGCGAGCCCGTCAGCCCAATCGAGATCGTCGTTCGTAGCCTCCTCGATCTCGGACGCGACGGTGTCGACGTGCTCGCGCCATTCGTCGCGCGACTCGATGGCCTCGCGGGGCGCCGTCTCGGGCGCCCGGCGCAGTCGCACCTCGGCTCCGTGCTCTTCGGCTCCGGCGACGACCTCCATGGCGAGCTTGTGCACGTTGCCGGTGGCGCTGTAGTAGATCACTGCAATCTTTGCGGACATGGCCGGTGTTCCTTCCAAGGATGGGTACGGTGGCCACGACGAGGTACCCGGAATATGATTGATCAAACAACTAAATCCCCGGACAGCCCCCACGACTCGGGCGCCCCCATCCGGCTCGGCCCATCCGAACTGGCCGCGTGGCAGGGGTTCCTTCGAGCGCACCAGTCCCTGATCCGCGAGCTCGACCGGGAGCTGGTTGCCGAGCACCGGCTGTCGCTGACCGGCCACGACGTGCTGGTCAACCTGATCGAGGCCGAGGGAGGGGAGATGCGGATGGCCGAGCTCGCCGACGCGGTCCTGCTCAGTCGTAGCGGCCTCACCCGCCTCGTCGAGCGGCTTGTCCTCGAGGGGCTCGTCGAGCGACGCCGGTGCGAGTCCGACGCCCGCGGGTTCTTTGCCGTGCTGACAAGCGTCGGCGCCACCCGCCTGGCCGAGGCCCGGCCGACCCACCGGGCCGGCGTACGGCGGCTGTTCACCGGGCGCTTCACCGAGGCCGAGCTGGAGCAGATGGCCGGGTTCTGGGCCCGGGTGCACGACGGCTAGACTGCCGCCCCCTTGGGGCACTGGCCAAACTGGCTAAGGCACCGGTCTCCAAAACCGGCGATTCCAGGTTCGAGTCCTGGGTGCCCCGCTCATCGGCCGTCCTCCAAGCGCACGTTCCCGCGTTTGCTCGCGGCCCCTCCCGAAAGGAAGCCTCTATGGCCGAGAAGTGGCTTAGTACGAATTTCGAGGCGCTCGGGCTGATTGCTGTTTCGGCCGCCGCGATCTACGTCGCCGTCCTGCTGTACACGCGATTGCTGGGCCTGCGCTCGTTCGCGAAGATGTCGGCCTTCGACTTCGCGATCACGATCGCGGTCGGGTCGATCCTCGCGTCGGTGGCGCTGCTGTTCGCCGTCAGCCTCACCGAGGGGTTGTTCGCGCTCGCGGTCGTCTACCTGTTGCAGGGCTCGGTGTCGTTTCTTCGCTCGCGCACGAGCTGGGCCACCGCAGTGTTCGACAACGAGCCGATCCTGCTGATGCGCGGCTCCGAGATCCTCGACGAGAACCTCAAGGAGGGCCAGGTCACCCGCGAGGACCTGTTCGGCAAGTTGCGCGAGGCCAACGTCAGGGACCTCAACCAGGTCGATGCCGTCGTCCTTGAGAGCACCGGCGATGTCTCGGTGCTGCACACCTCGCGCGAGGACACCGACCTCGACGACATCGTGCTGACCGGGGTCCGGTCCGAAGGCTGACCAGACCGGGCCAGGCCATCGGACGCGGGGCAGCGCTCAGCCGTCCGGGCCGGGCTTGCGCCGCTGGCGCTTGCGCTCGCCCTGTCGGCGCTTGGCCTCCACCCGACGGCGACGGCTCCCCCGTGTCGGCCGGGTCGGCCGCCGGCGTTTGGGGACGTACAGCGCGTCGGCGAGCACCCGGGCCAGACGGTCCAGGGCGAGGTCACGGTTGCGGGCCTGGCTGCGGCCCTCCTGGGCGACGGCCGTCGCCCGCGGGCCGAGTCGCCGGCGCAGTCGCTTGCGCTGGGCGGCGCTCAGGGCGTCGCAGGTGGCGATGTCGATGCTCGCCTCGATCCGCGAGTTGGTCACGTTGGCGTGCTGGCCGCCGGGGCCCGAGGACCGGCTCGCGCGGACGGTCACCTGCTCGATGGGGATGACGAGATCGGAGTTGACGTGCAACCGCCGGCGGGGCATGGCCTGTAGGTTGCCGGTCGTGCGCGCTTCACGCTTCACGCTCGCGGCGGTGTTCGTCGGCGCCGGGATCCTGCACTTCGTGCGGCCCCGGATGTACGAGGCCATCATCCCCCCGTACCTGCCCTACCAGCACGAGCTGGTGCTGATCAGCGGCGCCGCCGAAATCGCCGGTGGCCTCGGGGTCCTGGTGCCGCGACTCCGCGGCGCTGCGGGCCTCGGCCTGATCGCGCTGTTGATCGCGGTCTTCCCGGCCAATGTCCACATGGCCGTCAACCCGGAGGGCATCCCCGGGCTCGACATTCCTGAATGGGCCCTGTGGGGCCGGCTGCCGCTCCAGATGGTGGCGATCGCCTGGGTCTGGCACGCGACGCTGCGCAAGCGCTAGACCGGCTGGGCCGCCGGCCGGACCATTGGCCGATCCTCACCCACCGGCTGGACAGCGCGGGTACGATGGTTTTCGGGTCGGCCAAGAACCTGCCGGGCCACGCCATATTCGCGCCCCAGCCCTTGGCGCTCTCACCGGGAACGAGAGGAACAAGGGTGGAGCCTGCTTCGGCTGTGCGCAATGGGGGTGTCGCGGGGCAACGCGACGAGACGAATCGTCCGCTGGGGCCGGACGCTCGACGAGATCTGCGGCTGCTGCTGCGGTACCGCCGGTTCGGGGACCGGCTGGCCATCGAGGAGCTGACCGAGTGCTACACGCCGGTGGCCCGGGGGATCGCCGCGCGGTTCTCACGAGGACCGGCCCAGTTCGAGGACCTGCTGCAGGTTGCGTTGGTCGGCTTCATCAGCGCGGTCAAGCGGTTCGACCTCGAGGGATCGCGCCCGTTGTTTCCCTACGCCTACCCGACGATGGCCGGTGAGGTGCGCCGCTACCTGCGCGACACCTCCTGGGCGCTGCGCGTCAGCCGCTCCGAGCGTGAGCGTCACCAGCGGATCCGCGAGGCGGCCCGCACGCTGACCCAGGAGCTCGGCCGTGAGCCCGATACCGAGGAGATTGCCGCCCGGGCCGAGATCAACGTCGAGGAGGTCGATCGCCTGGCCACCGTGGGAGCAGCGTTCGCGACCGACTCGCTGGACGAGCCCCTGCGCGGGGCCGACGGGGAGTCCTCGCGCCGAGCGGACACGATCGGCGAGGATGACGACCGCTTCTCGGTCGTCGACGAGATGCTGTCGCTCGCGCCGCTGCTCAAGGCGCTGCCAATGCGTGATCGCGAGATCCTGTTCCTGCGCTACAGCGAGGACCTGACCCAGTCGGAGATCGGTGACCGCACCGGCCTCTCGCAGATGCATGTGTCGCGGCTGCTGAGCCGCTCCCTCGGCCGGCTTCGCGCCGGCACGGTCAGCCGCTAGGGCGACCCGCCCAGGGCGGGGGCGGCGGGGGAGCGGGGGGCTTGGCTCCCCCAGCCACACACCCTGGGACGGAGAGTTCCCCGAGCACCGTCGCGCATGCGCGAAATCCGTGCACCTATAATCCGCCTCGAGCGCGGGCGAAGTGTTACTGGTTCGCACGGGAGCCTTCCAAGCTCCAAGAACGGGTTCGAGTCCCGTCGCCCGCTCCACGGGGCGTGGCGCAGTCTGGTAGCGCATTCGACTGGGGGTCGAAAGGTCGCTGGTGCAAATCCAGTCGCCCCGATGGACGAGGGCCCGTTCGTGGAGCGGGCTCTCGGCGGTGATGGGACCTGCTCTGGAGCCCGGGGCGTGCAGTGGTACCGGGCGTGGTACCGGCTCGCGCGGCCGCGGAGCGGGAGAGGACTCTCCAACGACGCCTGCCTTTGATCCCCGCTGGGTCAGTGGCCGGGCGGTTCGACTACGAGTCCGCGAAGTTCGAGTTCAAGCGTTCCGCGAGCGTCCGCTAGGGCTATCCAGACGGCCAGCAGAACGTCATCGACGCTGAGTCCGACGCTGACGCCGGGGCAGTCCTCGATCGGCGCCAGGTCGTCGACCCGGCGCCCGAAGCCGCCGGCACCCAACGAACCAACCGGGAGCGGCTCAAGCCATTCGTGGGGGAGTTCGCCACCACGCAGGCTGGCAGACATCGACCGGACCAGGGCGCTCGCGTTCGCCGGCAAGCATCCCAGCGCCGCCGTGGTCGCTCGCGGCATGTTCGGCGACGCCGTAGACGCCGGCCTGATCGAGGATCAGGAGGAGGCCGACCAGTACCGGGAGGAGCTGGAGAGGCTGTTGCACGAGGCGGACCTTGAGGAGCAGGACGCCGAGATCGCCTTCAGGCGCGCGGTGGGCGACCACGAGCAGGCCGACCGGCTGGTGGCCGAGGGCAGGAGCGCAACCGGATCGCGACCGAGGCGGCCGAGGGGCTGCTGGCCGACCTGCGGGAAGCGCACGGCGAGCCCGATCCCGAGGGGGACGAATGAGGCCCGGCCAGCATGCAGCCAACATCGCCCGCCAGGCGATGACCGTTGCGCTGCAGGAAGCGGCCGAACGGGTGCGCGACCACGCGGCGGAGCTGGCGCCAAAGACCGATCCCGAGCACGACCCTGACCCCGCCGTCACCCTGGCCGCCCCTGCGTCCTATGCGTTCGAGGCGTCCGCGCTACTTCGGGAACGCCCGGTCGAGCACGGTCTCGCCGCCGAAGGTCTCGAAGCGGACCATCTGGCCCGAGCCGTCGTAGGTGGCGACGTCGACGTTCTCAGCCTCCTCGCCGCCGACGCTGGTCGTCGCCAGCACCGCGACCTTGTCGCCGTCGGCCAGGAACTCGGTTGGCTGTGTCTGGAAGCCCTTCTCGGCCAGCTGCCCCCAGACCCCAGCCACCTCCTGCTTTCCGTTGTAGGTGCCCGTCAGTGCGTTGTCGCCGCCGACCACCCACACGATCGAGTCGGAGATGTTCGCCATCGCGCCCTCGGCGTCGCCCTTGCCGAACGCCTCGTAACCTTCCTTCGCTGCCTGCTTGTTGTCGTCAGCCGACACTGCTTACCTCCGAGGTTCGGGGTTTGCCGCG
>JBPCPM010000154.1:0-8719 GCA_050999155.1 Solirubrobacterales bacterium
GTGGGTCGGTGTGCCGCACCGGGACCGCGTCGACGACGCCGACCCGCCACCCCCGCTCGCGGGCCACGGCCGCCCAGTGGGCGTCCAGCCCCCACCCCATCCCCTCGGTCGGAAACGGCGTGAGCTCGCGCCAGGCCGCGCGCGAGAGCACCGTCGCTGGACCGATCTCCACGCCCGCGGTCTGCCGGGCGAGGGCCGGCCGCCGCCGAACGACGGGCCACGCCGTGTGGCTCGAACGGGTGAGCGCCGGCTGGGCGAGCTCGAAGCGCAGCCCCTCGCAGACGCACACCAGCCGATCGACGTACCGCCGCGGGAGGGCGATGTCGTCGTCGAGGATCAGGATCCAATCCGCCGCGAGCGGTGCGGCAGCCTCGGCCACGCGGTTGAGGTTGGCGAACTTCCCGCCGGCCAGGTCGGTGACCACGGTCTCCACTGCCAGCTCGGTTCCCGCGCCTGCGGTGGAGCCAAAGGCGAGCCGCAGCCGATGACGCGTAGCCCGCCGTAGCCGCGCGATCTCGGTGGCGAAGGTCTGCGCCCGGTCGGGGCGGTAGATGGCGAGCACCAGCACGTCGCGCTGCGGTTGGCTCTCGGCCAGACGGTCGAGCACCCGCCCCGCTCCGAGCGCCCGCTGCCGGGCTTCCAGCGTCGCGTCCAGGGCGCGGCCCGCCAGCCTCGCGCGGCGCGAGAGGATCCCCGAGGTCGGGGGAAGGAAGGTGAGCGTGGTCGGAGGTGCCCCCATGGCGGATACCGTACGGGCATCGGCCCCGGTACCACCGACAATCTCCCCCACGCAGGGCAGGCCGTGCTCGTGCTCGGCGCCACCGGGTTCGCAGGCAGGCACCTACGCCCGCTGCTCGAAGACGAGGGGTGGAAGGTGACGGGGACCAGCCGGACCTCGGGAGATGCAGAGCTCACCTGCGACCTGACCGACCCCGCTTCGGTGGAACAGGCAATCCGCTCGAGCGCTCCGGACGCGATCGTCAACCTCGGCGGGCTCAGCTCCGTCAGCGCGAGCTGGGACGACCCGGTGGGCACCTTTGCCGTCAACACGACCGGCACCGTGGCGCTGCTGGATGCGGTCTCGCGCCACGTGCCGCAGGCCCATGTCGTCTGCGTGTCGTCCGGGGAGGTCTACGGGGACCCCGATGCCGCGGAGTTGCCGCTCACCGAAGAGGCGCCCCTGCGGCCCACCAACCCCTACGGGGCCAGCAAGGCCGCGATGGAGATGGCGTGCGGCCAGGCCGCCGCGACCGGCCGCCGCATCGCCGTCGTGCGGGCGTTCAACCACCTCGGGCCCGGCCAGGACAGCAGGTTCGCGGCGGCCAGCTTTGCCCGCCAGATCGCGGAGGCACAGGACTCGGGAGCCGACGAGGTGACGTTGGCGGCGGGTAATCTCTCCCCCCGTCGTGACTTCACCGACGTCCGAGACATGGTCAGGGTCTACGCCGCTCTCCTCGGGCGGCGTATGACGGGCACGTTCAACGCCTGTTCGGGGCGTGCGGTCGCGATTTCGGAGCTGGTCGAGCAGCTGCGCTCGGCGGCCACCATCCCGGTCGCCGTGCGCACCGACCCCGACCGTTTGCGTCCGGCAGACGCCCCGGAGATCGCGGGCAGCGCAGCGAAGCTCCACGCGGCCACGGGATGGGAGCCGCGAATCTCCCTGGATCGCACGATGGCCGACCTGTTGGCCTCGTGGAACAACCGAGGAGCGAGGGCCTGATGGCCAAGACGGCGCTCATCACCGGCATTACCGGCCAGGACGGCAGCTTCCTCGCCGACCTGCTGCTGGACAAGGGCTACGAGGTCCACGGCCTGGTGCGCCGGGCATCGACCGAGACCTTCGGGCGGCTCGAGCACATCCGCGACCGGATCCGCCTGCACACGGGTGACCTGCTCGACCAGCGATCGCTGGGGGACGTCATGCGCGCGACCGAGCCCGACGAGATCTACAACCTCGCGGCGATGTCCTACGTGGCGGCTTCGTGGAACCAGCCGGTGCTGACGGCCGAGTTCACGGGGATCGGGGTCACGCGGATGCTCGAGGCCATGCGCGAGAGCGCGCCGGAGGCCCGCTTCTACCAGGCGTCGTCGAGCGAGCAGTTCGGCAAGGTCCTCGAGGTGCCCCAGAGCGAGGACACGCCCTTCTATCCCCGTAGCCCCTACGGCGTGGCGAAAGCCTACGGCCACTTCATCACCGTCAACTACCGCGAGAGCTACGGGCTCTTTGCCTGCTCGGGAATCTTGTTCAACCACGAGAGCGAGCGCCGGGGCCTGGAGTTCGTGACCCGCAAGGTCACCCACACTGCGGCAGCCATCAAGCTCGGGCTGCAGTCGGAGCTGCGGCTCGGCAACCTCGACGCCGAGCGCGACTGGGGCTACGCCAAGGACTACGTCGAGATGATGTGGATGATGCTCCAGCAGGATGAGCCCGAGGACTACGTCGTGGGCACCGGCACGACGCACTCGGTCCGCGAGCTCGTGGATCTGGCCTTCGGCCACCTCGACCTCGACCCCGCCGAATACGTGGTGCAGGACCCGGCCTTCCTGCGGCCCGCCGAGGTGGACCTGCTGGTCGCCGACCCGACGAAGGCCCGGGAGACGCTCGGGTGGGTACCCCAGACATCGTTCGAGGACCTCGTCCGGCTGATGGTCGATGCGGACATGCGCCTGCTCGAGAGCGGCGCCCCGGTCCGGCAGGTCTAGGCCCAGGTGGCAGGCGCCGGCTCGTCGGGTCGGGATCCGGCGGCGGGGGATGCGACGAACGCAGGCCGCCGCCACATGAGGATCGGGATCGTGGTCTGTACCAATCGCGATGGCGAAACGATCCGCCCCGCGCTCGAAGCGCTGGCCGCGCAGGCGGGTCAGGGCCGGCGTGTGCTGGTCATCAACGGGGTGGACGCCGCCACGGCGGCGGAGCTTGACCGCCTGGCGCGGCAGACCGGCTTCTCCCCCGTGCCAACAGCAAGCACCGGGTTGTCGGAGGCCCGGAACATCGGCGCCGGTGCGCTGGGCGACGAGCAGGTCGTGGCCTTCGTCGATGACGACGCGATCGTCCACGGCGACTGGCTCGAAAAGCTCGCCGCACAGTGGGGCTCGGCCACGCCCGACGTTGCCTGCATCGGCGGCGCGGTGCTGCCCCGGTTCGAGGAGCCGCCTCCACGGTGGGTCAGCCCACAGATAAACAGCACGCTGTCGATCCTCGACCTGGGGCCCCACACCCAGCAGCTCGATCCGCAACGGCAGGACTGCTACGGATCGAACATCAGCTTCGAGCGCGAGGCGCTGGAGGGCGTCGGCGGCTTCGACACCCGCCTCGGCGCGTGGGGGTCGATGCCCCTCGTCGGTGAGGAGACGGCCGTCCAGCGGGCTCTGGCCGCAGCCGGGCGCTCGATCGTCTACGCGGGCGACGTCAGGGTGGACCATCTCGTCGAAAGCGACCGGCTCACCCTCGCAGGGTTCTTCCGGCGACGTGTCGTGGTGGGGGCCGCCTCGGCCCGCGTCGGACTGATGCGACGGCTCGAGGCTGCGGCGCGTGCGGCCCGGGCGAGCGCCGGCCTGGGAGTCGCGGTCGCCAGGCGGGACTGGGCGCTGGCCGGCGAACGCGTGGCGCGCCTGGGCACGAACCTCGGAGCAGCCCTGGCTCCGGTCATCCGCCGGCGGCTGCGTCGACTCGGGTGGCCGGGTTGAGATGACCGTGACGGGGCCCGACATCCTCATCGTCTCGCTCGCCACCACCGAGGGGTGGCGGACCAACGAGCTCGAGCTCGCGGCAGGACTCCAACGGCTGGGCGTCGACCACCGGATCGAGCGAGCGGAGATGGGTCCTTCTCGTCACCTGCGGCGGACGATGCCCATGGTCGACGCCGTCGAGGCCGCGGCGGCACGGCGAGCCCTCAAACGCGGGCTGGCCGGCGGTCTGCCCCGCGCAATCGTCTTCATGGGTTCGACGGCTGCCTTGCACGCCTCGGTGGCCCGCCTGCAGGATCAGGGCATCCGGATCGCAATCCGGCTCGACTGCCCCGCCGCGGTGAACCGCCCCCAGGCCGCCAGCGCCGCCCATCGCCGGCTCGAGCGCCGGCGGCTGGCCGACGCCGATGTGGTTCTGGCCATGGGTCCGCGCTCGGCTGCCACCGTCGAAGATCTGGCCCGCCGGACGATTGTGTTGCCCACACCGATCGAGGCGCCGACCGGCAAGCCGACCTATCCGCCGACCGCGATCAGCTACGTGGCCGACCCCGACAAAAAGGGGCTGGAGTTGGTGGCTCGCAGCTGGCCCCTTGTCCGCGAGCAGTTCCCCGAGATGCGCCTGCTCCTCGCCGGCCTCGACACCGCCCGGGGAGTCGCCTATCTGGCGCACAAGGGTGCCCCCCTGACGGCAGGCCTCGAATGGCTCGGCATGGTGCCCCGCGCCGACTACCTCGCAGTCCTAGCCGAAGCGAGCGTCTACGTTTCGGCCTCGCACCGCGAGGACCACGGCATCACCCAGCTCGAGGCCCTGGCGGCCGGTGTGCCCCTTGCGACGACCTCGGCCACCGGCGCCTACGAGGCCGAACCGATCGTCGAGGCGATCGACGCGAGGCTTATCGCGAACGATCGCTCCCCGCACGCCGTGGCGGCGGCGGTCCGGCGGGCCATGTCGTACAGCGTCGAGCAGCGGGAACGGTTTCGTGCCGGGACGCAGACGCACACACGGTCGATGTCCCGACCGGCCGTCGATCGGCTCTTGGAAGAGTTAGTGCTTCCCGTGCTCTTGGAGTCTTAGCCGCGGGGAGGGTCAGGGGGGGTGCCGTACGTGCCACCATGGCCGAGGCGGGCGGTGAGCCGCCGCGCGAGCCCAAGCGGACCCTTCCGCAGGGAAGCTCGGTGCTTGTCCTGGGCCTGCACGAAGCGCCTCCGGAGCCCGAGCTCACGTTCCTGCAGCCGCTCGGCCACCAGCTCCTGGATTTCGATGGCCTCAGCCGACCACGTGCGCTGCGGATGTTCGGACGCCTCCTCGGGTGCTCTCGGACCCGGTAGAGGATGAACGCGCGGATCCTTGAGCCGGTCGACGACCTCCCTGAACCGCTGGTCGACCACGAGCTCTCCCTCTCGCAGCCCCTGCTCGATGGCCTCCTGCCGCCACCGGGCGGCCGGCTCGACCGAGCGCGGGGAGAGGTCGTCGACGCCGCCACGGCGCACCAAGACGTCGCTGTTGCGGGCGGTTCCCGCTTGCAGGCGGCGTTCGAGCTGAGCCGACGAGCGAAGCCCGAAGTGGAAGATGCGAAGGGGAGTAAAAGGTGCGAGGCGCATGGGCTGCCCGGCGTCCCACCGGCCCAGCGCATCCCGATCGGCTGCGTGCATGGCTCGGTGCGAGCCTCGATCGAGGACAACCGAGGCTGATCCGCGGAAGCAGACCTTGGGATCAAGCGGCGACCGGCGTTCGCGGACCGTGAGCTCGCGGAGGGCGCTGGACTTCGGTTCCCCGGTGAACACGACATCGGTGCGGGGGACGAATACGAGCTCCGATCGGTCCGGGAGTCCGCCCAGCGCCGCCTTCAGGTCGCCGGCCAACGGCCACCAGAACTCGTCGGGATCCCCCGCGAGCACCCAATCAGCTCGGTGCTCTGTGAAAGCGAGCCGTGCCAGCAGGGTCCGCCAGGCGGACGACGAGCCTCCCCAGCGCCCGGGGGGGCGAGGGACGATCGAGACGTGTCCGCCGCGGACGAAGGACTCCAGCACATCCGTGGCGCCGTCTGTCGATCGGTCGTCGATGGCAAGGACCACATCCACTCCCTGGTTGAGGTGGTAGAGCAGGTGCTCCTCGAGTGTCTGCGCCTCGTTGTGCACAAGGAGAGTCATGGCCACTTTCACGGTTCAGAGCGTTCCTTTCCGGCGGCGGTCGAGCTCGACCCGGCCGCGCTCACCGGGCGGGCCGGCACACCCATAACCGTGGTCTCCGCGGCGACATCCCGCGTCACGACCGCCCCCGCGCCGACGACCGCGCCCTGGCCGACCGTCACGCCGTCGAGAACGAGCGCGCCCATGCCAATCGACACGGCGGCGCCGATATCGCAGTTGCCGGCGACGTTCGCCCCAGGCAGGAGACTGACGTGGTCGCCGACGGTGGTGTGGTGGCCGATCAGCACGCCGCGGTTGACGATGACGTGCGTCCCGATCGCCGTACGAGCTCCGATGACAGCCCCGGCGCTCACGATCGTCCCGGGCCCCAGCCTTGATTCCGACGACACCCGGCTGAACGGGTGGACGACCGTAGCGAACGCGACCCCCCGAGCGGCCATCTCGCCGGTAAAGCGGCTGCGCAAGGTAGTCACGAGCGCGCAGACGGCGAGATGGGACCCGGCGAACGAGCCGACATCGTCGATCCAGTGCACAGGCAGGCCGTCGATGCGTCGGGCGCACCGATCGGGATCAAGGTTCTCCACAAATCCCGTGACCGACAGGCCGGGGACCTCCGATACGAGGTCGGCCACCTCGACCGCGAAGCTGCGGGTTCCGCAAATCAGGAGCGGCTGCGCGGAGGGCGCGCATGGTTCGACCGCTTCTGGCACCGGACCCCTAGAACCGGCGGACCGCATCGATGACCCGCTCCTGATCGGCGTCCGACAACGCCGGATGCAGGGGAAGGTTCAGACCCTCCTCCGCGAGCCGGTCGGTAACAGGCAGCACGGCGCGGCTCCCGAAGATCGGACTCCGATGCAACGGAGCGAAGCGCAACGTCGTGTAGATGCCCTCTTCGAGAAGCACTGCTGCGAGACGATCGCGTCGCCCGTCGAGGACCCGGACGAAGTAGGTGAAATAGGAATGCCGGTCGTGCGGCGCGCCGCCCTTGGGCAAGGCGAGCCAATCCAGGCCGGCGAGCTCCTCGGCGTAGCGGTCCCAGATCTCCCTGCGGCGCGCCTGGTGCGCCGCGAGCTTTCGCAGCTGTACGAGGCCGATGCTCGCCGAGAGGTCGTTGGGTAGGACCTTCGGGAAGATGTGATCAATCTCCGCCTCCCACCATCGTCCCCCCTCGGCCGCCCGGCTGAACCCGGCTCCGCTGAGTCCGCAGTAGCGCATCGACCGCACCCGGGCCATCACCTCGGGCGATGGAGATGTCACACCCCCGCCGTCGGGGGTCGCGAGGTTCTTGACGCTGTCGAAGCTGTAGATACCCACGTCGGCGAAGGTTCCGCAGCGCCGCCCATCGATCGCGGAGTCGACCGCGTGCGCCGCGTCCTCGATGATCGGAAAACCCAGCTGCATGAGATCGGCCATCCGGGCCGGTAGCCCCGCGTAGTGGACCACCATGATGGCCCCGGTTCGCCGGGAGCGCACGTGAGCGACGGATTCGGGATCGAGGTTCTGGGTGTCGAGTTCGACATCGGCGAACACCGGTCGGTGGCCGGCCAGCACGATGGCGTGGGCGCAGGCCACCCAGGTAAACGACGGCACCACGACCTCAGACTTCTGCGGGAGGTCCAGTGCCGCGACAGCCGCGTGCAGCGCGCTCGATCCGCTGTTGACCATTGCGAAATCGGCGCCAACCCACTCGCCGAAGACGCGCTCGAACTCCTTGACCTTCGGCCCATTGCCCATCCAGCCGGTCGAGACGCTCGGAGCAAGCTCCTCCAGCTCCCGAGCATCGGTCGAGCAGCCGAAAACCCCCACCACCTTCCGGGCGGGATCGTCGACGGCAGCGGATCGCGGCGAGGCTTTCACGGAGAGCCCGCCGGCTGTGCGGTGGCGACCCCTAGGGTCCGGCGCGTCATCTGGGCTGTGGAGACCGTACGGCCGGCCAGGTCGGCGAGCCGCACGACCCGCTCCACGAGGGCGGAGTTCGTCGCCGGCGTCCGCAGCTTCCAGTCATACAGCGGATTGTCCTCGAGGCCGGTACGGACGTGGCCGCCCATGAACGCCGCGAGCCCATTCACCGTCAGCTGCGAGCGCCCGAACCCCCCGGCCGCCCACACCGTGTCCGGGGGAAGGCTCTCGACCAGGTGCACGAGGTCCCGCGGCCGCGCGGGCGCGGTGTTCGGACCCCCCAGGAGGAGGTTTGCGTACAGCGGACGTTCAAGGAGATCGCGCTCGAGGAGCGTTTCCGCGAGCTGGGCCATCCCGGTGTCGAAGATCTCCAGCTCGGGCTTGATGTTGTTCTCGCGCATCCGCGCGGCCAGCCGCTCGATCAGCTCCGGCGGATTGATGCTCGCCTCGTGGCGAAAGTTCAACGAACCAAGGGTGAGGCTCGCCATGTCCGGCCGGGCATCGCCCCGGAGGCCAAGCACGGCGCTGCGCTTCTCCGGGTCTGGGACGCTGCGACCACTGGTCGTGACACACACCACCGCTTCGGGGCAGCGCTCGCGTATCGCGGGAACAAACTCCTCGTAGGGCTCGCGACGCCAGGTCGGCCGCCCGTCGCCGCCACGCGCATGGAGGTGGAGGATGCTCGCTCCAGCACCCACGCATCGCTCGGCGTCGGCGACGATCTGGTCCGGCGTGACGGGCACGTGAGGGACGCGTTCCGGCATCGGGACCATGCCGGTGATCGCTGCGTTGATGATCAGTGCATCGCCTGGTTGGCCTCCCATCTCGTCCTCTCGACATTCCGTTTGGGAGCGGCTTGCAGGGTATCCGCGAGCGCTCGCGGAGGCCCCAATGTCTGTCACCTTGTCTCGCCGCAGGCACCTCCCCAACAAACGGTGCACAACCCGGCCAGGGTGCGTATCGCGCTTTTGGCCTATTG
>JBPCPM010000008.1:0-17495 GCA_050999155.1 Solirubrobacterales bacterium
ACAACGAGCAGATCGACGAACGCATGCAGGGCACGATCTGGAACTCGGGCTGTGCGAGCTGGTACCTGGACGACACGGGTCGCAACTCGACCCTGTGGCCCGACTGGACGTGGCGGTTCCGCCAGCGGACCGCTGAGTTCGACCCGGCCGAGCACGAGCTGCGCGGCGAACTCGACGCGGGCGCCGACCGCCCGACGGTGGCCGCGTGAGAACGCGGGTGCTGATCACCGGCGCGGGCCGGGGCATCGGCGCGGCGACGGCCCAGCGGCTGCGCGAGCGCGGAGCCCAGGTGATCGGGCTCGACCTCGAGGCCGTCGGCGAGGACGTGCTGGCCTGCGATGTCACCGACCAGGCGGCCGTCGACAGCGCGGTCGCCGAAGCGATCGGGCGGCTCGGCAGGCTCGATGTGCTGATCAACAACCCCGGGATCGGCGCGTCGCAGCCGTCGGGCGAGGCGCCCGACGAGCGGGCCCAGGCCGTGATCGACGTCAACCTCATGGGGCCGTGGCGGGTGACCTCGGCCGCAATCTCCGCGCTGCGCGAATCGCGTGGCCGGGTGATCAACGTCGCGTCGGGGCTCGCCCACGTGCCGTTCCCCTTCACATCGGCCTACGCCATGGCCAAACGCGGCCTGACCGCCTACTCGGACGTCCTGCGCGTCGAGCACGGCGACGCCATCACCGTCACCACCGTGTACCCGGGGTACATCCGCACCCAGATCCACGACGAGCCCAGCGAGCAGGGCCTGACCCTGGAAGGCGCCGTGCCGGCCGAGGACATCTCCGGCGCCGTCGGCACGCTCGAGCGCGCGGCGCTCGGATCTCCGGCCCGGGACCTGGGGACGACCCGCCTCGGGCACGTGGGCTACGCGGTCCTGCGCCGCCTGCCGCGCGGCGTCATGGACCGCCTGGTCGGGGCTCAGCTGGGCCGCCTTGCCCGCAAGGGCCACTTCGACGATTCGCAGCACGGACGGGAGCTGGCGGAGCGCCTGGGCTGACGCGCGGCGCCTCGCCCTGGCGTCGGGTCGCCCGGGTCACGACGGTCGGGGACCCTTCGCTACCCTCCGTGCCCTCTGCGCCCGTAGCTCAGCTGGATAGAGCGTCGGTCTACGAAACCGAAGGTCACTGGTTCGAATCCAGTCGGGCGCGTACCACGAAAACCCTGCTAGTACCAGGGTTCTGCCCGCCCAGGGAGAAGGGCGGCGCAGGGCAAACACACCCCGGGACAACGGCAGGACAACACGTCGGCGAGCCCGACCCGTTGCGGTCAACGATGTAGCCAGCAGCAGGCCGCCCCCATTTCACACGCGAGAGGTCGCTGGTCCGAAACCAGCCGCGCCCGTGGGGACGAACCCCCGCCACCTCCAGGTTTTCTCCCTCGCGAAACCTGGTACGCCTGGAAGAGGAGGGGGCCGCGTGGAAGCGGCCGTGGAAGCGTGAGCGCCCGAATCCCCATGTGGACGATCAAATTTTTCGAGCATCGGACCTCGAAGTGGCTGGGCACTATCCGTTGGGACGGCGAGAAGCTGCTGTATGAGCCTGAGTCGGCCGAGAGCCTTGTCAGCGCCGACCTGACCCCGGACCAGATCGTCGACAAGTACGCGCGTACGAACGGTTATACGTCGAGCATCCAAGTTCCCAACGGTGACGGCATGGGTCCCGGCGTGTACGCAAAGGACGCCATCGCTGGATACGAGGATCAGCTCGTCCCTGAGCCCCCAGAGCCAGAGGCATCGTCGCCAGAGGCATCGTCGTGAGGACCGTCATCGAGCGCAAGGACGACTCTGACCGCTGGCTGGAATGGGAGGACGGCGTGCTCCAGGGCGACACCGCTTCGCTGGCCGACCTGCGAGACCTTCGGGGCTTCGTTTCCACCGGGATGCCGTTCCCCCAGGTGCCGAGCGACCGGATGGGCAACCATCGAAACTGGTGCGTCTGCGCCGTCAAGGCCCTGGGCGGCGTCGGCAAGGTCAAGGGCGTGGAAGGCAAGTTCACCGAGCCGTACAAGCCGCCGCCCGGCTGGGAAGACGCCGTGGTATGAGCAAGCGGAAGAAGCTGCCCGAACGACCGGACCCCCGTGAGAAGGACAAGCCTCGTCGTCGCAACGTGATCCGGCTGTCCACTCCCGCCCAGCGCAAGGTGGCGATGCGTGACTTTCTCGAGACCAACCGCTACGTCAACCCGGAAACGGGCGAGGAGTACGACCCGGCGGTAGCTGCCCCCAGCTCAGCTGGAGGGCGTGCCCGACCGCTACGTCGAGGTCGTCCGCGAATACATCCTCAACGGCGTCCGGGCGGGCGAGCACCCGACGAGCATCGCCTCCCGCCTGTACCACGCGACCAAGGACGGGTCGATCGACTGGCGCCGTGTGGCGCAAACCGAGGCGGCCCGCGCCAACAACGAAGGGAAACTGGTCAAGTACGAGGACATGGGCTTCGACCGCGTCTGGGCCTCGCCGCACGTCGGGGCCTGTCAGCACTGCAAGCGGCTCATCGAGAACAAGGACTTCCCCATCGAGCAGGTCCGGGGCGCGACGAACCACGGCCGCGAGCAGGCCGACTGGGTCCCGTGCATCCCTCTGCACCCCAACTGCCGTCACTCCTGGGCGCCCTACGACGAAAGGATTGTCGAGCAGGCCCGCGAGGAGTACGCGCGCATCGAGAATGCCGGGTGGAACGACCGCAAGGTGATGGAGGAGTTCTTCGAGACCAGCGGCCAGGTCAAGCCCGAGTACGCCGATCTGGACTGGGAGAACTACCTGGACTGGGACCTCGCCGAGGTCCTCGGGCAGGAGCGCCTCGATGAGATCCTCGGGCGCTCGCACAACGACGACCACGTCGGCTAGTAGAAAGCAGCAGGCAGCCCAGCCGCCTAAATCGAGGGCCTTCCGCCCGGTCCGTCTGGCACGTTGGCCCTACGGGGGCAACCGATGGGGCAACACCCACGTGCAGGTGCGCGCGCGATCCACACCCGCGTTCGACCCGTGTTGGATCGACTCAGACGATACAGAGGGTAGGGTCCGCACGCGGCAGATGGGAATGAGTGAAACAGACACTATCCATTGGTTCTCCGCTCATCAGGTTCGGGCCGGCGGGCGGCGGCACCCCACTGCTCCATTGGACGGCGCGCATTACCGCAACTGGGTCTCCACGAACTGGCCGGTCGTCAGAACCCGGAGGAGTGCGAAATGTCCCAGCAAGAGCAAGGAGCCACCAACGAGCGTCAGCCGACGGGACGACGAGATCAGCCACGCAGCAGCGAAGAAGGGCACGACCATCGCCCCCATGTTGTCGGTGTCACCACCCAACCCTCCCACCGGCCAAAACCACACGGTGAACGCGAGGACCGGAATCGATGCGAGGAGAACTGGCTTGCGTAGACGATGGGAAACCGAAGGAACGAGCAGCAATGCTGCCGCACCGACGATCCCAAACTCGAAAGCGAGATCCGTTATCACTTTCCCCGAGAAGACTGGATAGTTGATCCGCAAGTTGTCTTCTTCGAAGGATGCCGTGAAGGTGCGGCGCCAGACTCGAGAACTCGCGTGGTCAGCGTAGACATCGATCCCGAGCACCACCGCATACGCCCCGAACCACCCGAGCCATCCGACCACTCCGGCACCGAAAATCTGAAGCGTGCGCGGCATTCCATGAGCGGCTGGCAGGGTAGTGCTACTCGGTCCGAGCAGCTTCCATGCAAGCGCGATGAGCAACCACGCGTACAGGAGCGCTACCAAACCGAACCCGTGCATTGCGGCACCGACGCCGAGCATGAAGCTCCCTGCGATGACTTCCCGGTAGTTCCCGGTGTCGATGCCCACCAACACGAGTGGAATAGCTGGTGCGATGAACGCGAGCGGCAGGTGGCCGAACTCGTGGTACCCGAAGAACAGAACCGTGATGGGCACCAAGGTCGCCAGCGCGATGTAGCGGATCACCTGGGCGCTCCACCTTCCCCAGAAGCCCAGCGCCGTGAGGCCCCCGACGAACAACGCGGAGACGGCCGCGGCCATGACGTCGAAGGTCACAGCCGGATCGGGGCGGCCCAGCACCGCATCGACAACTCCCGTTGCAGCGCCAGCCAGATGAAACTGGAAGCGGGTCGAACCGACGAAACGCTCCTCGAACGCGGCTCGTCCTTCCTCGGCGAAGTTGTGGTAGTCGCCCATGGGAGCGGGCGTGGTCAGAGGCAGGGCGATCATGCCGGCGAGCAACCCGCCGAGCGCCAAGAGCGAGATCACCAGCCGGGCGTTCGATCGCTCCATGCGCGAACCGACGAGGAGAAGGACCGCGACCACCACCGCCACCGCGCTCTGCGGGAGCGTCGTATTGGGAACGTCGATCGCCAGGATCGACGGCAGGTCAGCGGCCAACGCAAGCATTGAGTTCACGTCCCGCACGATGCCACACACATAGCAAGGCGCCCCCGAGCGGCCGTGGCTCTAAGCCTCGATCCACCGTTTCGCAGCGGGCGGGCGCGTCGGACGTTGAGCGGAATGGCTGCGGCTCCAGCGGGAGGGCCGTGGCGGTCGATCACGCGTTGTGGGGTCGGGCAGACGCTCCGATCACCGTCCAGGGGCCGATGGCGGACAGCTCGAAGGTGGCCTAGCCCGCGACGATATCCAAACTGGCGGCAGGCGCGCTCGGCCGAGCCAAGGGGCTGCGACTGCTCGGCAGCTGCGTTCCCAGCGTTGTCGGCGATCGCGTCGCGCCCCGTCCCGGCGGAGGCGACCTCGAAGCCCTCGAAGCGCAGCGCCATGCTGATCACGTCGACGATGTTCGGCTCGTCGTCGACGACCAGGACGCGGGGGTGGCGGACTGCTCGGTGGTCACGGCTGGGCAAAGTATCGGCTCGGTTCCTGGGAGTTTGCTGAGGGCGATCTGGGAGGTTGCCCTCAGAGCCGGCACGGTCCGATCAGGCACGCCGTCGCCGGGTAGATGGGAGCATCGGACCCGTGCTGACCCACCGGACCGAGCAATGGCGCCAGCAAGGCGAGATGGTCGAGATCTCCGGGCGCTCGCTGTTCGTGCGCAGCGAGCGCGGCGACAAGCCGCTGCTGTTGTTCCTGCACGGCTTCCCTTCGAGCAGCTGGGACTGGCGGGAGCTGATCGGCCACGGGGGCCACGCGTCGTTGGCGTTTGACTGCCTGGGCTTCGGCCTCTCGGACAAGCCTTACGAGCACGACTACACGCTGGGCTGGCAGGCCGATGCCGCGGAAGAACTTGTGCGCCGGGAGGGGTCACCGCCGGTGTTTGTCGTCGCCCACGATATGGGGACATCGGTGGCCACCGAGCTGATGGCGCGCGATCTGCGTGGCGAGCTGGACATGACGGTGGCCGGGATGCTCTTGTTCAACGGGGGAATTCTGTTGGACCGGATCACGCCTACCTGGGGCCAGAAGGTCCTGCGGGGACGGTTCGGCAAGCTGGCCTCGCTGCTGACCATCGAGCCGATGTTCCGGCGTCAGTTCGGGAGCCTGTTCTCGCACGCTCACCCGCTGACGGCCGAAGAGGCCGCCGACCAGTGGGCGCTGCTGCGCCACAACGGCGGCCACGTGATGTTGCACCGCACCATCGCCTACATGGACGAGCGCGAGCGCCTGGCCGGCCGCTGGCACGGGGCTTTTCGTGACTGGGGCGGGCCGCTGTCGCTGACCTGGGGCATGCGCGATCCGGTCTCCACGGCCTCGGTCCTCTCCGGGCTGCGCAAGCTCCGCCCCAACGTCCCGTTGACCTCGCTGCCAGACCTCGGCCACTACCCCCAGATCGAGGGCCCGGCTGCGCTCGCCGCCGTGCTCGACGAGGCCCTGAGCCGGGCCTCGACGTCCTAGTCGGACCGGGACCTCGCCGGTCGGCGCCGCCCGGTCCGCACCGACCCCCTAGCCCGGGTCGGCCACCAGCGTGCGCCCGTCGCCGGTCTCCGGCGCAACCAGGATCGCTCCCTCGCCGGTGAGGTAGGCCTCCTCGCCGTGCTGCACGATGTCCATGCCCAGAGCCTCTTCCTTGTCGGTGGCCCGTAGCGGCATGACGGCGCCGAGGACGCGCAGGATCACGTACGTCGCGACGAACGCGTACACCGGGGCCGAGATCGCGGCCAGGGCCTGGGACCCCAGCTGCCCGAAGTCCCCGTACAGCGCGCCGTTGGCCGTGTCGTTCCACTTCAGCTGGGCGAAGACCCCGATGAACAGGATCCCGGTGAAGCCCGCGATGCCGTGGGCGGCGAGCACGTCGAGCGTCTCGTCGACCCGGGTCCGCGGCCGCCAGACGATCACCGCGTAGCTGGGCAGGGCGGCGACGACGCCGAGCACCAGGGCCCAGCCCGGGCTGACGAAGCCCCCCGCCGGAGTGATCCCGACGCAGCCGACGATGATCGCCGTCGCGGCCCCGACCGCGGTGACCTGACGCCCGCGGATCAGGTCCAGCACGAACCACGTGACCAGGCAGGCGGCCGGGCACAGCAGCGTGTTGACGAAGGCCAGGATGCTCGAGTTGCCGGTGGACACCCCGCTGCCGCCGTTGAAGCCGAACCAGCCGAACCACAGCAGCCCGGCGCCGAGCACGACGTAGACGGTGTTGTGGGGCAGCAAGGCCTGGCGGCCGTAGTCCTTGCGGGCCCCGACGACGAGCGCGGCGGCCAGGGCCGAGAATCCCGATCCCATCTCCACGGGCACGCCGCCCGCAAAGTCCAGCGTTCCCGCCTCGGCCAGCCAGCCACCGCCGAAGACCCAGTGGGCCATGACGGGGTACACGAGCACCGACCACAGCGCGATGAAGATGAGGTAGGCCCCGAAGCGCATCCGCTCGACCACCGCACCGGAGACCAGGGCAGTGGTGATGATGCAAAAGCTGCCCTGGAAGACAAAAAACAGCAGGTGGGGGATGGTCTGCCCCTCCAGCGGGTTGAAGTCGATGCCCTGCAGGAAGGCGTAGTCGAAGCCGCCGACGATCGGGTTGCCCTCGGCGAAGGTCAGCGAGTAGCCGATGACCGCCCACGTGATCGTCGACACCCCGAGCGCGGCGATGCTCATCATCAGCGTGTTGAGGGTGTTCTTCGAGCGCACCAGCCCGGCGTAGAACAGCGCCAGGCCGGGGGTCATGAGGATGACCATCGCCGTGGCGATCAGCATCCAGGCGGTATCGCCCGTATCCACCGCCGAGGTCTGGGCGAGAAGGTCGATCATGCTCACGAGCCCACCGGGGTCACGGCGCCCTCGTCGGTCTCGCCGGTGCGGATCCTCACGGCCTGCTCGAGGCCCAGCACGAAGATCTTGCCGTCACCTACCTCGCCGGTCCGGCCACCTTCGACCAGCGCATCGATCGCCGGCTGCACGAAGTCCTCCGAAACCGCGATCTCGAAGCGGACCTTCTCGGACAGCCCCATCTTCACCGTGGTGCCGCGGTAGGTCTCGACGCGGTCAAGCTCCCCGCCGTGGCCTTGCACCCGGCTCATCGATACCCCCTGCACGTTGGCGCGGTACAGCGCCTCCAGCACGTCGTTGGCCCTTTCAGGCCGGACGATCCCGATCACGAGCTTCACTGTTCCTCCTTGGGCGGCGGGCCGCCCCACCGAAGGCGGCGCCGGCGCATAGACCACATCGAATCCCCTTGAAGCGCGGCGAATCTACCAGCGGAACCGTCGCGGACGCTGTGGCCTACGATCGCCGGCGTGGCGAGATGGTCCGATGTCGAGCGTGAGCACCCGGAGTTTGCGAAGGTGACGCGCGGGCGTGGACCTCAAGCGGATGGAGCGTGACTAGTAGGCGGTGGGGCTGTCGCCGGGGGCGTCGTAGTGCCCCGGCCACTCGTCCCAGCCGATCCGCTCGATCGACCGGACCCGGCCGAGCTCCGACCACTCGCTGGCGCCCAGCCGCGCGATCGGGTCGAGCCGCTTGACGGACGGCAGATCACCCTCGTAGACGGTCTCGGCGACCGACGCGTGCACGACACGCCCCATCACGACCGTCGAGTTGCCCAGCTCCAGTGTCTCGTGCAGCTCGCACTCCAGCGCGGCGGGGGAGGCGCGTACCCGCTTGGCCGCCACGCGCTCGCTGGGCTCGAGCTCGATGCCGACCGCCTCGGGCTCGGAGACGTCGGGCGGGAAGTCGGTGGCCGTCGCGTTGATCTGCTCGAACATGGAGGCCGGGCAGAAGTTGATCACGAACTCGCGGGTCTGCTCGACGTTGTTCAACGTGTTCTTGCGGCCCACCGACGTGAACTGGGCGATCGGCGGATCGACGCACGACACCGAGTAGAAGGAGTGGGGGGCGAGGTTGTCATGGCCGTCGGCCGAGCGGGTCGAGACCCAGGCGATCGGGCGGGGAACGACCACGGAGGTGAGCAGCCGGTAGAACGGCCACGGCCCTACGTCGGCGGGATCGACGTCGCGGCGCGTCTGAGGGCTCACACGGCCATCTTCGCAGGCCGATCGCACCGTCGCCGGGCCTCTCGGCACCGGCAACGACCCGACGCGCGGGGCACCTACAGCTTGGCCAGGACCTCTTTGGCGGCCCGCTCGCCCGAGCGCACGGCGCCTTCCATGTAGCCGTTCCACGTCGTCGCGGTCTCGGTTCCGGCCCAGTGCACGTTGCCGATCGGCCGGCGCAGCGCATCCCCGAACCCGGCGAGGTAGGCGCCAGGGCCGAAGTAGGCCACGGGTCCACCCCGGATGTAGCCCGCGTAGTCCCACAGCGCCTCGGTGATCGAGACGGGGGTGCGTGCTTCGGGGCCGTAGAACAGCGCGAACTGGTCGAGCACCTTGCGCCGGCGTTCCTCGCTCGGCGTCTGGTCGAACTCCCGGGCATCGCGCCCGTCGAAGAAGCCGATCATCACGCCGGGGCTGCCGCCCTTGGGCGAGCCGTCGAAGGTGGCCACGCACGGCCCGTCGTCGCTGGTCGCCTGTCCGGTCAGGCCCTTGTCGCGCCAGAAGGGACGGTCGTAGGTCACCGCGATCTTGCCGACCGATCCCATCGGCATCCGCTGGGTCAGCTGATCGCGCGGCGAGGGCAGGAAGGGAAAGTCGGTGTCGCGGTCGGGGATGAACGGATCGAAGGCGATCCGCGCGGCCATCGGCGGCGGCACGGCCACGATCGCCCGCTTGGCCTTCACGTTGACGCGGTCGCTGAAGGCCTCGACCTCGCCCGGGGTCGCGGAGATCCGGCGCACCGGCGAGCGGGTGATCAGCCCGGAGCCCAGCTCCTCGGCCAGCCGGAAGGCGATCGCCTGGGTCCCGCCCTCGACCCGGAACTGCTGGGCCCCGCCCTCGGTCGAGATCAGGCGGTTGACGTCGCCGCCCGAGGCGGCGATGTAGAAGCCGACGAACAGCACCGATGGGTCGGGCGCCTCAATGGAGAACACGGCCCGTACGAACAGGTCGACCAGCGCGCGCGCCTCGGGAGTCTTGACGTTGTCGCGCTTGTAGGTCTCCAGCGTCGTCGCGTCGAGCTCGGCGGCGTTCGGCGCATCCTGGGGCCGATCGGTGGGAATGCTCTGGGCGATGTCGTTGACCCGCTCGATGAAGACGGCGATCTCGGCCAGTGATGCCGGATTGGCGGGCGGGATGGAGCCGCTGTAGGTCTGGCGGTCGCCCTGGTAGACGTAGACGTTCTCCCCTTCGTTGTAGGTCGGAAAGGTGCCGATGCCCAGCTGCTTGACCAGGTCCAGCATCCGGGTCTGGGTGGGGCCGATGAACGCGGCGCCGAGGTCGGTCACTTCGCCGCCGCCGATCGAGCGGTTCTGCGAGCGGCCGCCTGGCTTGCTGCGGGCCTCGACCACCATGACCGAGGCCCCCGCCTTGCGCAGCTCGCGGGCGGCGATCAACCCGGAGAAGCCGGCTCCCACCACGACGACGTCGGCCGAGCGGCTCTGCACCGACCCGTCGGCCACGGGTGCCGCCTGCGCATCGGCGTCGGGAAACACCGATGTCGCGGCTGCTGCGGCCGCCCCGCCCATCAGGCCGCGCCGGGTGATGCCCCCTGTCACCGAATGTCCCATCGTCGACACCAATCACAGCACCTCCCAGGGGCTCGCGCAACCGAGAGCCGTCCGGGGCCGAGGCAGTTGTCAGACGCCCCCGGGCCGAATATCCTCGGGCCATGATCACGGGCTTGGACTTCGTCGGCATCCCCTCCCAGGACGCCGAGCGCTCGCGGAGCTTCTACGTCGGCGTGCTGGGCTTGCGCCCCGACGACCACGGGCGGTTCGAGTGCTGGCTCGGGAACACGTGCTTTGGGATCTGGGAGCCGGAGAAGATGGGGATGCCGTTCGCCCCGCAGAAGAACGCGCACCCGGCGCTGCACGTCGACGACGTCGCCGCGGCCAAGGCAGAGCTCGAAGCCAAGGGCGTGGAGTTCGCCGGGGAGATCCTCGACACCGGCGCCTGCCACATGGCGTTGTTCACCGACCCCGATGGCAACGATCTGATGCTCCACCACCGCTACGCGCCCTACGACGGGTAGTAGGCGCGTCCGGAAAGTCGGTCGGGCTCAGGCGAGCGAAAGGCGAACGTGCCAAAGACCATGCAGACGCTGTATCCGTGCCTCGCCTACCAGGACGCTGACGCGGCGATCTCCTTCCTCCAGGAGGCGTTTGGCTTCGCCGAGCACGCCCTGTACCGCGACGACGACGACCGCGTCGCTCACTGCGAGCTCGCCCTCGAGGGGGCGGTCGTGATGGTCGGCGACGAGGGAGCAGGCAGCATCGGCCTGAGCAGCCCGAAGTCGCTCGGCGCCGTGAGCGCCTGCATCTACGTGGCGGTCGACGACCCCGACGCGTTGGCAGAGCGGGTCCGCGGCACGGGCACCGAGCTCGAACACGACCTCCACGAGACCGACTACGGCTCGCGGGAGTTCGCGTGCTTGGACCCCGAGGGGGTGCTGTGGAGCTTCGGGACCTACCGGCCGTCGGTCGGCTGACCGCACCGGGAGAGGGTGCGCGGGGATGCCCGTTTGGGTGAACGTCTGGCGGGAACGCTTCGGTCAGGCCCGGTCGGAGACTCCCTGGGCGGGCCCGGTCACCACGGGGTCGCGCGAGAGGAGAAAGCACGCGGCCGCCGTCTCGGGGCGTTAGGTGCCAGGTCGCCGTCCGACGAAGGCGTACTCGCTGAATGCGATTCCTTGGAGCCGGCGGACAGCTCACCGCGCGCCCCCGCGCCCGCGCCGGGTCCCGAGGTCTCCAGGCGCGCCGACCGATTGAACTGCCCGAAATCCCGCTCCCGCGAGCAGGCCCTCGTACTCACCTCTCCGGTACTCGCGCTCGAAGTCACCGTGGAGATCTTCTATCCCGTGATCCCGCGTGCGCCGCAGCAACGACAGCGTGGGCTCTCGCATCAGTAAGACCCTCCCGTGGGGGCGCAGCAGGCTAAAGCAGGTACTGGCCAGCCGTTCTGGGTCCGCCGAGTGGTGAAACGCAGCGTCGGTGACCACCAGGTCGGCGCATCCCGGTGGAAGGCCAGGATTGTGGAAGTCGGCAACAACCCGTTCGATCTTCTCGGGCGGCGCCCCTAGGTGGGCGATGGCGATCGGGGCGAGGGCTTCGAGCCTTCGCCGGGAGAACTCGATCGCGGCAACCTTCGTCACGCCCTGGTGGCGCGCCAGGCAAGCCGAAGCCCAGCAGATGCCCGAGCCCAGTTCCACGATCTGGCCGGATGGGGAGATGCCGGTCGCCCGAAGTACCCCGTCGAGGTATTCCGGGAGGCGCTTGCGCTCGATGAAGCGAGGCACGTCGGAGAGCGGATCGGGGTAGCTCTCTATTTCTTCGCGGAACTTCAGCTCGTCGGCATCAGCGAGACGTGATAGCTGCGGCCCCTCCCGAAGAGGGCTGAGCCGGGCGGCCTTGTCTACCTCGACGCGTTCAGCCCGCAGGCAATCAGAACCATGGGTCACCGCTTCGCGCGCGCTCGGGCGATCCCCGCTCACCCGTGCCGGGCCAGGGTCGATGGCCACCACATTGCGCGCCCCACGTCGAGGGTCAGCGCCGGCACGAGGATCGAGCGCACGAGGAACGTGTCGAGCAGCACGCCGAAGGCGACCACGAAACCGATCTCGGTCAGGAACACCAGGGGCAGCACGCCGAGGACGGCGAACACGCCGGCCAGTACCACCCCGGCCGAGGTGATGACGCCGCCGGTCACGGCCAGGCCACGCAGCATGCCCTCGCGCGTCCCGTGTTCCAGGGTCTCCTCGCGCACGCGCGCCATCAGGAAGATGTTGTAGTCGATGCCTAGGGCCACCAGGAAGATGAAGGCGAACAGGGGCAGCGACGGGTCGATGCCGGCGAAGCCGAAGATGACGTCGAAGACGACGATCCCGACACCCAGGGCCGCGAGGAACGAGACCACGACGGTCGCGAGCAGCGCCAGCGGCAGCAGCACGGCGCGGAGGAGCAGCACCAAAATCAGGAAGACGATCGCCAGCGCGAGCGGGACGATCAGCTTCGTGTCCCGTGTCGTGGCGGTACGCAGGTCACGTTCGACAGCTGACGCACCGCCGACGAGGGTGTCCGGCCCGCCGGCCTTGCGTGCGACCTCACGGATCTCGGGGATGAGGTCGTAGGCCTCGGTGGAGTAGGGATCGAGTTCGAGCTGGGCCTGCAGCACGGCGGCCCCCTTCCCCCGGTCGCCCGGACGTACGGCGGCGACGCCGTCGACCCCCTCGACCGCGCGCCCGACCGCCTGCACCTTGCTCGCGTCGCGCACGATGACCTCGGTCGGGATCGACGATCCGGCCGGGAAGGACTCGGCGACCAGCTCCTGGCCTTCGACGGCCTCGACCTCGCCGCGGAAACTGTTGGCCTGCGTGAGGCCGGTGTCGATATCGAGGTTCCCCAGGGCGAGGACGGCCAGGATCGCGATCGCGCCGAGCCAGACGCGTCGCGGCCGGACGGCGATCCGTTCTCCCAGGTTGCGCCACGCGCCGTGGGTGGCGTCCACGCCGGCATCGCCCACGTGGGGAACGCGTGGCCAGAACACGCCACGCGGCGCGAGGATCAGCAGCGCGGGGAGCAAGGTCAGCATGGACACCAGCGCAACCGCGATGCCGATGGCGCCGATCGGTCCCAGCGAGGCCGTGCTGTTGACGTCGGCCAGAGCCAGGGTCAGCAGGGCGGCGATGACCGTACCCGCCGAGGCGATGATGGCCGGCCCCGCACTGCGCAAGGCAAGACGCATGGCGTCGCGGCGGTCCTCGTGGCCGCGGAGCTCCTCGCGGTAGCGGGCTATCAGCAGCAGGGCGTAGTCGGTGCCCGCACCGAGCACGAGGATCGACAGGATCGATGATGACTGGCCGTTGACGGTGACGCCGGCCTCGGTGAGGCCGTAGCCGATCCCCTGGGTCGTGATCTCGGCGAAAGCCACGGCGATCAGGGGGAGGAACAGCAAAAACGGGCTGCGGTAGATGATGATCAGCAGGACGATCACCAGCAGGAACGCCGCGCCCACGAGGGTCCCGTTGATCTGCTCGAAGACCTCGATCGCGTCAGCCGCGAAGCCGGCGCCGCCGGTCACCTTGACCGTCAGGCCCTCCTCACCTCCCAGGCGGTCGCGGAGGTCGTTGACCGGATCGAGGATGGTGTCACCCTGCCCGTCTCCTTCGATGGCGGATCCGACGAGTGCGGCCTTGCCGTCCTCGGACTGGGCGAGCGGACGGAATGGTTCGAGGCCTTGCAGCGGGCTCTCGGGGTCCGACCGATCCTTGTTGAACCGCTCGACGTCGGTCTTGATCCGCCGCTGGTCGGCTGCCGTCAACCCGTTCTCGCGCTGGTAGACGATGACCAGCGGGGCCAGCTCGGCCCCCTGGATGCTCTCGGTCACCTTCAGCGCCTTGGTCGCCTCGGCGTCTTCCGGCAGGTAGGAGCTGGACTCGTTGTTCTCGGCATCCCGGAACTTGTCGGGGAGCCCGAAACCGAAGATGGCGAAGATGGCCGCCAGCCAGACCGCGACGATGACCCAGGGGGCCACGCGGCCGGTCACGAGACGAAGAATGCGATCCATGCCGGGCACCCTAAGCAATCGCCGGCTTGCCCGAGGCTCGGGCCGGTTCGGGCGGCTTGGCCGGGGTTAGGGCCGGTTGCGCCCGTGCCGGTCGTGCGAGGAGACCCACTCGTCAGCCACGATGGCCGAGCCGAGGCTCATCTCGCCGCACAGCACCGTCGCGGCCACGATCTCCGCGAGCTTTTCCACCTTGCCCTTGCCGTAGCAGCCCATCATCTCCAGGCATTCGCGCTGGCCCGGCAGCCCGGTGCCGCCGCCGTGGGTGGCGACGATCAGCGAGGGGATGGTGATCGAGTAGTAGTCGCCGTTGTCGCGCAGCTCGGCGTGGACCAGGGCGGCGTGGGACTCGGCGACGTTGGCGGCGTCCTGGCCGGTGGCGATGAAGATCGCGGCGATCGCGTTGGCCGAGTGCGACCCGTTGTTGGTCGACAGCGACAGCCGCGCGCCGAGGTGCGAGACCTGGCCGTCGTCTCGTCGGCGATCTCGCGGATGGCCTCGAAGTTGTCGTCCAGCCAGGCCACGAAGTCGCGGGCACCCCGGGCGGACTCGAAGAGGAACACGGGGGCGCGCTGCATCGCGTCGTCGGTGACGGTGGTGGTGACGCCGCCGGCCGCGCGCAGGAGCTTCATCCCGCGGTTGTACGACGCGACGAGCGTCCCCTCGCAGGTGGCCAGCGGCACGTAGAACTCGCCCTGGGCGTGCTCGCCGTGGACCAGCAGTGGCCCGGCGATCCCCAGTGGCACCTGGGCCACGCCGGTGAAGTGCTCGACGTTGCCCCGCACGACGGCTGGGTCGATCGAGTACGCGCCGACGTGCTCGAGCTCGGTGCCGGTCTGCTCGCGGACGAACATCCGCCGCCGCTCGGCGGCAGCGGCGGTGAAGTCGTCGTCGGCGTCGCGGGGGACCCGGGGGGCGCTCAGAAGACCACCACCTGGCGCACGGCCTCGCCGCGGGCGAGTCGATCGAAGCCCTCGTTGATCTCGCCGGGGGCGAGCCGGTGGGTCAGCAGCCGGTCGACCGGCAACTTGCCGGCCTTGTAGAGCTCGACGAAGCGGGGGATGTCGCGCTCGGGGACACACGAGCCGAGGTAGGAGCCGCGCAGGGTGCGCTCCTCGGCCACCAGCGACACCGCGGGAATCGACAGCATCTGGTCGGGGTGCGGGAGGCCGACGGTGACTGTCGTCCCGCCCCGGCGGGTCGCCCGGTAGGCCTGGTCGAGCACCGTGGCGTCGCCGACCGTCTCGATCGCCTGGTCGGCGCCGCCGGCGGTGGCCTCCCGGACCTCCTCGACGACATCGGGCCCGGCCGCGATCGCCTCGGTGGCCCCCAGCTCGCGCGCCAGCTCGAGCTTGTCGGCGACCCGGTCGACGGCGACGATCGTCTCCGCCCCCGCGTGGACCGCGCCGAGAAGCGCGGCCAGCCCCACGCCCCCGAGCCCGAACACCGCGACCCGATCCCCAGGCGACACGGCGGCGGCGTTGACCGCGGCACCCACCCCGGTCAGTACGGCGCAGCCGAACAGGGCCGCGACGTCGAAGGGGACGTCGGCGTCCATGGTGACGGCCGAGTTCTCCGAGACCACGATGTGGTCGGCGAACGCCGAGACCCCGAGGTGGTGGTTGATCGCGTCCCCGGCCGGATCGGTCCAGCGGCGCTCGCCGGAGATCAACGTCCCGGCGGCGTTGGCCGCCGCTCCCGGCTCGCACAGCGCGGCCCGCCCGGCTCGGCACGGCTCACACCCGCCGCACACCGGAACGAACGCCAGGACGACGTGGTCGCCCGCTGCGAATCGCTCGACGCCCGGGCCGATCTCGACGACCTCACCGGCCGCCTCGTGGCCGAGGGCCATCGGCATCACCCGCGGGCGGGACCCGTCGACGACCGACAGGTCCGAGTGGCACAGGCCCGCTGCGCCGACCCGTACCAGGATCTCACCCGGTCCCGGGCCACCGAGCTCCAGCGAGACCTGTTCGAGGGGTCGCGATTGTGCGTAGGGCTGCGGCATTCCCATCTCCCGCAGGACGGTGGCCTCGACCTTCATCGGTGTGCGGTTGCCCTCATCGGCGGCACAGCCTAGTTCGTGCGCGCTGGACCTCGGCGGGTTGGGTCCAGGGCGTCCGGGCTGCGCGTCGGAACGCCGCGATCTAGGCGGGGGCGAGCTGCAGGCGCTGCCGGTCCGGTCCGAGCTGGCGGGGATCGGTGCCCACCCAGGAGCGCAGCTGCTCGTAGATGGCCGGGTGGTTGAGCAGGGCCATGTGGTGGGCTCCGCCAAGGTGCATCCCGGCGTCGGAACGGAACCCGACCCGGCGGCTGCGGCTGCGCCCCGACGCCGACGGCACCAGTACGAGCGTGTCACCGACCACGCGGCCGATGGGATGGCGGGGGCTGCGGGTCACGCTGGCCGTGACGAAATAGTGGGCGACGTCCTCCAGGAGCGGCACCTCGGCGGTGGCCACGGCCTCGAGTGCGTCGGGGTCGCGGTCGCGCCAGTCCTCGTCGACGAGCGAGCCCTGGCGCAGGTCCCGGACCCCCGCGCTGCGCCGGGCCCAGAAGTTGCCGAACGGGCGGGTCTCGGGCAGGGCCCGCAGCCCGTGGGTCAGGTGCTGCAGGCCCTGGACGATCGGCGCGCCCATGTGCGGGGAGCCCAGCGACACCGTGTGCCACAAGTGCCGGACCCAGGAGGCCTGCTCCTCGCTTGCGTAGTGCGCGGCGCCCCGGGCGACCAGTCCGCCCATCGAGTGGCCGACGAGCGAGATCTGCTTGACCTCGACCGGCCACCGGGCGACGACCTCGTCGAGCAGCCCCGACAGCGCGCGGCCGTTCTCGGAGATGTGCAGGCCGGTGTTGTAGCGCAGGTAGAGCGACGTGTAATCGAGCTCCCGCTCCAGACACTTCCCGTAAACCTGCCGCGACTCGGGAGCGGTGCCACGGGCGGGCAGCCGCCACGCCGTCTCGGTTCGCACAGGCCGTGGATGAAGATCGCGACCCGCGGGCCTGGATTGGGGACAGCCGCCGCGATCACCGCCGGATCATCGCTCGGCGCTGCGCCCGACCGGCCAAGTGCCATCGACAGCGCCAGCTCGCTCTCTGACTCGCGCAGGCGATCACCGGTGATCCCGTGGAGGGCCCCGAGCACGAGTGAGGCGATCGGTCGCTCGCTCAGCGGTGGCGTGGCCGGGTCCTGCTCAGCCCGGAGAGCGCCGAGCTCCGATCCCTGCCGGACCAGGGCTCGCAGGCCGCCCCGGACCGCCCCGTAGACCGCGCCGCTGACGCCGTCGTGGATCACCTGACCGGCTTTGCCGCCTGGCCAAGCACTCCGAACGGCCGGCCGGCGATACCGGCGTGCAGCTCCTCGATCAATGCGGCGCCCGCCGCGATCGTCTCGCCACCGAACCTCCCGGCCGCCCGCATCTCAGATCCCCGCATCGTCCTCACCTCGCCTGTCGCGCTTGTCGATCGATCCTGCACTCGTTATACCGGCTCGGGCGGCGGGGGTTTCGGTAGCTTGAGGTT
>JBPCPM010000027.1:0-13065 GCA_050999155.1 Solirubrobacterales bacterium
TCTCGGTCGTGATCCCCTGCCTCAACGAGGCTGAGACGATAGCCACCTGCGTCACGAAGTCGCTTGAGTCCATCGATCGTCTCGGTTTGACCGGGGAGGTCGTGGTAGCGGACAACGGGTCGACAGACGGAAGCCAGCAGCTTGCCCGCGAGGCGGGTGCCCGAGTTATCGACGAGCAGCGAAAGGGCTACGGCAGCGCGTACCTCGCCGGCTTCGCGGCTGTTCAAGGGCGGTTCGTTGTCATGGGCGATGGCGACGACACCTACGACTTCGACGACATCCATCGATTCGTCGGTCCTTTGCAGGACGGTGCCGACATGGTGATTGGCAACCGCATGGAGAACATCCAACCGGGCGCGATGCCCTGGCTCCACCGCTACATCGGCAATCCGGTGCTCACCGGCATCCTGAATCTCTTCTACCGCACCGGTGTCGACGATGCGCACTGCGGAATGCGCAGCTTCAGGATCGATGTGCTGAACAAGCTCAAGCTGAGAACACCGGGCATGGAGTTCGCCTCGGAGATGGTGATCCGGGCGTCCAAGGAGCAGCTGGACATCGTCCAGATCCCGATCGACTATCACCCTCGAGTCGGCGAGTCGAAGCTTTCGTCGTTCCGCGACGGCTGGCGTCATCTGCGATTCCTGCTCGTTCACTCGCCGACGTGGCTGTTTCTCGTTCCCGGTTTTGCGCTGCTGGGTCTCGGGGTGGTAGGAATGATCTTCGCCGGGTTTGACGTCTCGATCCTCGGCCGCACATGGAGGATCCACTCGATGATCGCTGCCTCCATGGGAGCCATCATCGGCTCGCAGATCGTGCAGCTTGGACTCGCGGCACGGGCCTACGGCGTCTACTACCTCGACGAGAAGCCCGACGGGCTGTTTCGATGGGGTCGCAGATACTTCCGCTTGGAGACCGTGCTGAGCATCGGAGCCGGCATGGTGCTCGCTGGACTCGCGGCGGGAGCGGTGATCTTCGGCAACTGGGCGAACCGCGGCTTCGGTGAGCTCTCCGAGGAACGACTTGTGGTCTTGGCCGGCGTGCTGATCGTAGTCGGGGTCCAGACCCTTTTCTCGGCGTTCTTCCTTAGCCTGCTCGGGCTACGGCGCCACGACTGACCCTCGTTCCTGCTCCGGATGTTGGCGGTCCGTATCTAGTAGGCGCCGCGGCGCAACAGGACGGCGGGGACAGTCTTGAGCAGGATGGTGATGTCGAGGAAGACCGACCACCGCTCGAGGTACAGGAAGTCGAGCCGCACGAGATCGTCGAAGTCAAGGTCGGCACGGCCAGAGACCTGCCAAAGGCCGGTGATGCCTGGAAGCACCAGGTACCGCTTGCGGTGCCACGGATCCAGCCGCTCATAGTCGCGCTCGGGGAGGGGCCGCGGACCCACGAGGCTCATCTCACCCTTGAGAACGTTGATCAGCTGGGGCAGCTCGTCGAGGGAGAACTTCCGGAGGGCGCGTCCGACTGTCGTCAGCCGAGGGTCGTCCCTGATCTTGAAGAGGGCACCTGATGCTTCGTTGGACTCCTCGAGTTCGGCTTGGCGCTGGTCGGCGTCGATGTGCATGGTCCGGAACTTCAGGCACCCGAACGGCTGGCCCCAGATCCCAGGCCGGATGCTGCGGTAGAAGATGGGCCCGCGGCTCGAGATCCTGATCAGCGCTGCTGCGATAAGAAAGACTGGGCTGGCGATGAGCAACAGCAGCGAGGCGCCAAAGAAGTCGAAGGCGCGCTTGAGGGCGAAGTCGATTCCCTCAAACACCGGAGGTCGGAGTTCGAAGAGAGGGATCGGCTCGCCGGGAATGAACTCCGCTCTGTGGACCAGGAGTTCCATCGTCGAAGGCGCGATACGTACGGCCACGCCTCGTTGGTGGCATTGGTCCACCAGTTCGACGGCCTCCTCTTCTGGAAAGTCCGGGTCGGCGACGATCACCTCGTCGATCTGGTGCTCGTCGAGCTGGGTCGGCAGATCGCGGAGGGTCCCGAGGCTCTTGAGGCCGTTTGACTCGCGCGGCTCGAGCGAGATGAACCCGATCGCGTCGTACTTCTGGACGGGCGCCGCCTCGAGCGCGTGGGCGACGGCCTCGATGTGATCGCCCGAGCCCACGAGCACTGCCCGGCGCTTGTGCCCCAGCGCACGCAACATGCGTAGCGTCATGCGCCCGTGGACGAAGCGGCCTCCCCCGATGAAGACGGCTGCGAACGTGAGCGTTCCGTAGAAGACGTAGTAGCTCTGGAAATCGAGACCGTTGAGCTCGGCGAAGATCAGGCTGACCAGTGCGACTTGGAACAGTCCGGCGAAGATTCGTGAAAGGCCGGGCCGCGCTTCTCGGTGGGAGTACAGGCCGCTGCGCGCGAACAGCAGCACCAGCACGAGAAAGACAAACGGCGTGTATTCGCGCGTCGTCGCCCAGACATCCGCGGCAGCGAACCGATCGAGGACCAGGGCCTTGACCGCGAGCGCCGCGTAGAGCGCAGCGACGACGCCGGCGACATCCAGGACCACCAACGACAGCAGCCGGGCCAGGCGCCGGTAGTTCTCCGGCCGCAAAAGCGAACTCAAGAAGTACGGCCGGCGATACCGGATGTCGCGCACCCCCAACTCTTCCCGGGTGGGAGGGCTGGACGGCTCGTGGGGAGGTTTCAGGGCGCTTTGTGGCATCGGGCGGCCCGACAATCAGGGTCTGAAACACCGAGCATGCAACAAGGTCGCGGCTCGGCCGAGTCTATCCGCGAGGTGGGCGGGTTCTTCCGACTCAGGTGAGGGCGTCGATCAGGGCGTCTCGACCGGCGTCATCGATGGTCCGCTGAAGCCCGTCGTGAAGCACTACCGAAGGCTCCCATCCGAGGATGTCTCGGGCTCGCCCGATGTCGGGCTGCCGTACCTGGGGGTCGTCGGTCGGCAGGGCCTCGTGGACGATCTCCGAGTCTGAGCCAGTCACTTCGACGACGGCCTCGGCGAGTTCGAGAAGCGTGCGCTCGACCGGGTTGCCGATGTTGACCGGAAGGTGGGCGTCGGACTCCATGAGCGCGACGAGCCCGCGGATCAGGTCATCGACGTAGCAGAAGCTGCGCGTCTGCGAACCATCGCCGAAGACGGTAAGGGGGCGATTCTGCAGAGCTTGCCGCAGGAATGTCGGGATGGCGCGACCGTCGTGCGGGCGCATCCGGGGTCCGTAGGTATTGAAGATCCTGACGATGCAGGTATCGACGCCCTGCTGGCGGTGGTAGGCCATGGTCAGTGCTTCCGCGTAGCGCTTGGCCTCGTCGTACACACCCCGTGGACCGATCGGGTTGACGTGTCCCCAGTAGTCCTCCTTCTGCGGATGGACCTGGGGGTCGCCATACACCTCGGACGTCGACGCGAGCAAAAATCGCGCCCGCTTGAACTTCGCGACCCCCAGCATGTGGTGGGTGCCGTACGAGCCGACCTTGAGGGTGTGCAGCGGCAGGCGTAGGTAGTCGATCGGGCTGGCCGGCGAGGCCAGGTGGTAGACGAAGTCGACATCCCCGGAGATCTCGACACGTTCGGTGATGTCCTGGGTGACGAAGGTGAAGGCTTCGCTGTCGATGTGCGCGAGGTTGCGCAGCGAGCCCGTGTCGAGGTTGTCGATGCAGATGACCTGGTGGCCCTTGGCCAGCAGGTGATCGCAGAGGTGGGAGCCGAGAAACCCTGCCCCGCCGGTGACCACGCAGACGCTCATCGCGGGCGAAGGCTACTAGCGGATCTGCCGGGGTGCGGTTTTCGAGGAAGTCACACTCTCGCTACAGGTTCCTTCGGCACCGAACCATTCTCCGTGCTATTTCTACTCCCATCTCATCTCGCATCTTGAGTGGGGGGTGCGGTAAATGACCAGTGGAGGTCACATGGCAGCGGGTTCGAGGGGCGGAGAGCAGATCCGCAGGCAGGCCGTGGTTCGGATGGTCGAGCGCCATGAGCGCTCGCTGAGGCGAACCGCGCGTCGGTTTGCCGGGACGAAGGAAGATGCTGAAGACGCCTTTCAGCGTGCGATCGAGATCTGCCTGCGGAAGGCTCCGGGGATTCCGGACAGTGAACTCATCCGCTGGACGCACACTGTCACCCGCCACGAGGCCTTGGCTGTGCGTCGGGACCGGGAGCGGCACCGGTTGGTGAGCGGGAGCCTTCCGGCCGGCGATGACCCAGATGGATCCTCCGGCGAGCTCATGGACACACTGCCGTCTCCCGGCCCGGGACCCGCCGAGCGCGTCGAGCGCGATGAGCGGGTGGCGCGCAGCTGCGAGGCGCTCGCGGCGCTCAAGCCCCAGGAGGTCCGTGCCCTGGCCCTCAAGGCAGAGGGGTACTCCTACGAGGAGATCGGCGCTCGGACAGGGTGGACGTATACGAAAATCAACCGGTGCATGGCAGAGGGGCGTAAACGGTTCTTCGAACTCTTCGCCGAGCTCGAGAAGGGCGAGCACTGCCAGGCCTTCGCTCCGATGCTCTCGGCTTGGAGTGACGGCGAGCTTGAGCAGTCGAAGGAGCCCACCCTGAAGCTTCACCTACGGTCCTGCGGTCATTGTCGAGCGAAGCTGGCGGTGTACCGGGGTTTGCCTCGGAGGGTCCTGTCCTTGTTTCCGCCGGGGTTGCCTCTCGTTGCGGGTTGGTGGACCCGGGCGCAGGAGGTCGTGGTCGGTGGGCTCGGAGACAAGGTGGCCGGGGCCACGATCAAGACCCAGGCGCTCGCGGACGTCGCCGCGGCGAAGAAGGCAACCGCCGTGGTCGCGGCGAGTGCGGCGGCAATCGCGGGAGCCGGTGTCGCCGATCCGCCCGCCCCGCGGGAGAAGGCGGAGTCGCCGCCGGCGAAGCGCCAGCGGGCGACGGCTACACCTGATCCGGCTCCGGCTCCAGCCGAGCGGCTGGAACGGTCTGCACCCACTCCAGCGCCCGAGCCTCCCGCACGTCAGCCGGCCCCAGCCCCGCAGGCCACCGCACAGAGCGAGACGCCACCCGGGGAGTTCGAGTTCGAGGGCGCCGAATCCTCGGGCGCGGGGGGTAGCGGTTCGACAAGCGAGTTCGGAGGGTCGAGCACTCCCGCGGCCCGAGCTCCGAGTTCAGCATCGCGCGGAGGCGAATTCGGTGGGCCATAGGGGGGAGAGAGTCCCAGGCAGGTTGCTTATGCACAGCAAGATGTTGATCAAGATGCGAAAAGTCGATCCCTCCAAGACTTCCAGCCTGCTCTTGCAGTGCTCGCTTCTCTTGGTCGTAGTCGGGTCCATCATGGGGGGCGCTGCCCCGGCTGCTGCAGCCGGGGCGACGTACTCAGTATTCGGATGCCGCGGGGCTGATGGCCGACCTGGGGCCGCCCTGGGTGACGCGCGTTCAGGTTGGACCCGGACCCGCAACGATGCCGATGAGGGCTTCGTCAGCCTTCACGACTCCTGTGGGAACCCGAATGGATACTTCGGCCTTACGCTCGATGCTCCCGCCGGTCAACCCAACTTTGCGGGGGCATCATGGGTCTTCGTGACTCCACCGGAGACGTCCATAGCCGCCTACTCAATCTGGTGGGCTGGAGCGGGAAGGTCGGGTAGCGATTGGACCTCGGATACCTACGTCCAGCGCTCCGACCAGCTGGACCCTCAGTATTCAGCACGTTTTCGGGGTGTTCCGTGGAACTCGCTTACGGCGCCGCTTTCAACTGCCAACAGGCTCGCCGAGTCCGGCCTTGACCTGTCTCACCTTCGTGTTGGAACGAACTGTGCGGCTTGGGGGCCTACGCGGCGCTGCCCTGCTACCAGCAATTCCATCGGCTTCTTCCGCATATTCGCGAGCCGGTTCGATATTCGTGATCGTGCAGCCCCGCAAATCTCCCGTGTGTCCGGATCGCTGCCGGATGACGAGCTCCTCACTGGAAAGGAGACGCTCACGGTCGCCGCTTCAGACCAAGGTGGGGGAGTGCGACATCTTGCGCTCGAGGTCGACGGGCGGGTTGTTCGCGAGGCTCGACCCGAGTTTGAGTCCTGTCGAGATCACGACGCCTCGAGCCCAGGGATGCAGGTCGAACTCCCGGTGCCTTGCCCTCTAGCCACGAGCTTGGGCCTGGAGATCGGATCCGAATCGCTCACCGCTGGAGCGCATGAGATCCGGGCGGTCGTCGAGGACGCCGCCGGTAACGCCACAACCGTCTTCGGGCCGAAGACGGTCACCGTCCCAGCGTCGGCCTCCCTACAGAGCGGCCCGCTCGTTCCCAACGGGACGAATTCCTCAGAGGGCGCCGGGGTCACTTCTTCGCTGAGCCGAGGGAAGCGGTCCGCAATCATGCGATACGGCCAAAAGCGCACGGTCCGAGGAGTCGTCAGGACGCCTTCGGGGGCCATGATCGCGGGCGCAACCGTCGACGTGTTCGGCAAGCGCGAAGGTTCCTCGAAGTGGCGGGTGCTCGGCACACTCAAGACCAGCTCAACGGGCCGGTTCTCTTGGCGTACTCGCAATCGTCCTTCGCGGCGGCTCCGATTCGGCTACCGGAGCACTACGCATGACACGTCATTCGATTGGTCGCCGATCATCCGGCTTCGGGTGCGGGCCTCGGCCACTCTCAAGCGGTCTCCCTCAGTGACGCGCAATGGCCGTTCCGTGCGGTTCTCCGGTCGGATTCGCGGACCGGGCGTCCGGTCGGGCGCTTTGGTCGAGATGCAGGCCCGGGTCGGTCGGCGGTGGAAGACGTTCGCGACGACCAAGGCCAGAGGCAGCAAGCGTCGGTTCAGTTACCGCTACAAGTTCAGGCGAACCTTCCGTACTCAAAGCTACTCATTCCGAGCCCGCATCCCGAAACAGGCGGGCGTGCCCTACCTCACCGGGAACTCTCGGACCGTGCGCGTGAAGGTGCGGCGTTAGGCGGCTGCCGGGCTTGTGCGAGGCCAACCGACCCACCCACCGCGCTCGCATCTACGATGTGCCGACGCGGAGGGGTGGCCGAGCGGCTTAAGGCGCCCGCCTGCTAAGTGGGTTGGGGGTTAACGCCCCCTCGAGGGTTCGAATCCCTCCCCCTCCGCCTTCGTCAGAGGACGGTTGCTTCGGCGCCCGTCTGCTCGCTCACAGCCGCGCCGATGCACGAGGCGAGGTCGTCGAGATCGCGCATCTCGTCCCAGTCGCCGACCAGGCCGATGAACACGCAGCCGTCGTAGCTCATGACGCCGATGCTCAGCGCGTGACCCTGGGGTGACAGGGGGACGTAGGGGAACACCTGGCGCAGGGGTCGGCCCAGCAGGTAGAACGGCTGTTGCGGGCCGGGCACGTTCGAGACGACGAGGTTGAACACGCGTTGGCGGGCCAGCGCTCCCGAAAGGAGGCGGTTGATCGTCGGGGGAGTCCAGCCCGTTGCCTGGGTCACGAGCGACGAGGCGCGAGCCTGCTCGGAGTTCTTGAGTGCCTGGGTGCGCTGGTGGACCGTGGCGAGCCGCTGCGCCGGGTCCGCCTCGTCCATCGGGAGGCGCACCAGAATGGTCGATATCCGGTTGCCCAGGCCGGTGTCCTCGCCTTCCTGACGCAGGCTCACCGGCACCAGCGCCACGAGGTGCTCAGGCAGATCGACACCGCGGCCCTGGAGGAACCGCGTGATCCCGGCGGTCGCCACGGCCAGGATCACGTCGTTGACCGTTGCCTCGCTGTCTGCCCGCGCGTCCTTGAACGCTTCCAACGGGGCCTGCACGTAGGCCACCCGGCGGTCCGAGCCGATCTCGACATTGAGGGGGCTTTCCGGGCTGCTCGGTCCCCCCGAGGCCAGCTCGGCGAACGCCTCGGCGGTGTCGAACACCTCCGACGCCGTCCCGCGCGGCATGGTCAACGCCTTCTCGGCCGCCTTGCGTGCCGTACGCAACGGTCCCCGGATCCGGTCGGTAGCCGAGCGGACGAACAGCATCTGCGGGCTGGGCTCGTCCGGCTCCCAGGGCTCGTCGGGCAGCTGCTCTTCGACACCCTCCTCGGTGGGGTCGAGAATCACCGTGCCGACATCGAGCGCGGCGACGCCGTCGACAAGGGCGTGGTGGGTCTTGGAGAGCAACGCGAACTGGCCGTTCTCCAGGCCCTCAATGAGGTAGAGCTGCCACAGCGGGCGTCGCAGGTCCAGCCGCTGGGACATGATCCGGGCGACAAGGTCGCGGAGCTGGGCCATGTCGCCGGGGGCGGGTAGCGCCGCGTGCCGGACGTGCCGGCGGAGGTCGAAGCTCCGGTCGTCGGCCCACACCGGGTTGCTCATGTTCAGTGGCGTCTGCTTGACCCGCTGGCGGAACCGGGGGAGGTGGCGCAGCCTGCCCTCGACGTGGTCGCAGAGTTCCTCGTACCCGGGTGGATCGCCCTCGAGGATCAACGTGCCGCCCACGTGGACGTGGATCGGCCCCTGGTCGGCGAGCAGGGAGGAGACGTCGGATGGGGACAGGCGATCGTTCATGCGAATGCGACCCTATCCCTGCCGTTGGCGGCTGCGCCGTTGCTACCCGCGCGGCCGGACCGGAATCCCGGGGATCCACCGGTCGCCCTCCCGTCGCACCAGGCGCACGCGAGCCGGGGCGGGCGCTTCGAGATCGATCTCGATCACGCCCTGGGTATCGGTGCGCCCGTCGGCGACCGTGCTCCAGCGGTTTCCCTGCGCTGCCTGCAGCCGGAAGGGGCGCCGGCCTTCGCCCGGGCGGATCCGGCCCCACACCGACGCCCCGCCGCCCGGCCGCCGTTCGGCGAACACCGGGGCGGTGAACATGGCAAGGGCGGGCTTCGGGCGTCCGTCGGCCGACGTCAGGCCCGTCTGGAAATCGGGAAGCCGGGTCGCGCCCTCCGACAACGGGCCGGGATCGATGTCGCGCACGAGAAACTGGGCGTGTGATCGGACCTGCGGGGTGCGCCACGCCAACGCCTCGCCCCATGCCAGAAAGCGCGCGGCCTGCTCGGGCGAGTAGCGGGCGCCGGGATCGGGCGGGTTGGTCTCGTAGCCGTACTCGGTCAGATACACGTCGCGCATGCGTGGCGCGATCCGTCCCGCCTCTGCCAGGCGATCGAGCAGCGTGGTGAGCTGGTCGAGCTCTCCAAGCGGTGCATCGTCGGGCGCGGCCGTCTTGCCGGCCGGGGTCGTCTTGAGCGTGTACGGGTGATGTGAGAACCCATCGCCGGGCACGCGGTCGAACTCCGCGCATTCCCTGCGGCGCAGCGGCCGCAGATCGTTGTCGACGCAGGCGAGTTCCCGCACGAAGCGCAAGGGGGCGACACCCCCGGTGCCCTCGGGCCCATCGCCGCCGTGGGCAGCGGTGCCTCCCACGAGCACCGCCGCAGCGCGATTGGCCCGCTTGACTGCGGGATAGGCGGCGGAGACCAGTCGACGGTAGGCGTGGGGGCTGGCCGGGCTCGGGCCGTTGGCGGTACGCGTCCACTGCGGCAGCCAGAAGCCGGGGTGGTTCGGCTCGTTCCACAGCGTGTAGGTGGTGACCGTTGGCAGCGGCGCGTCGGCTCCGGGCGGTCTGAAATCTCCGCGGTACCGGCGGGCGACCGCCGTGGCAAACTGGGTGAAGGCCTCGACGTCAACGCCGCGCCGCGACCGCCGCGCATCCAGCCCAGAGGTTGCCCAGCGGGGTGCCCAGAACCCGACATCGAGCATTGGTCGTAGCCCCCGCTCGGCGGCCAGCCGGACGGCGCGATCGAGCGTCGCCCACCGCTTCTGGGGATAGGCGGCGGGATCGGCGGCGTCGAACGTTGGCGTCTGCGACGACGTGCGGTCGGGAGCCAGGGTGAACCAGCCCGCCGTGATACGGACCCGGTCGACGCCGAGGCGCTGCAGCGCGTCGAGCGTGGCCGCGACCTGTTCGGGGCTGCGATGAAGAAGCTCGGCATCGTCCTGCACGACCATCTCCAAGGGAGACCCGCGGCCGCTCAGGGACCCGGCCCCGTCTCGGCCGAGGCCCGTGAACGAGCCAACCGCCCCGAGGACGAGCACCAGGACCAGCGTTGCCACCGCCGCGTAGGCGAACTGCCGTCGCCGGGGGCTCTGGCGCAGCCGTGCCCGCTCGGTACCGCCGGTCCCCATCGTCTGCTGAGTCTAGGGCGCGGTTCGAGGGTGTTCGTCGGGGGTACAGGCCAGCGGTGACTGCGCTCCTGCTGCTCCTTTCCTTCGTGCTCATCGTCGGCGGGGCGTTGATCTTCACGAACGCCGTCGAGTGGGCCGGCCAGGCCCTGAATCTCGGCCACGGTGCCGTCGGCAGCACGCTGGCCGCCGTGGGCACCGCACTCCCGGAGTCGCTGATTCCGGTCGTCGCCCTGGTCGGCGGGGGAGGCGAGGAGCGCGAGGGGGTCGCGATCGGCGCGGTCATCGGTGCACCGTTCATGCTCACGACCGTCGCGATGCTGCTCGTGGCGATCTCCGCGGTCGCCTTCCGCAACCGTCGCGAACAGGGGACGCACATCCGCACCGACAAGTCGTCCACCACTCGTGACCTCACGGTCTTCCTCGCCGTCTTTCCCATCGCGCTGATCATGGGGATCGGGTTTCCCGACCCTGTGCGCTACGTGGTGGCGGCGCTGCTGGTCATCGCCTACGGCGTCTACGCCTACCGCACGATCAAGGGCGGCGGCGAGAGCGAGGGTGAGGAGCTCACCCCGCTGTACATCGATCTGAGCAAGGACACCAAGCCCGCCGGGTGGATGATCGTGGCCCAGTTCGCCATCGGGCTCGGGCTGCTGGTCGGTGGTGCCGAGCTGTTCGTCGAGGAGATCGTGAAGATCTCCGAGTCGCTGGGGATCGATGCCCTGGTGCTGGCCCTGGTCGTCGCGCCGCTGGCCACCGAGCTGCCCGAGAAGGCCAACAGCTTCCTGTGGATCGCCAAGTCCAAGGACAGCCTGGCGATCGGCAACCTCACCGGCGCGCTGGCGTTCCAGTCGACGATCCCCGTCGCGTTGCTGTTGGTCCTTCTCGACTGGGAACTCTCGGCGTTCTCGTTCGTCGCCGGCAGCATCGCGCTGGTCGGTGGCGCGCTCGCCATGTGGCGCTTGCGCAAGCAGCAGATGAGTGTGCCGTCGGCTATCGCGTTCGGCCTGCTGTTCGCCGGCTTCGTGGTCTACGCGGTCGTGGGCTCCTAACCGCGCCCGAGCGGTACGGGCCTACCCCTCGCCGAGCGCCTCGCGCAGCGCGGCAAGGTCCGTCTTGACCGCGTCCAGCTCGGCTTCGAGCTGCGACAGGCGGGCTTCCATCACGCCTTCGTCGGCCATAGACCCTCTCGGAGGGGCGGGTCGCGCTGGTGGGGCCGATCCCTCCGGCGAAGGCGTCGATTGCACGGCAGGCTCGCTGCCTGTTCCCAGCGCGTGGACGAACCGGTCTTCCTTCTGCCCGGCAGCCCGGCCCGCTCCAGCCACCAGGCCGCGGTCGGCGAGGTCAGCGAGCGCGGCCTGAACCGCAGCGCCGCCCTCGAAGTGGTGCAACCGCTCGCTGCGCTGACGCAGCTCACCCGGCGTCTGGGGACCGCGAAGCATCAGCACCGTCAGGAGCGCGAGCTCGCCATCGGAGAGGCCCAGCGCTTCGTCGAGCAGGTGGCGGTACTTGGCCACGCGGCTTCCGTGCGTACTGGTGGTGCGCGCCAGACGATGACGGCCCAGCGCTTGGGCTGCCTCCCGGACGGTGGCGTCGTCGTAATCGAAGACCGGGTCGCGGTTGGTCGCCTGGTTGCAGGCCGAGCGCAGGGCGTTCAGCGTCAGGGGGTACTGGTCGGGCGTCGTGCGCTGCTTCTCCACGAGGCAGCCCAGCACCCTGATCTCGGGAGCGGTGAGGTCCACGGCCCACAGGCTACGACGAACCGGCGCCGAGCTCGCCGAGCAGCCACCGGGCGTGAGCGAGGATCCGCTCGGGCGGAAATGCGGTGGGATCGGTGAGCACCAGGCGCGCCGCGTCGTCGGCGAGGGCGGACATCGTGCGGGCGGTCAACTCGCGGTCCGGGGATCCGCGTCCGGGAACCAGCCCTGGACGGATCGCTTCGGCCAGCTCGGCGATGGCCGCCGCCCGTCCGGCCGCGATCCGCTCACGGAGAAGGGCCGGGGCTCCCTCGGGCGGCATCAGCACGAGGCCCCACGTGTCGGGATCGGCGCGGACTGCCTCGAGATAGGTCTCCAGCGCGGTGAGCAACAGCGCGCGGCGGTCGTCCGCGCCCGCCGGGGGACGGGGGAGCACGCGCGCGAGCTGCGTCAGCGCGCGTGTGCCTTCCCGGTCGACCAGCGCCTCGAGCAGGGCGGGCAGGTCGTCGAAGTGGCCGTAGACGACGGGCCGGGTGATACCCGCCTCGCGCGCGACGCCCTCGATCGTGACCGCGTGAAAGCCGGCCCGGGCCACGATCGCCTTCGTCGCATCGAGCAGCTGCTCGCGCCGCTCGTCGGCCGACAGGCGGCCGGAACCTGGACTCTGCGTGGCCATCGTCACGGAGATGTTACACCAGTGTAAGTTACGCTACCGTAGGTAGCCGCAACCCCAGCCAAGGAGCCCGATGCCCGCAGTCGCAGAGCACAGCACCACCGCCGACAGGTCCGGCTCAGCGGTCGTCGACATCGACGTCGTGATCGTCGGCGCCGGGTTCTCCGGGCTCGGCATGGCCTGCAACCTCAAGCAGGCCGGCTACGACGACTTCGTGGTTCTGGAGAAGGCCGACGAGGTAGGCGGGACGTGGCGCGAGAACACCTATCCTAACTGCGCGTGCGACGTGCCGTCGAACCTGTACTCGTTCTCGTTCGCGCCCAAGGCCGACTGGCCCCACACCTACTCCCGCCAGCCGGCGATCCAGCAGTACCTGCGCGACACGGCCGACCTGTTCGGCCTTCGCGAGCACACCCGCTTCGGCTGCGAGTTCCTCGACGCGGGCTGGGATGACGAGACCATGGCCTGGGAAGTGCAGACCAGCGATGGACCGGTGTGCGCCCGCGTGCTGGTCGCTGCCATGGGCCCGCTGCACATCCCGAGCGTTCCCGACCTCCCCGGCATCGAGCAGTTCGAGGGCACGGCGTTCCCATGCGCCAAGTGGGACGACGAGGCCGACCTCCAGGGACCAACGGTCGCACGAGCCGTGAACGGCGACCCGGCGATT
>JBPCPM010000012.1:0-5966 GCA_050999155.1 Solirubrobacterales bacterium
GAGGTCGCCCCGATCGTCCGCCCGTGGAAGGCCCGGCGGAAGGCGATGACCCCCGGCCGGCCGGTGACCTTGCGGGCCAGCTTGACGGCCCCGTCGACGGCCTCGGAGCCCGAGTTGCAGAGGAACACCTGGGGCTCGGCGAGGAACGGCGCCAACGACCCGATTCGCTCGGCCAGCTCGATGTTGCGCTGGTGATGGACCACCACCGAGGTGTGGATCAGCCTGCGGACCTGCTTGACCATCGCCTCGACCACGCGGGGGTGGCAGTGCCCGGTGCTGTTGACGGCGATGCCGGCCCCGAAGTCGAGGTAGCGCCGCCCCTCGACGTCGATGAGCCAGCAGCCCTCGCCCCGCTCGACGACCACGTCGTAGTAGCGGGGCAGCACTCCGGCCAGGGCGGCGGCGTCGCGCTTGAGCCAGGCGGCGGTGTCCATCAGGCGCCTCCGATCGGGGGCCGGTTGTCGATCTGCGCCCGCTGCAGCCGGCCCGAGTAGTCCACGTAGACGGTCTTGATCTGGCTGAACTGCTCGATGCCCCGGGTGCCGGCCTCCCGGAACCCGTTGCCGGTGTGCTTGGTGCCGCCGAACGGCAGCGGTATCTCGGCGCCGATGGTCGGAGCGTTGACGTAGACGATGCCCGTGTCGATGCGCTCGACCGCGTGAAGGGCGGCGCCGAGATCGGCGGTGTAAACCGCGGCCGACAGCCCGTACTCGACGCCGTTCACGATCTCCACGGCGTCGTCGACGGTGCCCACCTCGAGCACCGAGAGCACCGGTCCGAACACCTCCTCGCGAGCGACCCGGTGCTCGGGTCGGACCCCGGTAAGCACCGTGGGGGCGTAGAAGGCGCCGCCGCAACCCTCGACCGTGACCGGGGCGCCGCCGAGAGCCACGGTGGCCCCCTCACCGGTGGCGCGCTGGACCATGCCGTGGATGCGCCGCGCCGACTCCGCGGTGATCACGGGCCCGACGTCGGTGACGGGGTCGAGGGGATCGCCGATGCGCAGCTCGGCGGCGCGCTTGGTGATTCGATCCACCAGCTCCTCGGCCACGTCGTGGTGGACGACCAGCCGAGATGTCGAGGTGCACCGCTGCCCAGCGGTGCCGAAGGCGCCGAACAGCGCGCCGTCGACGGCCAGGTCTAGGTCGGCGTCGGCCAGAACGATCATGGCGTTCTTGCCACCCAGTTCGAGCGACACCAGGCGGGGGCCGCTCTCCATGGCCGCAGCGGCAACCTTGCGCCCGGTCGGCACCGAGCCGGTGAAGCTGATCGCCCCCACGCCGGGATGCACCGCGAGGGCGGCCGCCGGCTCGGCATGCCCGTGCACGACCTGGATGAGCCCCTCGGGCACCCCGGCCTCACCACAGGCCGCCACGAAAGCCTCGCAGCAGGCAGGGGCGTGCTCGGATGGCTTGATGACGACGCCGTTGCCGGCCAGGAGAGCGGGGAAGATCTTCCAGGACGGGATGGCAACCGGGAAGTTCCAGGGCGTGATCATGCCGACCACGCCGACCGGGTGGCGGGTGGTCCAGCACAGCTTCGAGCTCAGCTCGGAGGGCACGGTCTCGCCCCAGGCGGCCCGCCCCTGGCCGGCCACGAACCCGGCCATGTCGATGGCCTCCTGTACGTCGCCGCCGGCCTCGATGAGGATCTTTCCGGCCTCGCGGGCCACGAGGTGGGCCAGTTCGTCCTTGCGGGAGGCGAGGACGGCTCCGGCGGCGGCGATGACCTCGGCCCGAGCGGGGGCCGGCACCCCGGACCACGGTCGCTGGGCCTCGGTGGCTGTGGCCACGGCGCGGTCGACGTCGCCGGGTCCCATCTCGGCGAACTCGCCGACGACCTCGGACGGCCGGGCCGGGTTGGTCGACGTGAACGTGGCCATGGGCGCGCCCTCACTCTCTGATACGAACGTTTCAGGCTGGAGGTAGAAGGTAGCCAGGGCGCCGTTCGGAAGGCGATCGGCCAGCGCCGGCTGGGCGCCGATCAGCTGATGTTGACTGCGGTGCCCAAGTCGGGGAGCTTGAGCAACCCGGGGGCATCGACTACCCGCCGCACGGCCTCGGCAGCATCGACGGACCACGCCGCCATCTCCCGCGCCAGAGCGGCGACCACGATCGGCCCCGAGAACGACGTCCCGCTCCACTTGGCCCAGCTCTGGAACCGGTCGGGGTCCACCCCGCCCGGCGCAGCGGCCTCGGGACCGTCGAAGTCGGCGAAGAACCAGCTGACCACGTCGACGCCGGGGGCGCAGGCCCGAACCCATGGGCCGTAGTTGCTGAAGGGAGCCGGTCCGTGCGGCCCGATGGCACCGACACCGACGACCCCGGGAAGGGCGGCTGGGAACGTCGGTCGACAGGTGCCGTCGTTCCCAGCCGACGCCACCACCACCGTGCCGAGCGCCCCGGCCCGTCGAACCGCAGCCGCGAGGACGTGCATGCGTTCCATGGCGTAGCCACCGAAGGACAGGTTGATGAGGTCCACGACTCCCGCCAGCGCGTGGACCCGACGTGCGACCGCCACCTCGTCTCCTTCGCCGTAGCTCGACAGCACCTTCTCGACGGTGATCTCGCATCCCGGGGTGACGAGCTCGATGAGCCCGGCGATGAAGGTGCCGTGGCCGGCAGCCGGATCGAGGTAACGATCGCCGTCGGCGTCCGGCTGCTCCCAATGCGCCTGCGCGGGTGCGAACGCATCGAGGGCGGCGGGACGGAAACCGTCGCCGGCCATGCCCGTGTCGAGTACTGCGATGCTCACCCCACGCGCCCCAGCCTGCCCGAGCGTTCGGGGCAGAGGAGGGGCGACCGTCGGAACTGCGCTGCTTCGCCGTCGACCGGTGGCCTGCAAGTCGCTGGCGTACATCGGCGATGCATAAACGGGAGAGGCGTACATCGGTGACGCGTACATCGGTGACGCGTACATCGGCTGGCCCATGAGGCAGCCCTGCCAGTGCTGCGCCGGATGGGGGCCGCAGCAGCACCCCTCACCATGCGCGAACATCACGTGGTTCGGCTGGGCAATGAGGCCCTCGGTGCGCAGCGCCTCCACGGCCATGATCGGGTCGGGGGCGCCGCGCAGGCGGTAGAGCTGGGCGGCGCCTTGGCTCACCCGCTCGTCAACCTCGGGAAAGATCGGCTCAGCCTCCGATTCGAAGACGGCACCAAACATCCGTTGGGCGGTGTCGCGGCCCTGCTCACCTCCGACGATGACCTCGTCAGGCCGGTAGGCAAACCCCTCGTGGCCGGGCGCAAACTGGACGGTGCTGCCCCATCCCTCCGCCGCGCCGTGGTCGAGGACCTCGCTCATCGTCGCCCCTCTCGCTCGCCGGCCCCACTCCAGCGGAGCCCTCGTCCGAACCTACTCCCCGGCCGCCTCGGCCAGCACGTGATCGGCCATGGCAGCCGCCGTCGGCAGGTCGAGGGCACTTCCAGCTGCCCGAGCCGAGCCGTAGCCATCGGCACCGAGGTGGTGCCGGGCCTCGTCGAGCATGGCGTCGCTCAGGCGCTGATCGTCCTCGTAGAGGACCAGGCCCGTGGCGTCGAGGATCGATTCGGCCTGGCTGTGGAGGGTCGTGGCCTCCTGCCACCGGCGCTCGGCGGCGACGAGCCGGGCGGCCACGATGAGGCTGATCCCCACCATGGCCGGAGCTCCGAGCTCGAGGGCCAGGGCCAGGGCCGCCCGCTGGTGCCGAGCGGCAACGGAGGGGACATCCCGACGGAGCGCCACCTCCGCCAGGTTGCCGAGGGCGGAGGCCTCGGACACCCGGTTGCCGATGCGACGCCATGCGTCGAGCTCGCGCTCGAAGGCCGACTCCGCCGCCCCGATGTCACCCAGCGACATGGCCGCGATGCCGAGCTGGCTGCACATGCGGGCCTGCCCTGCGTCACTGAGATCGCCGGCGAGGGCGCGGGTGGCCCCCTCCAGAGCGGTGACGTAGTCCCCCGAACGGCAGGCGAGGTCACCCCGCGTTCGCTCGATGGCGACATCGTCCCAAACCGGTAGCGACCCCACGTCGTGCAGCAGGGCCTCGGCGTCCGCCAAGGCCTCCTTGGCCGCATGGACGTCGCCGATGCGGAGGTTGAGGTCGGCGAGCGTGGTGCGCAGGGAGACCGCCGCGGAGCTGGGCGCCCCGAGGACCGCGATGTGGCGTTCGAGCTCGGCGATCGCTTCGCGGAAGGACTGGACCGCGTCGAGATGACGGGCCACCGTGAACGCCAGCTCCTGCGCCAGCACGGCTGAAGGGCTGGCGACGAGCGGCACCAGGGCGCGGAGGTTGTCGATCTCGAGTCCAACGTCACTGGTCCAGCGGCGACTGTGGCGGCGGGTGGGCCCAACTCGCTCCGTATACCAGGACGCGAGGCGGACGGCCGCTCCCTCCGTCTCCTCGTGCTCGTCGAGGCGTCGGCGGGCGAACTCCCGCACCGACTCGAACAGCCGGTAACGGGTGGCGTTGGCGGTGAGATCGGCGACCACCAGCGACTTGTCGACCAAGGACCACACGAGTTCGGGGACCCCGTACGCGTCCACGTCGGCGGACGACACGGCCGCAGTGGCCGCCTCGATCGAGAAGCTGGCCCCGAACACCGCCAGGCGGCGCAGGCAGATGCGCTCGCTCGGGCCGAGCAGGCGGTCGCTCCACTCGAGCAGGGCGTCGAGCGTGCGCTGACGCTCGGGGACGGCCGGGTTCTGGCTGCGCAGCAGCTGGAAACGGTCTCGAAGGCCCTCCAGCAGCTCCTCGGGAGAGATGACCGCCAGGCGCGCAGCCGCCAGCTCGAGGGCCAGCGGGAGGCCGTCCAGCTTCTGGCAGATGGCGTGGATCACCGGGAGGACGAGCTCGTCGGGGTCGAAGTCGGGGCGCACGGCCTTGGCTCGATCCACGAACAGAGAGACGGCCGGGCTGGGGGCCGCCTCGCCACCAGGCAGGTCGAGCGGACCCAAGCGCCAGAGGTGCTCGCGCAGGCTGGCCAGCGGCACCCGGCTGGTGGCCAGCGCGCCACAGGCGGAGCATCGCGACAGCAGATCTTCGAGCAGGCGACCGCAATCGGCACTCAGCCCCTCGCAGTTGTCGAAGATCAGGAGTGCCTGGCGCTCGGCGAGGTGTTCGATCACCTCGGTCCAACGATCGTCGCCTCGGCCCGGGACGCCAAGCGCTGCAGCCACGGCGGGCGCGATGAGGCCGGGCTCCTCGATCGGCGCCAGGTCGACGAGCCAAGCGCCGTCAGGCCACGCGTCCGCGACCCGGAGGCCGATCTCGGTCGCCATGCGCGTCTTGCCCACTCCGCCGGGACCAACCAGCGTGACCAACCGCCCTGCGCCGAGGCGAGCGATGACCGCGACGACCTCTCCATCTCGGCCGTGGAAGGACGTCGGGGGCAACACGAGGTTGTGCCCGTCGGCGGGGGTGGCCCGCACGGAGGGGAAGTCGGTCGGGAGCCCCTCGCCAGCGAGCTGGAACAACCGGATGGGGGCTTCGAAGTCGCGTACGCGATACCGACCGAGCGGCAGCACCGTGGTCGCGTCGAGCTGGGAAAGGCGGTCCATGGTGGACGCCGTCAGCAGGACCTGTCGTCCGTGGGCGGCGGACATGACACGGGCAGCCTGGTGGACGGCCAGTGCTCGGTAGTCGTGGCCGTGCGGCGCAGCGAGCCCCGTGTGGAGCCCCATCCGCACCCGGATCTCGCCGTCCGGCGGCCATGGCTCCGCGCAGAGGCTCCGCTGCGCATCGGCGCAGGCGTTGGCGGCGGCGTCGGGGTCTTGGAACGCTACGAACACACCGTCGCCCGCCGTGTCGATCACGTGGCCGCCGTGCGACGTCCAGGCTTGCTCCATGAGGTCGAGATGGCGGTCGAGCAGGTCCGAGTACCGATCGCCCAGACGCCGCAGCAGACGCGTCGACCCTTCGATGTCGGTGAACGCAAACGTCACGATGCCGGAGGGCAGATCGCCGCGCACAGCCATGTCCCATCTTG
>JBPCPM010000019.1:0-6241 GCA_050999155.1 Solirubrobacterales bacterium
CGCCGGTAACGGTGCGCTGCCTTGAGCACGTTCTCGGTGCCGTGGATGTTCGTCATGAACGACCGCAACGGCTGCTCGATGATGAGCCTGACACCTACCGCAGCGGCGAGATGCACGACGCAGTCGACCTCGCTCACCAACTCGTCGACGAGGAACTCGTCGAGCACCGAGCCGTGCACGAAGCGGAAGCCCGGATAGCTTCCCGCGCCATCCAGATTCTGCAGCCGACCGGTCGAGAGGTTGTCGACTGCGATGACGTCGTCGCCGCGAGCGAGGAGGGCATCGACCAAATGCGAGCCGATGAAGCCAGCGCCGCCGGTGACCAAGTAGGTCGTGGGCACGGACGTCGATAGTAGACGTCGGGCGCGCCAAGCGCGCGGGACCGTGTGCGTGAAGTAGCACGAAGAGACAGCGAGGCGGGGTTCTCAGCCCGGTGTCCACAGGCGATCAATGGGCACGACGTGGATCCGATCGTCGTAGGTGTAGGACCGGGCGCCGGTGTACAGGGCCACCCCTCCGATGAACTGCGGACCAAGGGCAGCACGGAGCTTGCGGAGGCCCCGAAGCTCCTCGCCGGACACGCGACTCCCGGCCTTGACCTCGAAGCCGACGATCTTCCCGTCGTCACGTTCGAGCACGACGTCGACCTCGTCGCCGTCCCGGGTTCGCCAGTGACCGACGCCGGACACCGAGTCGGACCAGGACGCCTGCTTCATGATCTCCCCGACGACGAACGTCTCCAGGAGGTGCCCGAACTCGGTGAGTGCGGTCGGGTCAAGCGAGGCGAGGCGCGCCGCGCTGAGCCGGAGGAGCCGAGCGGCGACGCCGGAGTCGACGACGTGCACCTTCGGTAGCGATGCGGCGCGGGCACTGAGGGTCGTGCCCCAGGCGGGGAGACGGTGGATGAGGAAGACGGCTTCGAGCAACTTCGTGTAGGTGTCAGCGGTCCTGCGTTCGATGGCGATCGAGCTGGCGGCGGCCGACACGTTGAGCACCTGGCCGGTCTGTCCGGCGAGCCGTTCGAGCAGTTGTGGGAGCTTGTCGCGTTGGCGGATCTTGGCCAGCTCGAGGAGGTCGCGTTCGATTGCCTGGGTGAGGTAGTCATCGAACCAGCGGTGCCGCGCCGGGCCGGCAGGCCGTTGCAGCGCCATCGGGAATCCTCCCGCGACAACCCGTTCGATGTACTCGGCCCTTGACGTGCTGGACGGAACAGCAGAGATGGCTGCCGCGGGATCGACGAGGCATCGTTCGATGAAGTCTTCTTTCACGCCGGCGATCTCGCCCTGGGACAACGGGCGGACCGTCAGCATGTGCAGACGCCCGGTCAGCGCTTGCGCGGCACGGGGGAGTGCCTCGTAGCGGGTCGAGCCGGTGATGATGAACCTCCCGGGTCGCTGTTCCCGATTCAGTTCCGCCTTGATGGCGTCCAGAACGATCGGGGCATGCTGGTACTCGTCGATGCAGACCGGCGACGGCCCCTGGACGAAGAGATTCGGATCGGCCGCGACCGCGTCGCGCACGGCCGGGTCGTCGAGGTCGATCACCTCAACGCCGGCGGTGGCGGCCAGCGCTCGGAGCAACGTCGATTTCCCGACCGAACGTGGACCCTGCAGACCCAGAACGATCTCCTGGGTGGCGCGGCCGCGGATGACGTCGAGAAGACGGCGCTGGACCATGCCTCCGGACAGTTCGGGCATCGGCCGACCCTACCAGCAGCCTTCCAACTTGGAGCACACTGTCGTTCCAACATGGAGGCCTCTACCGTTCCAGGTTGGAGGCTGCCCGAGCCGGGGCCCATTGCTGACCGCTCTAGTGAAATCACATCGCACCAGCTGGCGTTGTTGGCCGCAGCGATCACCTGTAACCGGGTCTGATCCGAGTGGAGATCCATGGATTGACCTCTTCGATGGCCTGCACGGTCGCCGGCAGCTTGGGCAGCATCATCCAACCATGCACCTTCTCGGGATAAACGGTGAACTGGGTGTCGACGCCGGCGCGGCGTGCGTTGGCGGCGACCCGCTCGGCGCAGGAGAGCAACGATTCGGCTCCGCCGGCGAGAATCATCGTCCGGTCCACAGCAGTACGCCGAGCCAGGCTGGCCAGACAGCGATCGGGAGGAACGCCGGGGAGGCCGGGGCGCTGCTCTCATAGTCGAGTCCGAACGCCCTGCCGACGACGGTGGCAACGGCGACCGCTCCGAGCAGCAGGCTGAAGCGGCTGAACCACCGCCAGCGAGCGCGCAGAAGGACCCCGAGTCCGATCCACCAGAGCCCTCCCAGGGCTGCGGCGAGCAGCTGCCAGCTACCGGTGACGGCGTCGGAAAGCGCGGACGTGGCGGTCGTGGAGCTCCCGGAGCGCGCCGCGGTCACCGTCGGCCACCGCCGTCAGCAGCTCCTGGTCGCTCAGCACGCCCACAGCCCCATACCTCCATCGACCAGTCTCCCCCGCCGGCCCGAGCGGGCCGGGTGAGCGCCTCGATGACGTCGGCTTCGAGGACCATCGGGAGCATCGGCCACATCCACGCTGTCGCGCCCGCTGCCCGGGTCGGTTCGAGCACCTCTCCGGGGCGGCGTTCAAGCTCACGCAGCTTCTCGTACTCGTCGCGGTGAGCTGCATGCTCGGCCGGCGCCAGTTCCCCCCGTCGCTGGTCATCGTTCTCGTCGCCGTGCTCAGCGGCATCGTTCTGCAGGTCCTCGGCGACGCTCGTGTCGCCGACGCCATGTGGCGGACGACCGGCGAGCCCTTCAACGCCGCGTCCGACGCCGGCCACGACCTGTCCGGCCTCGGTGATCTCGTGGTCGTCCTGGCCGGACTCGGCTTCGCCATCGGCGCCGGCGTCACCCGCCAAGTCCGCCCCGCCCTCGCCGTCCTCGCCGGCGTGCTCGTCATTGTCCCCCCGCCGTTCTTCTGGCCAGCCGCCGGGGTGGGGTTCGTCCTGCTCCACGCCCTCACCACCGGTCGGAGCCTGCCGACGCCGAGCCCGCAGCGGTGAACTCCGCCCGAAGGGGCTCGGCGCGACGTCCTTCGCCGGAGGCGTTGGGTCTCAGCTGGGGATCAGGTCGAAGTGCCCTCCGCCCAACGGGCGTACGACGTCGAAGTGGCGATGGTCGAGGGTGAGGATGGTGCGCGTGGCGTGGCGCTCGGCCAGCACGATGAGCGACGCGTCGGTCACGCCGATGTCCTGATCCGCGTACTGCTCGACGAGGTCGGCGCACCGGGCGACAGCGGAGGCGTCGAGCGCCGCCAGTTCGTAGGCCCCGCCGGCCAGCTCTCGCAGGATCGTCAGCTCGGCTTCGACCCCGAGCCGACTCGCCGCCAGATAGCCGAGCTCGGCGACCACGTATGGAGATACGACCAGCACGTCGCCACTGCCTGTGACCGACGCGACTACGCGTTGATGCGCTGCTTCGCGCCTGTTGAACAAGCACAGGAGGCCGCTGGTGTCCGCGACGATCATGCGCCGAAATCGGCCAGCAGTTCATCCACCTGCTCGGCGAACGGCTCGGCGTCGAGGATTCCAGCACAAGGGCGGGCGCGTCGGATGGCCCCCGCGACCGCGTCACGGATCACCTGGGCTTCGGACAGCCCGCTCCGCTTGGCCTCCTCCTCGACCGCCCGCTTGAGCTCGTCGGTCAGGTAGACGGTCGTCTTCACCGACATGCCACCTATGGTACCAGCGGTGGCGGCGAACCCCGCGGGAGTCCTCAGGACGGCGGGGCGAGGACGCAGTGGGTACCGGAGTAGATGGTGGGCAGGCACTTGTTGCAGTGCACGCATAGGCCGCTGGTCTGCGATCCCGCGGCGAAGCGGTTCACCAGATCCGGCTCGCGCAACAGAGCGCGGGCCATGGCCACGAACTCGAAGCCCTCCGCCATCGCCGTCTCGATCGTGGCCAGCTCGTTGATGCCGCCGAGCAGCACCAGCGGCATGTCCAGCGCCTGGCGGAACTGGCGGGCGTAGGGCAGGAAGAAGGCCTCCTCGAAGGGCAGCTCCGGAAAGATCCTGCTGCCGAAGGCCCGGAAACCGAGACCCACCAGGCGACTCTGCGCGGCCGCGAACTCCTTCAGCGGCACCTCGCCCCGGAAGTAGTACATCCCGTTGAGGAGCGAGCTGCCGCCGGTGAGCTCCAAGGCATCGAGGTGCCCGTCGTCCTGGAGCAGCCGGGCGAACCGGAGGCTTTCGTCGAGCCACAAGCCATCGGCCACGCCGTCGGCCATGTTGAACTTGGCCAGCACGGCCACCTTGCCGTCGGCGACCCTGCGGACGGCCTCCACCACACGGCGCGGGAAGCGGGCGCGGTTCTCGATGCTGCCGCCGAATTCGTCACGGCGCCGGTTGAGGTTGGGACTCAGGAAGGAGCTGAGCAGGTAGTTGTGGCCCAGGTGCACCTCGACCGCGTCGAAGCCGGCCTCCACCGCCACGCGAGTGGCGCGCTCGAAGTCGGTCACCACGTCGTCGAGTTGGCGGGAAGTGGCGGCCTTGACCCGGCCCATCGCCGGGACGCTCAGGCGGGTGGACGGGGCGAGGCTGGGGTGCCTCCGCGAATGGGCCTGTGCGACGAGCCCGGCATGGCCGAGTTGGGCCGAGACAGCGGCGCCCTCCGCGTGAACTGCGACCGTGAGGCGACGCAGGTCGTCGATGAGGCCCTCGCGGAAGACCAGCGTGTCGCGGCTGACCCGACCTCCCATCGACACCGCTCCGTAGGCCAGCGTGGTCAGCGCCGCGCCGCCACGGGCCACTGCCACGTGGAAGTCGATCAGCTTCTGGGTGACAGCGCCGTGGGGCATGACGCCTTCGAAGGTGGCCGCCTTGATGATGCGGTTGCGAAGGGTGAGCGGCCCAAGTGGTGCCGGCTCGAACGGCACCGGCGGGAAGGACATGGGTGGGAGGGTATAGAACCTCCAATCGGGGGGAGCCGGCCGCTGCCGGGTCCCTCGGTCAGGGGGGACTTGGAGAAGCGTTCGGGGTTCGGGAGGATCGCGGTCGGCTATCGGCGAACCGCGGCGCTGGCGCTGGGTTCGCTCGCGCTCGTGCTCGTGGGGCTGGCGCCCGCCGCCGGGACCGAGGCGGCTTCCCGGCCCGCGGCGGCGCCGTTCTCCAACGGGGTGGCCAAGGCCACCGCCATCGTCACCCGCGTCGCGCCGGGCGTCGGCTCGCTGGAGCTGGCTCTGGGAAGCGGGATCGCGGTGTCGGAGCTCAAGAACCAGTTGGCCCAGGCGCAGGCCCAGTCGTTCGATCTCGGCCTGATCGGCACCACGCTCACAGCGGAAGGCTGCCGCGACGCCGCCTTCACCTCCGACGACCTGCCGCAGCCCACCCGGGTCGACAACCGTGACGGCGACGCGTCAGCGACCTCCGACGAACTGCCCCTCGGCGGAGTCACCCTGGGAGCCGGGCGTGAGAGCGCCCATGCCACCACGAAACCGTCAGCCGGCTCGGAGGCCACGATCTTCGCCAGCGACGGCCCCGCCGTAAGCGTCGGCGGCGGCAAGGCAACTGCGGTCACCGAGGTGGTCGACGGCGCGGCCCGGCAAGCGAGGGCGACCGTGCAGGCGAGCGTCACCATCGCCGGCGTGGTCGAGCTCTCCGGGATGCGCTGGGAGGCGCTACACCGCACCGGCAAGGACCCGCGGGCCCAGGCAGCCTTCGACCCGGGCACCGCTGAGCTCCTCGGGGTCCCGGCGCCGCTCGATTCGCTCGTCCAGCTCCAGGCCGCGGTCAACTCGGCCCTGGCGGAGACCGGCATCACCGTGGAGATGCCCCACGTGGAGCGCTTCGAGGAGCCCACGGACCTGGTGCGGATAACACCTCTGCGGATCACCCTGCGCGACTCGCCCCTCGGCAAGACGATCCTCGGGCCGGGGCTCAACGCCAGCCGGGAACAGCGTGAGCAGCTCTTCGAGGAGCTCTCCGCCGCGGTGTGCGACGCGGCCGGCGTGCTCCTGGTGGGCGACATCACGGTGGGGGTAGCCGCCGGCACCGGGTTCCTCGTGTACGACATCGGCGGCGCCGAGGCGATCTCCGGCGACTTCGTGGCGACCGACCCGTTCGGTGCGCCCATCGTCCCACCGTCGGGTGCCGCGCCCACGCCAGCCGGGGGCGCCGCGTCGCCGTCGTTCGTGCCGGGTCAACCCGGCAGTCCTGGCGCGCCCGCTTCCGGGGCGACGGCGCCGCCTCAGCCGGCCGCATCGATCGGACCGCTCCGGGAGCTGTGCGAGTCGGTCCACCCCTTCGGCTGGCC
>JBPCPM010000063.1:0-3184 GCA_050999155.1 Solirubrobacterales bacterium
AGGCGACCGCAGCATTTTCAGCCATCCGAGGTGCCCCGTCCAGGGGCATGACCACTAGCCGAGGTGGTCGGGCGCATCCAGGAGCACGCCGGCAAGGACGCGCGATGACCCCGGCCATCGAGGTCGAGGGGCTGCGCGTCAGCTACGGGCCCGGCGCCGAGGCGCTGCACGGCCTGACGTTCGCGCTGGAAGGGGGCACGATCTGCGGGTTGTTCGGGCGCAACGGGGCGGGCAAGACGACGCTGCTGTCGGTGCTGGCGGCCTACCGCAAGCCGACGGCCGGCGGTGTGCGCATCGGCGGGGAACCGGTCTACGAGAACCCGGCGGTGACGGGCCAGGTCTGCCTGGCCGGCACCGACGACGCCCTGCTCGACGACGGCATGATCGCTGATGCGGTGCGCTCGGGGGCGCGCCTGCGCCGGGGCTTCGACGCCGATTACGCCATCGCGCTGCTCGAACGCTTCGACATGGGCAACACCCGGATCCGCAACCTGACCCAGGGGGGCAAAGCGGGGCTGCGCATCGTGCTGGGCCTGGCCAGCCGGGCTCCCGTGACGTTGTTCGACGAGGCCCACCTGGGGTTGGACGTGGCCAAGCGCCAGCTGTTCTACGACGAGCTGCTCGCCGACTTCATCGCCCACCCGCGCACGATCATCGTGTCCACCCACCTGGTCGAGGAGATCAGCGGGCTGTTCGAGGAGGTCGTGATCATCGACAAGGGACGGCTCGTGGCGCACGACAACGCCGAGGACCTGCGCGCGCGAGGTGCGTCGGTGACGGGTCCCGCCGAGGCCGTCGACAGCTTCGTTGACGGGCGGATCGTGCTCGGCGCCAGGCGCCTCGGCCCGACGAAGTCGGTGATGGTCTACGGCAGGATCGACGACACCGGCCGCGAGCAGGCACGCGCCGGCGGACTCGCCCTCGGACCCGTCGCGCTCGAAGACCTGTTCGTGCACCTCACCGAGCCGCGGCAACGGCGATGACCGGCCTCGCGCACCGCGACCGCCGGGCCGCCGCCCACCTGCTCGCCGAGCGCCTGCCCCGCCTGGTGGCGGTGACCCTGGTCGCGGCCATCCTGAGCGCGGTGGCGATCGTGCTGTTCGCGCCATCCACGAGCATGTGGGACCGGCTCGCGGGCCTGGCGCTGCGGGTCTTCGTCGCGTACTCGATGGGCCGCCACCTGATCCGCAGGCGTCTGCCGCTGTACGTCGCCCACGGACGGACCCGTGGTCAGTTCATGCAGCACGCCTCCCTGGCTGCCGCGGGCTACTCGGCGGCCGCCGCGGTGGTGATGGCGGGGGGCTTGCGGATCGAGTCGGCGGTGCACCGGGCGTTCGATTGGCCGCATGATCTGGCCTTCACCCACCTGTTCGAGGGGCCGGAGCAGCTCTGGCTCGTGGGGATCGAGTTCTGGCTGCTGTTCGCCGTCTGGGCGGTGGCGGGGGCGCTGTTGGCGGTGTGGCTCAGGGCGGCGGAGGAGCATCTCAGCTTCTTCCTGGACCTGGTCCGCATCCCGGCGGCTGCGGGCATCGTGGTGCTGGCGGAGAGCGCGGTGGGCACGCCCACGGCCTTCGGGCTGGGCTTGGCCGGTCCGCTGCCGGTGGCCATGGCCGTCGCGGTCTGCGCGGCGGTGACCGCGACCGGTCTGGCCATGACCTGGGTGGTCCTGCGCCACGTCAGGATCCGAGCGACCGCACCATGACCGACACCAGGGGAGGAGCCATGACGCTGGACATCGAGGTCGAGGATCTGTGGCTGCGCTACGGCGCACCGTCCTGGCGCAGTCGCCGTGGCGTGACGGTCCCCCGGGCTGAGCCACGACCCGAGCCGGACTACGGCTACGGCAGCCTCCACCGTCGCGGGTGGGGGTTCCCGGGGCTGCGCCGGCGCCCCGTCTGCTCGGATCCCGATGCGCTGCGCGGCCTGTCGCTCACCTTGAAGGGCGGCAAGATCTACGGGCTGCTCGGGCGTAACGGGGCGGGCAAGACGACGCTGCTGTCGGTGCTGGCTGCCTACCGCCAGGCAACGGCGGGGCGGGTGCGCGTGGGCGGCGAACCGGTCTACGAGAACCCCGCGGTGGCGGGCCAGGTGTGTCTGGTCGGCACCGGTGACGCTGTGCTCGCCCGGGGCACCGTCGGCCAGGCGGTGGCGGTGGTGGCGTGCCTGCGCCCGGACTTCGACGTCGCGTACGCCGATGGGCTGCTCGAACGGTTCCGCCTGCGGTGCGACACCTCGGTCGACAGCCTGTCCCACGGCGGCAAGGCGGTACTGCGCATCGTGCTCGGCCTGGCCAGCCGCGCCGGGGTGACGCTGTTCGACGAGCCCCACCTGGGGTTGGACCCGCCCACGCGCCGGCGGTTCTACGACGAGCTGCTCGCCGACTTCAGCGCCCACCCGCGCACGATCATCGTGTCCACCCACCTGGTCGAGGAGATCAGCGGGCTGTTCGAGGAGGTCGTCATCATCGACCGCGGACGGCTCGTGGTGCACGACACCGCCGAGGACCTGCGCGCGCGAGGTGCGTCGGTGACGGGTCCCGCCGAGGCGGTCGACCGCTTCGTCCACGGGCGGACCGTGCTCGGCGCCAAGCGCCTCGGCCCGACGAAGTCGGTGATGGTCGACGGCCACATCGACCGCAGCGATCGGGAGCAGGCACGGGCGGACGGGCTCGACCTCGGACCGGTTGCCCTGCAGGACCTGTTCGTGCACCTCACACAGGAGAGATCGTGATGACCACCTTCGACCGTCGCCGCACCCGGGCCCTGGTGTCCCTGGCCGGTGCGGGCAGGGCGGAAATCTGGGTCGCAGCCCTCGCTTTCACCGCCTTCCTCTGGGTCGGCAACACGCCGATGCACAGCACGTGGGAGACCGTGGGCGGGTTCTTCGGCCGGTGCTTCTTCGCGTATCCGCTCGGCGCGGCCATGATCCGCCGGCACCTGCCGCTGTGCGTGGCCCACGGGCAGACACGGCGGGCGTTCATGGCGCTGGCGGCCCTGGTGGTCCTGGTCTACGCGGGAGCGGGCGCGCTGGTGATGGCCGCTGGACTCCTGGCCGAGGCGGCGGTCTACGGCGCCTTCGGCTGGCCGCACCGGGCGTTCTGGAGCCACCTGTTCGACGCGCCGCTCCAGGTCTGGCTCGTCGTCGCGGAGTACGGGCTGCTGTTCACCGTCTGGGCCATGGCCGG
>JBPCPM010000087.1:0-6737 GCA_050999155.1 Solirubrobacterales bacterium
AGCTGGGCGTCGACGCCCAGCTCGCGGAGCGTCAGCTGCACCTCGGGCCGCTCGGCGCGCAGGCGGCGAACGGCGAGCGGGACCACCGCCGTCGCTGCCGTCTCGATGAAGCCGATCCGCAGGTGACCAATTTCCCCCGCGGCCGCGCGCCGGGCGCGCTCGGCCCCGTCTTCGATCTCTTCGAGTCCCCGTCGCGCGTAGCCCCGCAGCACCTCACCTGCCGGGGTGAGGCGGACCTCGCGCCGGCTGCGGCGAAAGAGCTCGGCGCCCACCTCTGCCTCCAGGCGCTGGATCTGCTGGCTGATCGCAGGCTGTGCCACCCCGACCCGCTCCGCGGCCCGCCCGAAGTGCAGCTCGTCGGCGACGGCGAGGAAGTAGCGGAGGTGGCGGAGTTCGACACTTATAAGGCAGACCTCTCAGCAACAGCCTATAGATATATTGGACAGAAGACGTGTCGCAAACTACGGTCGAGGGCCGTGGCCGGTCCAGCCTCAGCTTCCGCGTCGATTCCGCTGCCGGGGCGCCTGCGAGCGCCCGGTTGGCCGCGCAGTGTGATCGGGATGGTGGTCGGCGCGGCCGTCGGTTTCGGCCTCGTTGTGGTCCTACGCGCGATCTCGGGGCTGGAGATCTTCATGACCGAGCAGACCGGCTACCCGCACCTGGTCGTGCCGGCGATCACCGCCCCGATCGGCTGGCTGCTCGGCTTCGGCGCGCTCGACTACTGGCTGCACTGGGCCGCCGGCAGACCGACCGTCCCCGAGGACCACGCCGACCACGGCGCCGAAAGCTGGCGTGACTACCTGCGCTTCAACACCGACCACAAGGTGATCGGCATCCAGTACGTCGTCACCACCTTCGTCTTCTTCTTCGTCGGCGGGTTGCTGGCGATGGGCGTGCGCAGCGAGCTGGCGCAACCGGGAACCCAGATCGTCGATCCCGGCACGTTCAACGGTCTGTTCTCGACCCACGCAGCCTTCATGATCTTCCTGTTCGTCATCCCGGTGTTCGCCGGAATCGCCAACTACGTCCTTCCGCTCATGATCGGGGCCCCGGACATGGCGTTCCCGCGCCTGAACGCGCTCAGCTTCTGGCTTTTGCCGTGGGCCGCGATCCTCTTCTCCGCGAGCTTCCTGGTGCCGGGAGGGGCGTTCGACGCCGGTTGGACGGGGTATGCCCCGCTGTCGACCGGGGCCCCGCTGGGTCAGTCGTTCTTCAACCTCGGGGTGCAGTTCGCAGGCGTGTCGTCGATTCTGGCGGGGCTCAACTTCCTGGTCACCATCATCACGATGCGGGCGCCGGGAATGAGCTTCTGGCGGATGCCGCTGCTGGTCTGGGCGAACCTGGCAACCTCGATCCTGGTCGTCGGGGCGACGCCGTTCATCGCCAGCGTGCAGCTGATGGTGCTGTTTGACCGGGTGCTGAACACCAACTTCTTCCAGGCGGCGGCCGGCGGCGACGTGATCAGCTACCAGCACATCTTCTGGTTCTACTCGCACCCGGCCGTCTACATCATGATGCTGCCCGGCTTCGGGATCGTCAGCGAAGTGATCTCCACCCATTCCCGCAAGCCGCTGTTCGGCTACCGGCTGATGGCGCTCTCGTTGATGGGGATCGTGGTCCTCTCCTACAGCGTCTGGGCCCACCACATGTTCGTCTCGGGCATGGCCGACTGGCTGCGGGTGCCGATGATGCTCACCTCGGTGCTGATCGCGATTCCGACCGGGATCAAGATCTTCAGCTGGCTGGCCACCATGTACAAGGGCGTGGTGCACATCGAGAGCGCCGGGATGCTGTTCGCGCTCGGGTTCGTCGGAAGCTTCATCGTCGGCGGAATCAGCGGCGTGATGGTGGCGCTCGTCCCGCTCGACATCCACGTCACCGATACCTACTTCATCGTCGCCCACATCCACTTCGTCTTGTTCGCCGGCTCGGTGTTCGCGATCTTCGCCGGGATCTACCACTGGTTTCCCAAGATGACCGGGCGGATGTATGACGAGCGGCTCGGCCGCTGGCATTTCTGGCTGACGCTGCTCGGCACGTGGGGAACGTTCGGGCCGATGCACGTGATCGGGATGCAGGGGATGCCCCGGCGGGTCGCCGACTACGCGGAGCAGTTCGGCGACTGGAACCTCGCGATCTCGGTGTTCGCGTTTTTGCTCGGCGCCGCTCAGCTGATCTTCCTCTACAACATGGTGGTGAGCTGGGCCTTCGGTCCCAAAGCGCCCGCCAACCCCTGGCGAGCCAAGACCATCGAATGGCAGGTCAGCTCGCCGCCGCCGACGTTCAACTTCCCGGGCATCCCGCGTGTGGTCGGCGGCCCCTACGACTACGGCGTGCCCGGAGCACGGCATGCGCTCATGCCCGACGACGACGGGTGGGAGCCTCCCGGGACCACGCCCGCCGCTCCGGAGACCGAGCGGGTCGAGCCGGCCGGGACCGTTTCCGGCTGACCGGCTTCCGCGCGCGGCGACGGGTGGCATCGATGGAGACCCAGCGGTACTATTCACACCGCTTCTGTTGATAACTACTCTCGACCCGCGAGGAGCCACGCGTGAAGGACTGGAAGATCGGCGAGATCGACGTCGAGTCAGGGCGGCCCCGGATCCTGTCCTCGACCGCCGACGCGCGAGCCGTGGTGATCAAGCTCGAGGCCGGCGCCTCCCTCGACGACCACGAGGTCCACGAACGCGCCTTCGTCAGCGTGATCAGCGGCGAGGTCGAGATCACCCCCGTCGGAGCAGACGCGAATACCACGCAAGGAGTGGAGGGCGGGCCGGGGCTGTTGGTGGAGTTCGACCCCCGTGAGCGCCACCGCGTCGACGCCCGCACCGAAGCGCGGCTCCTGCTGCTCTTGACCCCCTGGCCCGGCCGCGGCCACCCGGGCGCGATGACCATCGAGGAGAAGGCCACCGTGAGGGAGCGAGCGGCGGAGGCCGACCAGACGTAGGAGGCTCGGGACCATGGTCGACCCCCGTGGCTGCTTTCTGAAGACAAACCGGGTTGCGTACCCGATGCGCGATCCCCGTGAACGCGCCCGTGACTACAGCTGCGAGCGACAGTTGGGCCGCCGGATCCTGGCGCTGAGCGGCGACGAGAGCCACCACGTCCGCCGGGCCCACGGCCAGGAGGTGACCGGGATCGCAGCGGCGACGATCAAGGCCGCCCCCGACGGCGAGTTCGACCTCGACGTCGACCTGGCGCTCATCGCGATCGGCTTCACCGGCGCCGAGCCCGACGGCGCGATCGGCCAGCTCGGCCTGGAGCTCGATGCGCGCGGCACCATCCGCGGAGAGGGTAGCCACCCATCCAATGTTTTGGACACCGGAGGTATGTAAAATAGTCTCGTGGTGCTCGCTGCTTCCCCGCTTCTGGTCTTCGTCGCGCTCTTGGCCACCTCGATCTGGGTGGGAGGCTTCGGCAGGTGAGCTTCTTCCGCAGCCTCGAGCGGGCGCTGCTGCTGCGCGCGGCGATCGGCACCTTGACGCTCGCGCTGCTGAGCGTTGCCGCGGCGGTGATCTAATGCGCTTCCGCAATCCACCGGTACGGCAGCGCCCGTGCGGGCACCATCGGTGAGCCACGTCGAGCCGGCACCGGCGCCGCACGAGCTGGAGTTCGCAGGGCTCCGGACGACCACCGCCACCGCGAGGGACTACCTGACCCTGACCAAGCCGCGGATCATCGTGCTCTTGCTCTGGACCACGGTGACGACCATGGTGGTGGCCCGCCCCGAGGGCCTTGGTCTCCCAGCCGTGTTGTGGACCTGCCTCGGCGGCTACCTCGCCGCGGGGGGAGCCGGGGCGATCAACCATTACCTCGACCGCGACATCGACGCGCGTATGCCCCGCACCCAGGGGCGACCGCTCGCGGCCGGACGGATCGACCCGGCCCACGGGCTCGCCTTCGGAGTCGCGCTAGGAGCCTTGGCCGCGGTTCAACTTGCGCTCACGGTGAACATGTTGGCGGCAGCGCTGGCAACCGCCGGGCTGCTCGGCTACACGCTGGTCTACACGGCCTGGCTCAAGCGCCGCAGTCCGCAGAACATCGTGATCGGCGGCGTGGCGGGGGCGATCCTGCCCCTGGTCGGGTGGGCGGCGGCCACCGGCGAGCTCGCCCCGGAGGCGCTGTACCCGTTCGCGCTTGTCTTCTTGTGGACACCACCCCACTTCTGGGCGCTGGCCCTGCTGATCAGCGACGACTACAAACGCTCGGGGGTGCCGATGCTGCGGTCGTCCGCGGAGCGAGCGCGACCCGAAAGCAGATCCTCGCCTACTCGGTGGCTCTTGTTGCGGCATCCGTGCTGCCGGTGGCGACCGGGATGCTCGGGGCGCTGTACCTCGCGCCAGCGCTCGTGCTGGGAGCGGTCTTCGTCGGGCTCGCCGGACGCCTGTGCGCCAGACCGTCGCAGAGCCGTGCGAGGCGGCTCTTCCTGTTTTCGCTGGCCTACCTGGCCCTGCTCTTCGCGGCCATGGCCGCCGATGCGGTATTCGTGTGAGGACCGAGATCTTGAGGAATCGAACGAAAGGAGGATGCAGATGGCTGGTCAAGTGACCGAAGACGCCGAGCGGGAGCGATTCGAGCTCACGGTCGGCGGCTCTGTTGTCGGCTCGCTGTCCTACCGTGCCCGGCCAGGACTGGTGGCCCTGCTCAGCACCGAGGTCGACGACTCGCACGAGGGAGAAGGCCATGGTTCCGAACTGGCGCGCTGCGCCCTGGACTCCGCCCGCGAACGCGACGCCCAGGTGCTCCCGTTCTGCTCGTTCGTGAGCGAGTGGATCAGCCGGCACCCGGACTACGGCGATCTGGTCCCGACGCAGTTCCGGGAGAGCTTCGGGCTGGCCCCGCCCGCGGCCCTCTAGGATGGGGGCATGGACGAGAACCCCTTCGGTGGAATGTTCGGTGACCCCGACGAACTGCGTCGCCAGTTCTCGGAGCTGGCCGGGCAGATGCAGGGAGCCCAGCAGGTCGCGTGGGCCGACAACGCCATCCAGCTCGCCGTGCAGATGACCACGGCGGCCATCGGCCGCCTGGAGCCCAGCGGCGGCGCCGACGAGCAGGCCCTGCAGATCCGCGATGCGATCCGGCTGCTGTTCCCCGAAGCGGTCACCCTCGTGCGCGAGGCGCGCGAGGGCCTTTCCTGACCTTCTGCGTGTAATCGGACCGCCGGGCGACCGTACGGTCGCCGCATGTGGTCCGGTCTCCTGCACGCCCGCGGCGCCACCTCGGTCGAACACGCCGGGCTGCTCGGCCTCGTCGCCGTGCTGGTGGCCGGATGGATCGGCTTCGGCCCCGTGCCGAACCGCGACACCGCCTCGTTGCTGGTCCGGCGGCTGACCTGCGCGCCGCGCCTCGCCCCTCCCTGTCACCGGGATCCGCTGCTCGCCGCTTACGGCTCGCCGGTCGCCCACCTCGTCCGGCGACTCGCCCCGATGCCGTCGGCCGCCCCCAGTCCGGACGGTCTCCTGCTGCCCGTCGACTTCCGCCGCTGCCGCCGGCCCTCCTGCGCGCGCGTCTCGCCCTCCGGCGGGTCGCGGTTGACGGCGTCGAACCGGCGGACGACCGCCTTCGTCTCGGTCACTGACCACCGCCGCGCCACGGGAGAGCTCCACATCGACTACTGGCTGTACCGGCCCCGCCTCGGCTGGCAGCAGATGCGTCGGACCGCGACCGGTGAGGCCATCGCCGCCAGCCGGGGCGAGCGACTGACCGAGGACCGCGACCCGCGGCTGGTGCCGCTGGAGACGCTGCCCGACCGCCGCTTCCGCCGGTTCTCCGACGCCGAACGACCGCCATGGCGGGGCCGGGTCGGGCCTCCGCTCACCAGCGGACGTCGTGGTGTTCCATGACGCCGATCCCGTGGTCAAGCTCGATCCCCGCGAGACGTCCGCTGAAGGTCCCGAACGGCTGGCGGTACGCCGAGCGGATGGGCCCCACCCGGTCGTCGCGCGCCCGCTCGGCCTCGGCGCTGAACGTGAGGGCCGTGCCGTCGGCGGACGCGATGGCGCGCAGGCCGTCGAAGCGGACGCGTCCGGGCTCCTGCGGCCTGCCGTCGAGCCACACGGCCCGCTCGCTGTCGCGCTCCGGATCGTTGATGCCCTGGACGAGGTTCCACCCCACGGATCGTCCGTCGGCGCTGCGGCCGATCCCGGCCGACCACCACCATTCGACGTGGCGGGCGTGGTAGCCGGCGGACACGTCCTCCACCGCACGGCCACGCAACGGCCGTGGCCGGCCGCCGATCGCCAGCGACCCGGTGACAGGAATGTCGGCCCGCTTGCGCGTCCAGCCGAAGCCACGTGGTCCGCTCGGGCACACCGACTCGATCGCGGTGCGGGCGCCGAGGCGCACATCGAGGTCGACCTCCGGCGCGGCGGCAATCGCCACCCGTCCCGGGGCGACGACGACTGCGGGCCGCATGCCGGGTATCAGGGTGCGAGTCCGCTCGTGCAGGGTCTGCGTGAGCCGGTCCCACACCGCCCAGAACTCCTGACAGGCGGGGCCGATCCGCACCGTCCCGGCGCACAACATCACGTCGGGGCCGAAGACGGCGACGTACCTCCACTGCTTGCGCAGGCGACCGCGGCGCAGCAAGGGCATCCGGTCCGGCGGCAGCGGGACGTCAGGCCGACCGGGCCCCGGGCCCCTCCACGGCGAACCGGCGGTCATTCGTCGCCTGCCGTCAGACGGCGGACGAGCGGGAGGCAACACCCGGGCGCCGGAGGCGGGGGCCCGTCGTGCCC
>JBPCPM010000100.1:0-3092 GCA_050999155.1 Solirubrobacterales bacterium
GGTCGATCAACGGCAGTGGTGATGGCGTGTTCAGTGCGACGAGTCCACGGGGCGCGAGGTCGAGCGGCTCGGAGATTGGTACTTGGTTAGCGGGCCCGCGTCAGGGCGATTTGCGTAATGGTTGGCCGGTGATGAGCTGATTTGCGGTGGGTGTTCAGCCGGACCGCAGGGTGAGCCCGGCGACGACGCCCGGAGCGGGGGCCCGGGCGAGTTCGGCGAGGAGCTCGACGGCGTCGGCGCCCTGCTGATGCGCGGTGCGCAGGAAGGTCATGACCCGGCCCTGGGTCTCGGCACCCTTGTCGCTGCGGTTGCCGCCCCACACCTTCCGGTTGACAACTGCGGGCCTCACGCCCTGCTCTCCTCTCCAGTTCGTGGCATCGACGCCGTCGGTGGTGAGGAAGGTGAGCAGGGCGTGGCGCTCGTGGCGGAGGTGCTTGATGAGCCGGCGGTTGGCGTCGTGGGGATGGGGCTGTTCGAACAGCAGGTCGAAGCGCTCCCCGATGTCGAGAACCGCCTCGGCCCGCCCGGTCTCGTCGAGGTCTCGGGCGTCGAGGGCTTCGAGGAGGAGGTCCTTGGTCTGGCGGGGCGTGCTGCGAGCCCATGGCGGCAGGTCCTCGATCATCTCGTGGCAGCGCCGGACAAGATGAGCGACGCAGCTCTGGTGCGACGCCTTGTCGTAGCTGTTGTAGACCACCCAGCCGTCACGCACGATCACGCCGCCGTAGTCGGCGGGGACGAGGTTGGTGGCCTGGGCGAAGCCCCGGCCGCGGGCCACGTCATAGACCGTGGCGTCTTCGGTGGCGGCCACCCACAGCCAGGCGCCCTGGCCGCCGATGCGCCACCCCGTCTCGTCCATGGTCACCGCCGGCGCGTTGGCCACGTGCGCCTTGATCGCCTGGTGGGTGGGAACCAGATCGGTGCCCGTGGCCGCCGATGCCTGGCAGATCGCACCGGCGCTGACATCGATGCCCAGGCGTGCCAGCAGCGCCGAGCACTTCCCGAAGCTCAGGCCGAGGCCGTAGTGCAGCCACGCTCCCCAGGCCATGGCCCGGGGCCCGACCTGGGAACCCGCGGCCCCGAGGGCGTCGGAGGTCTGTTCCGGGTGGCGGCCCTGGACCCGACGCCGACAGCCCCGGCAGCGCCCGATCCCCACCCGGAAGCGGGTCACGCATGGGCGCATCTCGGGCAGCTCGGTGTGGTACTGCTCGGCGAAGCGCTCGAAGTCCAGCGCGTCGCCGCAGTGCGGACAACACGGCGGCAGCGGCGCCTCGAGCTCTCGGTCGGGCGTGGGAGGGACCGCCCGGTGCCCGTGGCGGCCGTGGGCCTTGCCCTTCTTGCGCCCGGGCCGGGCCGGTTCGTCATCGGCACCGCCCTTGGAGAACGGGGCCGCCTGGCGCTTTCCGGCACGGCGGGACTCCTCCAACAGGCGCTCCAGCTCAGCGATGCGGGCATCCCGGGTAGAGAGGGTCTCGGTCAGCTCGGCGAGCTTCGTCTCCAGCGAGGTGATGCGCTCGTTCACATCCACCGCATTGGTCTACAGCACCGCGCGCGGATAGTGGTGGATCCCTACTCCTCGCGCGATCTACCCGCTATACAAGTACGGAGATTGTTCTGGATGTCGCCTCGTGAACGCCGTGAAAGCACGACTCGAGCAGGGCCACGGTCTGCGTCGCAGCCCCGTAGAGCGTCGGTACGGTGACGCCCGCTGCTGCGACCGGCGAGAACCGAGCGCTCCCTGCGCCCGACAGGTTGAACAAGGCCGGCCAATGGCCTCGTCGATACGCGGTATGGAAGATCACGCCGGCCGGGAGACGAGCAAGCCTCAACCGACGGAGATCGACGTCGCCGGGATTCGGTACCTGACAGGAAGCCGGGCCAAGGCACCCCGGCGCGGTCATGCCGCAGCGGCCGCCCGCTGGCGCGCGCTCTCGGCGAGAAGGTCGGGCTCGGTGGCGAGGAGCTCCGACGGGATGCGTCCACCCACCCAAGCAGACGGAGCGGCGAACCATGCCCACAGGGCCCAGCCATCCTCGCCGGCTTCGTGAAGCAGGCGTATCGGCTCTTGCGCCGCGGGCCGAGGTTCAAGGTATTCGTCCAACAAGAACGCGGGAATGAGTGTCTCGCCATCGTGAGTGACTGTGAAGATGCGATGCGCCTTCCGATGGCGCGACACCCACTGTCGAGCGTTGTTGGCCGTGATCCCTCGAGCGTCAGCGATGCCTGCGGTCGGCCAGGCCCCATCCCGAAGCAAGGAAACGCGCAGCGCTGCCAGGCGACGCGCCTGCTCGACAGTCGCATACGGAACGGGATCGAACTCTCCTAGCCAGGGACCGAGCACCCTGGCGAGCTCACGCCTGGCAGCCGGAGCTCTCCGCTCTTGCAGCAACGCTGCTTGAAGGACCCTATAGACCATGCTGCGGACGTCGGCCTCTGACACTTCGGATTCGTCCGCAACGCTCCCTACTGCCTCCACGAGCAGGAGGGCGAACCTCTGCTGCTCGAGCGGCAGAGCATGCAACGCGGTGAGCACCGTGTGGCTCTTGCCTGAGCCGGCCGCGAGGAAAATCGCCGTTGCGGCCGGACGTGGCTCTGTGCCGACTCGACGAGTGCGACCGCTGGTCCCGGGCATGTGTCCTCCTCGCTGCTGTCATGAGTGTACCACGAGGGTGACTTTCGCAACACCCGTTACGATACGGATCCTGGAGGGTCGAGGATCTGTGACCCCCAACTTCCAGCGCCAGGCTGTCACCGGTCCGCAATCTCGGCTCCCGCTCGCTCTTACGAACTCGTCGTACGATGGACTTCGCCGTGACTGACCGACCCGCTGATCTCCCCGAGTTCGACCACCTTCCTGTCGTCGAAGTGGCGATCGCCGTTCAGTTCGAGCCGATCAAGGGGTTCCGACAGGCCCACCTCGGGTTGCTCTGGAACCAGATCCGGGCGGACTACCCGGTCCCGCACGACCAGCCTCGCCTTGAAACTCCGATCGAGATCCTGGGAGAAGGATTCGTCGGTCCTTCGTTTCAGCTCGAGTTCATCGATGCGCCGCAGGTGCACCGAGCCTGGTTCGTGAACGTCGACGAATCCTTGCT
>JBPCPM010000043.1:0-10091 GCA_050999155.1 Solirubrobacterales bacterium
TCGCCCTGGTGCCGCTGCTGCGGCGCCGGCCCGGGCCGTTGGGAGAGCTCGATGCGGACCTGGCCGCGGTCGTTGACCTGGTGCACCTGGGCGCCACGCGGACCGACCTCGAAGACCGTTTCCGCACGCCCGAGGCACGCCGGTACATCCGGGCCCTGCGCGCCCACCGGTACGCGGGTGGCCGCGGCCCGGACGCCGCGGGGCGTTCGGCGGTGCGCCGCGAACTCGCCCGGCGCGGCGGGTTCGTCACGCGACTGCGGGTCCTCGCGGCCGTGCCACCGGCCCCGAGGGGCCGACACTAGTACTAGCCCGGGACGTCGCCTCCGGCCTGGAACCAGTAGTAGGCGAACACGCCGAAGATGAACCCGAGGCCGAGGCCGAGCGCCACGAACGGGTTGCCGACGAGGGCGATCCCGGCGATGAACACGAGCACGAAGCCCACCACGCTGATGAGCAGGAACGTCCGATTGGTGATCACCTGCGCGACGCGGTCGCTCTCCGGATCGGCGTAGGCACTCCGGGCGCGCGCATCGGCGCTCGTCTGCTCCGAGTCGGACCCGCTTCCCTGAGAATCACTTCCGTCCTGGGTTGCTGACTGCTTTTGATCGTCCTCGGCCATCGACTACCACCCCTCTGTTCCCGGTTCTCCCTTGAAAGGCCCCTCAAGGTCGGAGGTTATCCACCCGCCGTAGAAGCGGCCTGCTTGTGCCTGCACCCGCTCGTCCCCGAGGTAGCACTCGGCCATTCCCGGATAGAAGGCGACGTGGTCGGCAAGGCTCGCGTAGGTGCGGGCGGGATGGCGGTACGTCCACGCCGCCCGCTCGGCTCGCTGCCCGCCCGCGATGAGGTCGAAGAAGGACGTGCTGCCCTTGAACTCACACAGGCTCCGGCCCCCGCCGGGGCGCAGGAACTCCTCGTGGACGTCGCCGGGCGGCACGTAGATCCCGGGCGGGTGGGAGGTCTCCAGCACACGCAGCGCGTCGTCGGATTCGGCGATCGTCTCGCCGCCGAACACGACCCGCACCCGGCGAGCCGACGGCTCGACGCGAGGCGGGCGCGGGTAGTCCCACACCGATTCGCCCATGGGGCTCGTGTTCCGCGCGGAGACGGTGCGCAAACGCCCGTTCCGGCCCGGGGGGCGCGTAGCCTGGGTCGGTGACCGCCGTCTCGCCCCCCGCACGCGGCCCTTGCCTCGATACGCCCCCGCCGCCGTTCGGCGGATTGGAGCCCGCGACCCGCGCGCAGCTCTTGGCCGTGGCGCTGCGGTCGAGTCCGACCCCGTCGCAGGCCCGCCGGTCGATCCGTGAGCTGCCCGGGTGCGGTCCCCAGCGTGCCGACGCCGCAGCCGAGCTCGGGCTCGGGACCCTGGCGGACCTCGCCCGGTATCTGCCCCGCGAGTATCGGGACCTGCCGCTGCGCCGGCTCGGCGAGCTGCGCCCGGGCGACCGGGCCACGGTGGTCGTCACCGTGGAGGCCGTGAGCGCCGTGCGCACGAGCCGGCGGGGGATGGCGATCGTCGAGGCGCGCGTGGCTGATGACTCGGGCGCCAGCCCCGCCCGCTGGTTCGGCCAGCGGTGGGTCGCCGGACGGCTGTCGGCCGGAGACCGGCTGCTGCTCACCGGCCGCCGTGACGATCGGGGTTTGACCGTCGAAGCGTTCGAGCCGGTCAGGGGCGACCCCGGTGCGCGCGTCCGCGCCCCGCTCGGGATGGCGGCGGAGACCGATCCGCCGGCGGGGCTCCACACCCAGGGCCCGGTCGCCGACTACCCCGCCTCCGAGGCGCTGGCCAACCGCCAGCTGCGCGAATGGGCGTGGCGGGCCTGCGGGGTGGCGCGCCACCTTCCTGACGCGGTCGGCCCACGGCTGCGCTCCCGGCTCGGGCTCCCGTCGGTCGCCGATGCCCTGCACGCCACCCACACCCCGCAGACGGTGGCCGAAGCCGAGGACGCACGTCGGGCGCTGGCCTTCGAGGAGCTGTTCTGCCACCAGGCCGCGCTGCTGACCCGGCGCCGGGACCGCCAGCAGCAGGCGCAGGCCGCGCCGACGGACCCGCCCGGCCCGCTCGTCGACCAGTGGCTGGCCAGCCTGCCCTTCGCCCCCACCGACGCCCAGCGGACCGCATTCGCGGCCGTCGACGCGGATCTCGCCGAGCCGCGCCCGATGCAGCGGCTGCTGATGGGCGAGGTCGGGTCGGGCAAGACGGTGGTCGCGCTCTATGCGATGTTGCGGGCGGTGGAGGGCGGGCGCCAAGCCGCCCTGATGGCTCCGACCGAGACGCTGGCCGAACAGCACTTCGCCACGCTCGGCCGGCTGCTCGGCGCGGTGCTCCCCGCGGCGCTGCTCACCGGGTCGACCCCCAAGGCGCGCCGGCGCGAGCAGCTCGGCCATCTGGCGAACGGGCAGCTGCAGCTCGTGGTCGGCACCCACGCCCTGCTCGAAGGTGATGTCGAGTTCCGCGCGCTCGGGGTGACCGTCGTCGACGAGCAGCACCGGTTTGGCGTCCGCCAGCGCGCCGCGCTGGACGCCAAGGGCCCGGACGCGCTCGTGCCGCACGCGCTGCACATGACCGCTACGCCGATCCCGCGGACGCTTTCGCTCACCGCCTACGGGGACCTCGACGTGACCGAACTGCGCGAGCTGCCCTCCGGCCGCCGGCCGATCGCGACCCGGACGGCGACACCCGGCGACCGCGACGGCGTCGCCGCGACCGTCCGCGCGGAGCTGCAGGCCGGCCGGCAGGCCTACTGGGTGTGCCCGCTCATCGACACCTCCGAGCAACTGCAGGCCGCCGCCGCGACCGAGACCGCCGAGGCGCTCGCCGCCGGCCCCTTCGCGGCCCACCGCGTCGGTTGCCTGCACGGACGGATGAGCTCCCGCGACAAGCAGGACGTCATGGCGGCCTTCGGCGCGGGGAAGATCGACCTGCTCGTGGCCACCACCGTCGTCGAGGTCGGGGTCGACGTGCCGAACGCCACGGTCATGGTCGTCGACGGGGCCGAGCGCTACGGGCTCTCCCAGCTGCACCAGCTCCGGGGCCGGGTCGGCCGTGGCGCCGACGCGTCGCAGTGCCTGCTGATCGCCGACGCCCAGACCGAGACGGCCCGCCGTCGCCTGGAGGCGATCGTCGCGGAGTCCGACGGGTTCCGGCTCGCCGAGATCGATCTCGTCTTGCGTGGCGAGGGAGAGATCCTCGGCACGCGCCAGCACGGCCTGCCGTCGTATTCGGCGGCGCGCCTGCCCGAGGACGGGGAGATCCTCGCCCGGGCGCGAGCGGCGCTGGTCGAGCTCCTCGACGAGCACGGGGGCCTCGACGCCGAGCCCCTGGCGCTGCTCGCCGATGCGGTCCAGGCCCGCTTTCCGAGCGAGCCCGAGAGCCGGCTGGCGGCCTGAGGCCCTGCGCCCGTGCGCCTTCGCATCACCGGCGGCGAGCTGCGTGGCCGCCCGCTGCAGGCGGGAAGCGGGGTGCGGCCGACCGCCGGGCGGACCCGCGAGGCGGTGTTCTCCATGCTCGGGCCGCTCGAAGGGGCGACCGTGCTCGACCTGTTCTGCGGCAGCGGCTCGCTTGGGATCGAGGCGCTGTCGCGGGGGGCCGGCTCCGCCGTGCTCGTCGACCGCGACGTCCGAGCCTGCGAGGCCAACGTCGCCGCCCTCGAGCTGGGCGACCGGACGCGGGTCGTGCGCGGCGAGCTGCCGCGATGGCTGGCCACCGAGGGTCAGTGCCAGCCGGCGTTTGACGTCGTCTGCTGCGATCCCCCGTATAGAATCGCGCGCCGCGTGGCAGCCGCCCTCGACGAGCACCTCCCGCCCCTGCTGCACGCGCGTTCTCGCGTGGTCTTCGAGGGACCCGCAGGCCAGGGCGGCCGCCCGGCGCTCCCGCTGCTCCGAGAGCGCCGCTACGGCGACACCGTCGTCACCGTGCACGGCGCATGATCGAGCGGATCGCCATCTGCCCGGGGACGTATGACCCGGTGACCAACGGCCACCTCGACATCATCACCCGCTGCGCTGCGCTGTTCGACCGCGTGATCGTCGGCGTCGTGGGCAACTCGATCCGCAAATCCAAACCGCTGTTCGACGCCGAGGAACGGACGGGATTCATCGAGTCGGCGGTGGCCGACTACGACAACGTCGAAGTCAAGGTCTTCTCGATGCTGGTCGTGCAATTCGCCCAGGAGCACAACGCCACGGCGATCGTCAAGGGGCTGCGAGCGATCTCGGACTTCGAATACGAGTTCGAGATGAACCAGCTCAACCACAGCCTGGCCCCGGAGCTCGAGAGCCTCTACCTGATGGCCTCCGCCGAATACAGCTTCCTCTCGTCGACCGGGATCAAGGAGATGGCCACGTTCGGTGGCGACGTCACTCCGCTCGTTCCCGCCGACGTCGCGGCCGCGCTCTCCGAGCGCTTCGCCGGCTGAGCGGTCGCCGGCGCGTGCAAGGGCCCGCCGTCGTGCGTCGATAGCGCTCGACGCCCGGGTTACGGTGCGGATCGGGGGCCGGTGGGGGCGGGGCACGCGAGCCCCGGTTTGGGAGAATCCGTGCAAATCGCACCCTTCGACTAGCGCGCGCGGGCGATTTCGAACACAATGCGCCCCGCACGCGGTCATCCGGCCGCCGACCGCCAATCTCTGCAAGGATCCGCCAATGGACGTCCTGGTCCTCATCGACAAGCTGGACGATCTGGTCCACAACGCCAAGCCGGTGCCTCTCACCGACCAGGTTCGCGTGGACCGGGAGGAGATCTACGACCTCCTTGACCAGATGCGGGCCACGATCCCCGAGGAGATCAAGCAGGCCCGGTGGATCGTCAAGGAGCGTCAGGAGATGCTCGCCGAGGCCAAGCGCGAGGCCGAGCGCATCGTCAAGGAGGCCCGCGACCAGCAGGCCCGCCTGATCTCCGACGAGGAGGTCACCAAGCAGGCCGAGCGTGGCGCCGAGGAGATCCTCGAAGAGGCCCGGGCGCGCGAGTGGGAAATCTTTCTCGGCGCTGAGGATTACGCCGACGAGATCCTCAACACCCTCGAGGTGAACCTCGAGAAGTTCCTCGCCGCGGTGCGCCGCGGACGCGACCGGCTTGCCGGTCGCTCCGAAGAAGAGCCTGCCGAAGTCGGATAGCCGTCCTGCGGTGGGTGGTGGCCGGCGGGGTGGGTGGACGGCTCTGCGATCTTCGCCACCGGCCGCGTGTAGGGCTCAGTTGTTCGTGGGGCTCCGAGAGTTTCGCCGAGCCATCCACCCACCCCGCCGGAAGCTGCCCGGTCGCGGCACGCCTTCCGACGGTGGGGCTGGGAGTTGAACGGCCGCGTCGCGTTCGGCTCCTGCTGGGCCACCGCGGGCGGACACTTCGAGGAGCCGAGCGCTCGACGGGTGCACGGGAAGGAGGCGGGACGGGCCGCTAGGGTTCGTGGACCGGCACCCGCCGGGCGTACCCGACGCGAGGAGGGCACCGGTGGCCGGCGAGCAGGAACTGATCGACCTCGAGCGTTTCGCCTTGCGGTCCGGGCAGGCCAAACGGTTGGATTCGCGGGTTCTGGCCGGGAACTTCTCGTTCGGGGGCGAGAGCTACCGGGCCGCCGAGGCAGAGGCTCTTGTGGATATCTCCCGGACGGTCAGCGGGTACGCGCTGCGGCTGCGGACCGAGATCGACATCGCCGGACCCTGCAGCCGCTGCCTGCAGGAGGTGACGCACCGGTTTGCCATCGACGCGCGGGAGATCCACGATCAGTCGACCGACGACGAGGAGCTGCTGAGCCCCTACGTCGACGACGGACTGCTCGACCTCACGGCCTGGGCGCGCAACGAGATCGCCCTCGAGCTGCCCGACAGGTTCCGCAACCCGCCCGATGACGAGGGCATCTGCGGAGCGTGCGACCGGTCGATCGAGGAGGTCCTCGGAGCCCAGGCCCAAGCAGCCGAGCCCGCGCTCGATCCGCGGTGGGCCAAGCTCCGCGAGCTGCAGGAGTAGCTGCACCGGCGGTCGTGCCCGGCGCCCAGCGGACGGCACGGGCGCGTGACGGCTATCGTTTCCGCCGTGGCTGTCCCGAAACAACGCAAGTCCCGGCGGCGGCGTGACCAGCGCCGCTCGCACCTGGCGGCACCGCGACCCCACCTGATGGAGTGTCCGCAGTGCCACAGCCCCAAGCGCCCGCACCGCGTGTGCGGCGAGTGCGGCCACTACGCAGGCCGGGAGGCGATCGAGATTCCCGATCGCTTCGCCGAGGGCCTCGGCAGCACCGACGCCTGATCCGGCCGGTCTGATGACCACCGTCGCCCTCGACGCCATGGGCGCCGACCGTGGCGTGAAGGTGACCACCGAGGGCGCCCGGATCGCGGCCGCCGACGGCATCGAGGTCCTGCTCGTCGGCTCCCCTGAGCTGGCCGAGACCGCCGAAGACATCGACGGCGTCCGGCACATCCTGGCCAGCCAGACCGTCGGCAACACCTCCGACCCCGTGCGGGCCGTGCGCTCGGCGCCCGACGCGAGCATCGTCCGCGCGTGCGCGGAGGTCGCCGAGGGCCGGGCCCACGCGGTGGTCAGCGCCAGCTCGACCGGGGCGACCCTGGCGGCCTCGACCTTCGCCCTGCGCCGGCTCCCCGGAGTCCAGCGGCCGGCCCTGGCCGTGCAGCTGCCCGTCCCCGGACATCCGGTGCTGTTCCTCGACGCGGGAGCCAACGCCGAGGCCCGCCCCGGGCACCTCGTCCAGTTCGCGTCGATGGGCACGGCGTTCGCCCAGGCAGTCCTCGACGTCGAGAACCCCCGGGTCGGGCTGCTGTCGGTCGGGGAAGAGGCCGGCAAGGGGACGCCCACGGTCATCGAGGCCCACCGGGTGCTCTCCGATGCGCCGGGGATCGACTTCCACGGAAACGTGGAGGGCACCGACCTCACGACCGGGACGGTCGACGTCATCGTCACCGACGGCTTCACCGGCAACGTGACCCTCAAGACGATGGAGGGCACCGCCCGCGTCGTCGGCCAGGCGGTGCGCGACGCCGCGCGCGCGAACCCGCTCTCGGCCGCCGGAGGGCTGCTGATGCGCCCGGCCCTGGGGAGCCTGCGCCGCGACCTCGACCCCGACACCACCGGGGGAGCCCTGCTGCTCGGCCTGCGCGCTCCGGCCGTGGTCTGCCACGGGTCGGCGGGACCCGAAGGGATCGCCAACGCCATCCGTCTGGCCGAACGGACCGTCGCCTCGGGGGCCGTCGAACGGACCGCCGAGCTGCTGGCCCGGTCGGGCTCCACGCGAGCGGCGCTCCGGGACCGCCAGGAAGTACGCTGAGCGCGTGGAGCGCCAGGAGGTCATGGACCGGGTGCGCGCGCACCTCGCGGCCGAGCTCGAGGTCGACGAACAGGCCATCACCGAGTCGACCCACCTCCGCGACGATCTCGACGCGGACTCGCTCGACCTCTACGAGCTGCTGATGGAGCTGGAGGACACGTACGACATCCGCATCCCCGAGGCGGAGGCGGCCAAGATCACCACGGTCTCAGAAGCGGTCGATGCCGTCCACCGGCATGTGGCGACCGCCTGAGGTGGCCGGCCGGGTCGCGGGGCTGCAGCGGCTCCTCGGGGACCTTCCCGACGAGCTCGTTCGTCAGGCCTTCACCCACGCGTCGTGGACCGACAACCGCGAGGCGTCCTACGAGCGGCTCGCCTTCCTCGGCGACAGTGTCCTCGGGCTCGCCGTCTCCTCGGCCATCTACCCACAGTTCGCCCGCTCCAGCGCCGGACGTTTGACCAAGATCCGCGCCCAGACGGTCAGCGGGCGGGCCTGCGCGGAGGTAGCCCTGGAGCTCGGGGTCCCCGAGCGCCTGCGAGCCCAGGCGCCGGCCACCGAGGGCGGCGGACGCGCGGTGGAGCAGCTGCTGGCCACCGAGCGGGCGCTGGCATCGGTGACCGAGGCGGTTATCGGCGCGTGTTACCTGCACCACGGCTACGAGGCCGTTGCGCCGGCCGTCGTCGAGGCGTTCGCCGAGCACGTGGTCTTCGCCTCCGAGCACCACCAGGACTTCAAGTCGGCCCTCCAGGAACGACTGGCCCGCAACCGCGCCACCGTCGAGTACGTCGTCGTCGACGAGCAGGGCCCGCCCCACGACCGGCAGTTCCGGGTCCAGGCCCGAACCGACGGCCAGGTCATCGGCACCGGCGACGGGCGCAGCAAGAAGCTGGCAGAGCAGGCCGCGGCCGAACAGGCCCTCCACGGGCTTCCGCAGACGTGACGCGCGCTGCCGCCGGTGGCGTCCGGCCCAACCACGAGCCTACGACGGCCGCATGCACCTGAAGTCGCTCACCGTCAAGGGGTTCAAGTCGTTCCCCGACCGCACGAAGCTGCTGCTTTCCCCTGGGGTGAGCGTCGTCGTCGGCCCCAACGGGTCGGGCAAGTCCAACGTGACCGACGCGATCCTCTGGGCCCTGGGAGAGCAGCGCCCCCTCGCGGTGCGCGGCCAGACGATGCAGGACGTGATCTTCGCCGGTGGCCGCGGCCAGGCCCCGCGGCAGTCGGCAGAGGTAGAGCTCGTGCTCGACAACTCCGACGGGGAGGCCGACGTCGAGTTCTCCGAGATCGCGATCAGCCGCCGCCTCGATCGCTCCGGCGAGGGCGAGTACCGGCTCAACGGGGCCCGGTGCCGGCTGGCCGACGTGCTCGAGGTGCTCTCCGACACCGGACTGGGCAAGGAGATGCACTCGGTCATCAGCCAGGGCCGGGTCGAGCAGATCGTGCTCTCCAAGCCCGGCGAGCGACGGCTGCTCGTCGAGGAGGCGGCCGGCCTCGGCAAGCACCGCAAGCGCCGTCGTCGCGCCGAGCTCAAGCTCGGTCGCACCCGCGAGAACCTCGACCGGGCGCTGGATGTCGAGCGCGAGGCCCGCTCGCAGCTCCGCCCCCTCAAGCGCCAGGCCGAGGCCGCCGACCTGCACGCCCGCCTCGAACGCCAGCGCGTCGAGGCCCGCGCCGAACTCGTGGCCGACGAGCTGCGCGCGCTCGACGCGCAGCTGCGCGACGCCGAGACCGAGCTCGGGGCGTCGCGGAGCAAGCGCGACGAGCTGCGCACCACGCTGGCCGGCGTGACCGAGCGCCGCCGCGCGGTCGAGCAGCAGTTCGCCGAGCGCGACCGGGTCCGCCGCCAGGCGGCCGAGCGGCTGGGCGCTGTGCGGGGCGCGGCCGACCGCACCGCCGTGCGCCAGGAGGCGCTGGAGCGTGCCGCCCGTGAGCTGCGCGAAGGCGCGGAAGACCGCCACCGGGCGCTGGAGTCCCTCGAGGCCGAGGAGCAGGCCGAGCCGACCGGAACCGACCGGGTGGCCGAGCTCGAGGCCGCCGTCAGCGAGGCCCGGGCCGAACAGCAGCGCCGCACCGAGGCGGAGCTGGAGGGGCTCTCCCAGCAGCTGGCCGACAACGAGGCGCGCGCCGCCGAGCTGCGCGAGGCCGTCCCGCAGCTGCGCGAAGCGGTGGACGCCGCCGAGCGGGAGCTGCACCGGCTCAAGGGCGAGCGCAAGCGCGCCCGCCGCGCGGCCGAGGAGGCCACCGACGCCCACGCGGCCGCCGACCGGGACCGTGAGCGCCACGAGGCGCGAATCGCCGCGCTGGCCCGTCCCGAAGCCGCCGGCGGCCGGCTCGTGCTCGCCGGCGGGCTCACCGCCGAGCCGGGGCTCGAGCTCGCTCTGACCGCCGCTCTCGGCGAGCGCCTGCGCGCCGCGCTGGTCGACGACGTGTCCGACGGCCTCTCGGCGCTCGCCGCCGCCCAGGGCCACGCCGTCCGGGCGCTGCTACGCGGCGCGGAGCCGGCGACGCCGAGGTCCGCGCCCTGCCCGGGCGCCACGCGGCTGCTCGACCACGTCGACGCCGAGCCCGAGGTCGTCGACGTCGCGGCGCGCCTGCTCTCCGACGCGTGGCTGGTCGACAACCTCGACAGCGTGCCCCGTGACTTCGGTGGGATCGCCGTCACTCGTGAGGGCTGGGCGTGGGACGGCCGCTCCGGCGAGCTGCGGTCCCTGCCCGAGGCCGCTGCCGCCGGGGAGCTGTCGCTGCGTCGCCGCGGCGAGGGGCTCGAAGCCGCGGTGGCCGAGCGAGCCGTGGTGCGCGACACCGCCGCCACTGCC
>JBPCPM010000062.1:0-4044 GCA_050999155.1 Solirubrobacterales bacterium
GCCCTGCTCGAGACGCTCGACGATCCACACCTTGATGATCGACTGGCGGGTGACGCCCAGCCGCTTGGCTTCCCGATCCAGGGACTCCACCACCCACGCGGGAAAGTCCACGTTGACCCGGCGCTGCGCTACGGCAGGACGACGCGCTTGGTCGACGTCGAGGGCGGCTGTGACGTCCTTCCCTTCATCGAACCGCCGGTCGAACTCCTCAGCCTTCATAGATCGCCACCTCCTCTGATCAGCCAGCGGGCCTCGCCTGCTTGTCCGGGCGGGGACCTCGACGTGCATGGTGTCGTGCCAGACGCGCTGCGCCTCGATGAAGTCGATGCCATGTTTCCCCGCGCTCTCCTATCCACAGTATAGCAACTGGCGGTCGGGGAAGCGCGGTAGAATGCCCGTGAAACCGCGGAAACGACCACCACGGCGGAAGCGACTCGAGGTGCCCGAGCACACCCCCCAGCCCAGCGAGCACAAGGCCCAGCGGCGCCTGAGCGCCGCGCTGGCCGAGATCGGCTTCGTCCTGCCCGGCAGCGTCGTGGTGCGCCGCACCCGCTGCGGCAAGGCGAGCTGCCGCTGCAAGGCCGACCCTCCCACGCTGCACGGCCCCTACCTGCAATGGACCCGCAAGGTCGCGGGCAAGACCGTCACGCGCAACCTCAGCCCCGACCAGCTCGAGCGCTACCAGCCCTGGTTCGACAACGCCCGCCGCCTACGCGAGCTCAACGCCGAGCTGGAAGCCCTCTCGCTGCGCGCAGCGGAACGAGCCGAGGGCTGGCCCTCAAAGCCATGAACTCCGACTATTCAGGCGAATCGACGGAGAAAAAACCTCGCCACACCCGGGACCCCTCATTGTGCGACAGCCTGCTTAGCGCCAGTTTTCGTTCCGATGTTCAGCTAGGGCCGGACACGCGTGCGCTATGGGCAGCGCTCGTGGCTGGGCGTGGGGAACTCGCCATGAGCGGGGTCCGTGGGTCATCGGCACGGCGGGGGTCGACCTTGAGCCGTGGGCGACCGCCGGGCTCTGGCGCAAACCCGCGGGAAGATTCTCTATGACCTGGCTAGTAGGCCTGCTACACTCGCGCCTTGCTAACGTCCCCCGGGGGCCAGGGTGGCCCCCCGGTCGGGGGCACGGGGAGGGAACAAGACATGGCGACGAAACGATCCGTGGTCGGGCTGATCGCCCTGCTCACGCTGGGACTGGCTGCCTGCGGCGGCGGCACGGAGGACGTGACGACAGAGACGGAGTCCCCCGCGCCCGTGGAAGGCGAAGGGGCCGAGGAGACCCCGGCTGCCACCGGTGAGACGGTGCAGATCACCGGAGTCGACTACGCCTTCGAGGGCGTGCCGGACAGCGTGGAGGCCGGCACAGAGCTGTCGTTCACCAACGCCTCCGAGGCGGAGTTCCACGAGATGGTGGTGATGCGGATCGACGACGACGAGGTCCGCACGGTCGAGGAGTTGCTGCAGCTTCCGGAGGAAGAGTCCGAGACGCTCATCGAGTTCGTCGGCGTGCAGGTCGCGCCCCCTGGTGAGGACGGGATCTCCCCACCGGACGCGCCGCCGGGCCCCGTCGTCCTCGAGGAGGCCGGTCGCTACGCGCTGCTCTGCTTCATCCCGACCGGTGCCGACCCCGAGGCCCTCGTCCAGGCCCTCGAGGAGGGCGAAGAGGGTGAAGGCGGCGAGGGGCCGCCCGAGGTCGAAGGCGGCCCGCCGCACTTCACCGAGGGGATGGCAGCCGAGATCACCGTGAGCGGCTGACGCCGGACACGCGGCGGGGCCGCACGGCCGGCCGCAGAGCGTCACCGCCGCCACCGCCGTCCCTCCGCCGGGGATTCGGGCAGCGCCGCTTCTTCCACGGCGTCCGCCGGCCCCGCAGGGGCGACAGGGCGGGGTTGGGCCCCGCCGAGGGCCGGCTCGTTCCCCGTGCGCAGAGCGGAGAGCAGAACCGCTGCGACGGCGAGTGCCACGGCGGCTCCGATGAGGAGCTGGAGCGCCCTGTCGGTCGCAAGGCGCTGAGCGAGCGTCGGGACGCGCCCTCTCGGTTGTGCGAGTCGTTCGGTGGGATCCGTCCTCGTTCCGCCCTCCGCGTCTGCAGCCCTTGATGGTTTCGTGCTGCCGTTCCGGCGGCCACGGCCCGGCCGGTCCACAGCCGCGGAGTGCGGGTGCGGGGGGCGCGGATCGGGCCGGGGCCGTCCAATGTCGCTTTTCCGGGTGTCGGGGCTTGACGGGGTTGATCGAGACTGTCCGCCGTCCACCGGGCGTCATGCTCATTCGTCGCCGCCAGCGGGGATGGTCGCAGAGCCGGGGAAGGCCCGGCCAGCGGCGTCTAGTCCGTGGTTGTGGCGGATTGGCGAGCGTGAAGTCGAGCACCGGACGGCTCGCGGGCCGCAGGGGCGGCCGACTGCCGCAGGACGCTGATGGCGATCCAGGCGAGGGCGACGGCGAGCAGGTAGTGCGAGGCTACCTCCACCCGATCGCCGGGGATCCCCAGGTGCACGACGGTGTGCACCACGATCAGGCCGGCGGGCCAGCGGGAGGTGAACCCTGCCCGGGCCGTCCCGAGCGCGAGCAGGAAGAACGCGACCGGGACCGCGACGAGCACGAAGGCGATGGGGATGCCCCACAAGCCGCCGGTCTGCAGCGGACCGGTCAGGAAGCTGTTGAGCGCCGACCGGTCGAGCGCCGGGTCGGTCATGGCCAGCAGTATGAGGTGGAATTGTGAGAACGCGGCAACACCGACCGCGCCGACCAGCCCCAGCCATCCACCGAACAGGGCAAGGCGCGGCGCTCGTTCGCGCAGGGACAGGATGAGCGCCACGACACCGCCCGCGAGGAGCACTGCAGCCAGAAGTTGCAGGAGCGCACCTGCGGCGAACCGACCGGACCCGTCGGCGATGGCTGCGAAGTCGGTCGCACCGTCGAGGTCGCCGTAGAGGGCCTCCCCCGTAGCGAACAGGGCCCACGCTGCCATGAGCCCGAACAACCCCGAACGGAATACGGGTCTACCCGTCGAGCCTGCTTCCTGTGCCTGCACGTTCCCCATGATGCACTCCTCCGTAGACAGGTCCGTGCGGACCTGGTGCGGCGACCGTACGGATGCGGACACGGGGGGTCATCCAGCCACCGGTGGCCGTGCTGTCACCCGCAGGTGACCCCAGGGTCTCCGAAAGTCTGATGCGCCGGCGCCTGCAACGGCGTAATTTGATCCGATGACCGCGCGCGGGCTTGCGCAACGACTGGGAGCGGGGCCGCTCGACGCCGCGCTCGTGGTCGCGCTGCTCGTCCTCGGTTACTGGAACTTGTGGGTTGACTGGGACAGCTACTTCCCCGCCGAGGACCCGCACCTGCTGATCGACTCGATCACCATCGCGGTGGCGACGCTTGCGTTGCTCGGCCGCCGACGGGCGCCCGTGGCGGTGCTCGTCATCGTGAACGTCGCCCAGTTCGGTCCCGATCTCTTCGTGCCGACCGGTCCGGTGTTCTGGGGCGAATGGGTTCCCTCGCTCGTGGCGGCCTACTCGGTCGCTGTGTACCGAGGTGGCAGGTGGAGCGCGCTGCCGTTTCTGGCAGCGATTGGGTCCCTCGCGGTGTTTGCCTGGCGCTATCCCCTGGAGTTCGCAGGAGTGACGTCGGCCACGGTCTGGGTCGCGCCGGTCGTGGTCGCCGTCGCGGCGGGGCACGGCATCAGCAAGTTGCGGCGCAGCTCTACCGAGCTTGCGGCGCGGGCGGAGTCTCTCGAGCGTTCGCAGGTGGAGCGGGCCGAACGGGCAGCCACCGAGGAGCGCGCCCGCATCGCCCGAGAGCTCCACGACGTCATCGCGCACAACGTGAGCATCATGGTCGTGCAGGCGAGCGCGGCGGAGGACACCCTCGCCGTGGACCAGGCGGCGGCGACGCGAGCCATGCAGCACGTACAGACCGCCGGCCGGGAGGCGCTGGAAGAGATGCGGCTCCTGCTGGGGGTCTTGCGGGACGACGCGGAGGCGGGCTCCCGGGCTCCGGTTCCCAGCCTGCATCGGCTCGACACCGTCATCGAGCCGATGC
>JBPCPM010000082.1:0-16774 GCA_050999155.1 Solirubrobacterales bacterium
ACTAGTACGCGCGTCCGCAATTTCGGCCGGGTCAGTTGTCCTCACGCTCGACCGGTGGCGGGAACCGCCGTGTGCCGGCAACCGTCGCGGCGACGGCAACGAACGCCAGGAGTGGCCCCCAGGGAAGCGACACAAGAAGGCGGCCTCGAGCGCGGCTCCAATCCCTGCGGCGATGAACACACCCAACAGCCAGTCACGGATCTCCCGGCGTGACCACGGCTTGACCGATGAAACCTCGACGATCGCGAGCGTGACGAAAAACGCCACGAGGGTGACCCCGACCACCACCAGCTCGGCTGCGCTCGGATCCCCGAAGATGAACAGCAGCCTCATTCGTCCCGGCAGCGAGGAAGACGCCGAAGAGGACGGTCCAGATCCGTCGCAGGGTCAGCATCGCGGGTGGTCAGCTCCGCGCCAGCCGACCCCCGCCCGACGAACGCCGGGCGGGAGCGGGCCTCGGCTCAGCCGCGCGGTGCGCTGCTGCGCGCCGAGCGGTTGCGGTTGCGGTTCCGCGAGCCGTTGGCACCTGACCCGTGAGCGGAGCCGCCATTGTGCGAGCCACCCTTGCGCGGGCCCCCGTTCCGGGAGCCGCCATTGCCACCGCCCCCGCTGCGGTTTCCACCGCCGCGCGAGCCGCCCTTCGGCGCGGTCGAGCTGATGTGCCCGAACTCGTCGTGGAGCTTGAGGCGGCGGGCGATCGAGCCGACCTCGCCGACCTGCTGCGGATCGACCAGGGTCACGCCGGTGCCGGTGCGTCCGGCGCGTCCGGTGCGGCCGACGCGGTGCACGTAGGTCTCGTGATCGCCGGGGGGATCGAAGTTGATCACGTGGCTGATGTCGTCGACATCGATGCCACGGGCGGCGACGTCGGTCGCGACGAGCGTCACGACGTTGCCCGAGCGGAACCGGTCCAGCGCCTTCTGGCGCTGGTTCTGGCTCTTGTTGCCGTGCATGGCAAGGGCCGAGATGCCCGCGCCGTCGAGGCGCTTGACGAGCCGATCGGCTCCGCGCTTGGTGCGCACGAAGACCAGGGAGCGGCCGCCCTCGGCCTCGCCCAGCTGCTCGACCAGCGCGCCCATGCGCCCGTCGTTGCTGACAGGGACGAACCGATGCTGGATGTCGGTGGCCGGGCGCGGCGGCGGCGCGTGTTCACGGCGCACGGCGTCGTCGGTGTACTCGCCGGCGATGCGGCCGACCTCACCGTCGAGCGTTGCGCTGAAGAACAGCGTCTGACGGTCCCGCGGACAGCGGCGCACGATCCGGTCGACGGCGGGCCGGAAGCCCATGTCGAGCATCCGGTCGGCCTCGTCGAGGACGAGGATGCGCACGTGGCCCAGCTCGACCGCGCCGCGCTGGATCAGGTCCTCGAGGCGGCCGGGGGTGGCGATGAGGATGTGGCTGCGCTTCGCCTCGTTGATCTGCTTCTGGATGCCAACGCCGCCGTAGGCGAGCGAGAGCTTCAGCGCCCGCGCCGAGGCGATCGGCCGCAGCTCGTCGGCGATCTGCACGGCGAGCTCACGCGTCGGGGCGAGCACGAGGGCCGCAGGACGGCGGTCTTCTGCCTCGAGCAGCTCGCACATCGGCACGCCAAAGGCGAGCGTCTTGCCGGAGCCGGTCGGGCTCTTGCCGAGGACATCCCGCCCGTCGAGCACGTCGGGGATGACGAGGCTCTGGATGGCGAAGGGGGAGGTGATGCCGCTGTCGGCGAGCGAGCGCACGACAGCGTCGGAAATGCCGAGATCGGCAAAGGTCTTGGAGGACACGGTGGTCCCTTTCTGCGGCCGCGAATGTCGGCGGACCGCTATGAACGATTCGGGCTACTGCGAACCCGAACCGCCCAGTGGGGCGGGACCCAAGCAAGCTTGCCCAGTGGCCGGACGATCCGGCCACGACGACAACGCTAGCAGCGAAATCGGCGCCCAGCGGGGCGACCGTCACATTGGGGCGCCAGATTTCACCGGCTCGTGTGCCTCCCTTGCGCTTTCGGAGCACCCGGCCGGCGACCCCGGCTACTCCGGAGCGAGGCCCTCGCGGAACCCATCCCGCCAGTCGGGCCAGCGAGGACTCCAGCCCAGCTCCCGCTTGGCCCGGTCGTTGGCCGCGCCCCGTACCTCGGTCATCAGGTAGGCGGGGTAACGCCCGGCCACCAGACGCGCGACCAACGCCGGCGCTCGTAGCGGGGGGGGGGCGCCGGCCGCGTGGGCGAGCGTGGGTAGCCACTCGGCCACCGCCGCCGGGTGGTCGTCGCAGATGTTGAAGGTCCCGGTCGCCGTCCCCTCGACGGCGGTCACGCACGCCGAGGCCGCATCGTCGACGTGGCAGAACGACCACACGCCCTCTCCCGCCCCCACCTTCGGCAGCCGTCGGCGCCGGAGGTCGTGAACAGCCGAGCCGCCCTTCCCGTACCAGGAGCCGGGCCCGTAGAAGAAGCCGTAGCGCAGCACGACGCCGCCGAGCTCCTGCACACCCAGCACCTCGGACTCCATGACCTCCAGCGACCGCACCGTGGCGTCCAGGGGCGAGGGGCCGTCCGCGTACAGTGGCTCATCCTCGGTCGCCAGCCCGGTGCCACCGGGCCGGTAGGCGAATCCCAGGCTCTGGGCCACGATCCGGCGCGCCCCGGACGCCCGAGCCGCGACCAGCAGATTGCGCGTCCCCTGCTCACGTACCCGATCGTTGGCGGCTGCGCGATCGCCCGCGGCGTTGAAATCGGCCGGAAGGTCAGTGAGCTGGGAGACGACCACCTCTGGCTGGGCATCGGCCACCGCGGCTGCCACGGCGCTCGCGTCCAAGGCGTCGGCGACGACCGGTTCCACGCCGCGACTGGCCAACCCCGTGGCCTTCTCGGCGCTGCGCGTGAGGCCGACGACCTCGTGCCCGGCGTCGAACAGCTGCGCGCACAACGGTCGGCCCACGGCGCCTGTCGCGCCGGCCACGAACACCCTCATCGTGCGGCGCTCCCCCACGAGGGCTCGCGCGCATCGCGCGCCAGCCACGCGAGAACCAGGGCGCCCACGGAGATCAACACCGCATCGGTCACCCCCGACGTCGTCGACGACGCCTCGCCGACGTCGACGATGTGGTTGACGGCGTGGAGTCCGTACCACAGGGCCCCGAGGCCGAAGAGTGCCGCCCGCCAGCCGTGCCAGCCCATGGCCAACAGCGAGGCGGCGCCATACGCCAGGTAGACGGCGCCGAGGTCGCGGATGTAGTGGTCGTTTTGGACCCCGTAGGCGCCGATGTGCTCGAAGAACGTGCCCGGCGCGAACACCATCACCCCGCCGAGCCCGAGGTGGACCATGGCCAGGAGAGCCAGGGCGATCACCTGTCGGGCGTCGCGAGCCATGGGTGCGACCGTACCCGAGAAGCCGACTCGGCCCTCCAGCGGCCGTGTGGGGCCCTGGGCCGCCGGCTAACCGACGCTCAGCGGTAGATCCGCTCGGCACCCTCGGCCGCGGAGCGGAAGGCGGCCTGCACGGCACGGCGGACGATCTGCAGGCGGGGCCTCTTGATGGCGTAGCGCTTGGGGGCGTGGGCGACGGCCTCGTACATGTAGGTGTCCATCGCCACCTCCAGCTGGATCACGTGCACGTGGTTGTCGGGATCGTGGTGGGTCCGGGTGATGAAGCCGCCCGCGTAGGGCTTGTCGCGGGCGATCGTCAACCCCAGCGCGTGCCCGTCGCTTTCGGCGTCGAGGGTCGTCATGAACGACTCGATGATCTCCGAGTGGGCCGAGCTGCCGTCCAGGGTGCCTGCCACGAAGCTGGCGCGATCCTCCCCCTTGTCCTCGACCCGCCCGAGCCCGGTCGAGGTCATCGAGTGGCAGTCGAACAGCAGGGCGTATCCGCGCTCGCGGCGCATCCGGTCGATCAGCGTCCGCAGCAGGTCGTGGTAGAGGTCGTAGTACGCGAGAACCGACTCCTTCTCCTGCTCGGAGTAGGGCTTGCGCAGCATCAGGCGGTCGTTGACGGTGTAGTACTCGTGGGCGGCGTTGGTCAGGTGGCGGGGCAGCTCCCCCCCCTCCGCCCCGTCACGGGTCCGGTTCATGTCGACGAAAAACGGCGCCAGCTGGGAGCTGACGTGCATCCCGTCGGCCATCTCGTAACAGAGGTCGCTGTAGAGGTCGATCTCCACCAGGGCGTCCTCGCCGAGGCTGAAGCGGTCGCGGTGATCATCGGGCACGAACACCCCGGCGTGCGGGATCGAGAGGATGTACTCCGCGCTGCGCGGCGTGAACTCGATGAGGTCGCCGATGCCCATCCGGTAGCGGTCGCCGCTGAAGACGTCGAAGACCTCGCGCTCGCCCTCGTACCTCTCGAACAGGGCCTCGACCTCGGGCCACTGGGTGCCCAGCGGGAAGCGCAACGCGTCGGCGTCCCAGCTCAGCGTGGCCGGGGCCACTTCCTCGACTCCGGCGCCCAGCAGCTCCTGTTCGAGGCGGTCCATGACGATCTCGCCGATCGAGATCTCGTAGCTGCGAAGCAGCCCCTCCCCGCCCGGGAACGCGTTGATCTCGATGACCTTGCCCGACTCCAGGAGATCGACAGAGGCCAGCCGGCACTCGGGGAACGAGCGCTTCATGGCCCGGGCGATCGACTCCTGCTCGGGCGTGAGTTTCCAGCCGACCTGTTCGGCGCCTGTGCTGGCGTTGGTCTTCCACTCCCCCACGGAGGGATACCGGCGCAGGGAGCTGATCAGCTCGTCGTCGAAGAACGTGACGACGATGTCGCCCTCGGCGACTTCGGCGCAGAACTCTTGGATCAGCAGGTGTCCGTAGTCATCGAGGTAACCACGGACCTTCTCGGCGAGGTTCTCGTCGTCAAAGGCCAGACGGTGGACCTGGGCGCCGCACCCGTAGCCGAAGCGGTCCTTGAGCACGAACCACGGCTCGTCGCGCTCCAGTCGCTCGATGGCGTCGAGCGCCTGGGGCAGGGTCGAAGCGGGGAACGTGACGGGATGGGGCAGCTGGGGCGCCCGCTTGACCGCCATGTACTTGTCGGTCGTCGACAGCGTGGCCTCGACGCTCTCGAGCATCTTCGCGTGGGTTGCCGCCCAGCGCAGGATCTCGATGTTCGGCGTCTGCTCGTCGCGCACATCATCAGCCCGCACCACGAACAGCTGCACCTCGGTGAGCGGGACGGTCGTGCGCTCGACCGGTCGCAGGAACCGGTGGGCGTGCAGGGGGTCCTCCCGATCCCACTCGGGGTCGAGCTCGAGCACCGAGCACTCGGCCGTGTACTGACCGGCCTCGTCGCTGAGGTCCGCCATGGAGAAGTGCAGCAGCCGGTGGCCACGTGTGGCCGCCACCGACAGGATCTGGTTGACGCCGCTGTTGTAGAGGTCGACCGGCAGATCGCTGTAGGTGAGATCGGCGCTCTCGAAGGCGATGACCAGCGGCCCGCTGTCATAGAAGGCCTGGTCGAACTCGGGGCGGGTGTCGCTGGGGGCGCTCATGAGGCGAGGCAGTGTAGACCTCGCCTCCGGCGGGCCTGTCCGAGCACGAGACCCGGGTCCGGAGGGGGGGTGCGATCACGGACTCTGGTGGTAGCGAAAGCCCCGCAACAGTGGAGACGGTGGGAATCGAACCCACGTCCGCGGTTGTCGCCGAAAGGCGTCTACAAGCGTAGTCGGCACTTCACATTCGCCACCCCGCTGCCGTGCCGACGGGCTACCACGGGGCGACTAGCCTCTAAAAGTCCCCTTCAGGTCGAGGCGATCCTGTTGGGCGAGCCCGTTTTCTGAAGCCGGTGCTCCACACCACGGGCCGAGTGTGGGCCGACTCTCGCTGCGCTAGTTCGTGCTAGGCAGCGAGGGCGTACTCATGAGAGTCCGCACGTATTGGTTTTTTCCGGTGTTTTACGAGGCCTCCGGAAACCTCGGCTTGCAACCTGACGGACGCTCAGACCACGTCGAAGCCTGTCGTCCCCTTGTATTCAGTTGTCCTTGCAGTCTAGCCCGGAAAGCTCTCCCGTCCAAGCCTGAGCGCCGGCGTGCAGGCGCCGCCGACCGCACGTCCAGAACGCTCGACCTCTCCCCCCGCCCGGAGCTACAGTCAGCCCATGCCTGAAACCGGGGAGCTGCGGGTGCTGAGCATCGACGGTGGCGGCATCCGCGGCCTGATCCCCGCGCTCGTGCTCGCCGAGATCGAGGACCGCACCGGACGGCCGATCGCCGAGCTGTTCGACCTCGTCGCCGGCACTTCGACCGGCGGCATCCTCGCGGCCGGGCTCACCCGCCGGGGCGAAGGCGGCAAGCCGCGCTGGAGCGCGCGCGAGCTGGCCCGCCTGTACCTCGACCAGGGGCCGGAGATCTTTGCCCGTCCGCTGTTGCACCGCGCCCGAACCCTGTTCGGCCTCGCCGACCCGCGGTATCCGGCCGCGCCTTTACAGGCCGCTCTCGATCGCTACCTCGGGCCTGCCCGCCTGTCGGAGACGCTGACCGACCTGCTGCTCCCGGCCTACGACACCCAGGCCCGGGAGCCCTACTTCTTCAAGACCCGCAAGGCCAAGGAGCAGTCGGGGGATCGGGACGCCCCGCTGGCCCTGGCTGCGTACGCGACATCGGCCGCCCCGACCTACTTCCCGGCCGCCCTGCTTCCCAAGAACGGCAAGGAGCCCGAGCGCCCGCTCGTCGATGGCGGGATGTACGCGAACAACCCGGCCCTGTGCGCGTACGTCGAGGCGCGACGCCACCACCTGGGCGACGAGGACCGGCCGATGCTGCTCGTCTCCCTGGGCACCGGGCAGCTGACCCGCCCCTACCCCTACGAGAAGGTGCGCGGCTGGGGCGTCGCCGAGTGGATGGTGCCCGGCACCCCGCTGATCGACGTGATCTTCGACGGGGCGTCGGACACCGTCGACTACCACCTCGCCGACCTGATGGGCGACGATCACGTCCGCTTGCAGACCGCCCTCACCCGGGCCAAGGACGACCTCGACGACGCCAGCGAGGAAAACCTCGCCGCGCTGCGGGCCGAGACCGCGAAGCTGCTGCGCGACGAGGCGCCCCGGATCGACGCCCTGGTCAGCCGGCTGGGCGGGCCGGCGCCGGACGACCCCGGCGTCTGACCAACCCCCGCCGCCCGGTCGACGACGGCTCGGCTAGTGACCGAAGCGCACGTCCGTCCACGTCCGCGCCCCGGATGGCTGACGTATTGTGGTGACCGTGACCGAGCCTGATCCCGCGAAGATCACCGTGGAGGGCTACGACCCCGAGTCCCAGCGTCCGCTGGGTGGCTACGCGGTACTGATCGGCGTCTACCACGGCCTCACGGCCCTGGGGATCGTGGGGCTGCGACGGGCCGGCCGGCCCTTCCCCCCACGTCTGGGCTGGGTCGACGTCGCGCTCTACGGCATCGCCACCCACAAGATCAGCCGCCTGCTGGCCAAGGAGAAGATCGCCGGGGTCATCCGGGCGCCGTTCACCCGCTACGAGCGGCCCGGTAGCCCGGGCGAGCTGGAGGAGGCGGCCCGCGGCTCCGGAGCCCGCTACGCCATCGGTGAGCTGCTGACCTGCCCGTACTGCCTGGCCCATTGGATCGGGACGGCCCTGATCCTCGGCACCAGCGCGGACCGCCGCCTCACCCGGACCGTGGCCACCCTTTTCACGATCGAGGCGATCTCCGACACGCTGCAGATCGCCTACAAGTCCGCTGAGCGCCACGGCCTCGAGTCACCGCTCGATGCGCCCGAGCGCCCGCGATGAGCGAGCCCACCGCCGAGCACGACATCGTCGTCATCGGCAGTGGGCCCGGCGGCGAGGAGATCTGCCGCTGGGTCTGCTCCCGCAGCGACCTCGACATCGCGCTGATCGAGGATCGGCTGGTCGGCGGAGAGTGCGCGTTCTGGGCGTGCATGCCGTCCAAGGCGCTGCTGCGCCCCGACGAGCTGCACCGCGAGACCGCCCGTGTACCCGGCGTCCCGGGCGACGAGGACGAGCTGGACGTCGCGCGGATCCTGCGCCGTCGCGACGAAGTGGTCCACGACCTCGACGATGAGGGCAAGGCCGCAGACATGCGTGAGCGGGACGTGACCATCTACCGGGGCCACGGCCGGCTGGAAGGCGAACGACGTGTGCGGGTCGGCAACGAGCTGCTGGCCGCCCGTCAGGCCGTCGTGATCGCGACGGGCTCGCGACCCGCCATTCCCCCCATCCCCGGCCTCGAGGAAGCCGCGGTCTGGACCAACCGCGAACTCACCCTGGCGAACAAGCAGCCTCAGAGCCTGATCGTGCTCGGTGGCGGCTACGTCGGGTGCGAGATGGCCCAGGCCTGGGCCTCGCTCGGCACCCGCGTCACGGTGCTCGAGCGCGAAGACCACCTCATGGAACGCGAGGAGCCGTTCGACGGCCAGATCCTCGCCGACACGTTCGAAGAGCTGGGTATCGACGTCCGCACCTCCGCCGACGTGACGCGGGTCAAGCCGCATGGCGACCGGTTCGCCTGCGAGCTCGACTCCGGCGGCGAGGTGCGCGCGCAGCGGCTGCTGGCCTCGCTGGGCCGCACGCCCAACACCGACGATCTCGGGCTGCGCACCCTCGACATCACCCCTGGCGGCCACATCGAGGTCGACGACGAGCTGCGCTGCCCGCAGCACCCCTGGCTGTTCGTGGTCGGCGACGCCAACGGGAGGGCCGAGCTGACCCACGAGGCGAAGTACGAGTCACGGTTCGTGGCCGAGCTGCTGTGCGGGACACAGCGGCGCACCTTCCGCCCCACCCCCGGCGGCCCGCCCCGCTGCGCCTTCACCGACCCCCAGGTGGCCGGGGTTGGCTACACGCTCGCCGCCGCGAAGGAGGCCGGGCTCGACGTGCGCTGCGTCGACCTCGAGACGCAGGCGACCGCAGCCGGGTCGAGCTTCTACGGCAAGGGCGGACGCAACCAGACGCGCTTCGTCGTCGACAACGAGCGCGAGGTGCTGGTGGGCGCCACCTTCGTCGGGCCGACGATCTCCGAGATGCTCCACGCCGCGACGATCGCCATCGTCGGCGAGGTTCCAATCCTGCGCCTGGCCGACGCGGTACCGGCCTTTCCGACCCGCAGCGAGATCTGGGTCGAGCTGGTCGACGAGACGACGCGCTAGGTGTCGTCGTCGGCGTCGGCGTCCGGCCGGTCGTCGCCGGAGTCGAACCCGTTCGCCGCGGTCGGGCGCCCGCCGCTGAATTCCTCGAGCTCGCGCAGGCGCTGCTCGCGCTCGGCCAGCGACAGACGGGTACCGGCGATCCGCTCGGCTTCGGCCGCGCGCTGCTCGGCTTCGACGGTGCGCGCCTCCAGGCGCTCCAGGCGCTGCTCGGAGTGGTCGAGGACGCGTTCGCGCAGGGCGCGCTCGCGGGCCAGCTCGGAGCGGGCGTCCTCCAGCTCGGCTCGGCATCGGTCTTCGCCTCGGCGGACCGCACGCTGGACTTCGTCGCGGATCCGCAGCTCGGCTTCGTCGCGCAGGCGGCCCATCTCGGTCTCAAGGCGCTCGTCGGCCTCCTTCTGGGCCCGGCTGTGGGCTTCGGCCCGGAACTCGTCGCGGAGCTTGGACGAGCGCTCGGCGATCTCGCGGTCGGCCCGTTCCTTCTCCTCGCGCCGGGCTTCGGCGGCCTGGGAAGCGGCGCGATCAGAGGCTTCCTGCTGGATCCGCTCGCTCTCGAGGCGCAGTCGCTTCTCTGTCTCGACCTGGGAGCGCTGCTCCGCCTGGATCCGGGCCTCACGCCGGATCTCCGACATGGCTTCCTGAAGCCGCTTCTCGCCTTCGGCCTCCAGGCGCTCGACGGTGCTGCGGCGCAGCCGCTCGAGCTCGTCGCGCATCCGGTCCTCCGTCTCCGCGCGGATCGTGCGTTCCTGGTCGCCGCGTAGGAGCTCGAGGTCCTCGCGCATCCGGCGCTCGGCCGTCGCTGTCGCCTCGGCGCGTGCCTCGATCCGGGCGCGCTCGATCCGCCAGTCGTGGTCGTCGGTCGGAGGGTCGGTCTCGTAGGCCTGACCGGGGCCGCCATCGTCGGCGTCGCCGCTTGGGTCGCCGTCCGCGTCGGGGAGCACGGGCTGGTCCGGGATCCCTGCCCCGGGCTCGGGGGAGGCCGGTTCGCGCTGAGTGTCTGTCTCCGAGACGTCGTCCGCCAGCGAGTCCTCGGAGTCTTCGCCCGTTGACTCTGCGGCGTCGGCGTCGTCGGGCGGCTCTGGAAGGTCGGGGTCGGGTGGGATGCCGGCGAGGTCGTCGCCTTCGCCCTCGGCCTCCGCCTCGGCGGGGGCCTCGCCTTCGTCCGATGGCGTGCCGGCCGGCTCGCGCTCAGTCGTGTCCTGCTCAGCCGTCTCGTCGGGCTCGGCCAAGGCCGCCTGCTCCCGCACCGACATCAGCTGCTCGCGCGTGCGGTCCACGTCGGCCCCCGGGGGGCTACCCGCGGCGATGCGGCGATCGATCTCCGTGCGTTCCGCACGCCGGCGGCGCCGGCGGCGCAGCCAGGCGCTCACGGCCGCGCCCGCTCGCGGCGGACCTGGTCGGGTTGGGCTCCCATCAATTCCCCTTACCGCGCCGGGGCCCGGTCCCCTCCCGGCGCAGGCCCGATTGCACGCGCGGTTGCTCGGTGAGCCCGCTGCCTGTCAGCGGCGAGACTTCATCGCGCGCTCCGCCTCGCGATCGAGATCGCGGGCGCGCTGGTCGCGGCGCTTGTCCGGGGCCTGCTTGTTGCGGGCCAGGGCGATCTCGACCTTCGCGTGTGGGCCCTTGAAATACATCCGCGTCTGCACGAGGGTCAGGCCCTTGCGCTGGACGGTTCCGATCAGCCGTTCGATCTCGTAGCGCTTGAGCAGCAGCTTGCGCGCCCGGGTGGGCTCGTGGTTCTCCCTGCTGGCTGGCGGGTAGGGCGCGATCGTGGCTTGGCGCAGCCACACCTCGCCCTTGTCGATCGTGGCGTAGGCCTCCCCTAGTTCGACCAGGCCCTGGCGGGCCGACTTGACCTCGGTTCCCTGCAGGGCGATCCCACACTCGAACCGTTCGACGTACTCGAAGCGGTGCCGGCCCTTGCGGTTGGTGGCGACGTCACCGGCCTGCGGCTTGGGGTTGCTCATCGCCGGCCTCCCGCGCGGGACCCGGCCTTGGGCTTGCCGCCGCGCTTGGGCGTTCCCGCGCCCTTGCCCTTCGGCTTTGCTCCGCCCTTCGGGTAGCCCCCGCCCTTGGCTTTCTTGGGCCGGCTGCCCTTGGCGGCGTCCTTGGATGCCGCACCCTGCTTGGGCTTTCCCCCACCCTTGCCCTTCGGCTTGCCCTTTCCGGCATCCTTGCCCTTGTCGGTGCCCTTGGCCTTGCCGTTTCCGCCGCCGGCCTTGCCGTCGCGGCCGGTCTTGCCGCCGCGCTTCGGCTTGCCTGCGCCGCGCCGGGTGCCGCCGCCTGCGGCGGTCTCGCGGCCCTCGCCGGTGTCCTCCCCGGAGGACCCGCCGCTGCCCTTTGCGACGCCCGGCGCGAACAGATCGACTCGCCCCCGGCCCGTCTCGACCTTGCTCACCTGGACATCGATCGGATCGCCGAGGCGTAGCCGGCGACCGGTGCGGCCGCCGATGAGCTGCGTCTCGGACGAATCGAGGTCCCAGTACTCGCGGCCGCCGAGCGTACGCACCGGGAGAAACCCCTCGTAGGGTCCGAGCTCGCCGACGAAGTGGACGAAGGCTCCGCCGCCGACCAGGCCGACGACCTCGCCTTCGAAGGTCTGCCCGTGGCCTTCGGCGACCAGCTCGCGCTCGAGCAGGAAGGCGGCACAGATGTCGTCGGCGGCGCGCTCGGCCGACATCGCCTCGCGCTCGCGCGCCGAGCACCACGGTCCTGCCTCGGAGACCTCCTCGCGCGTCGGCGCGACCGCGTCCTCGCCGACGGCATGCAGCAGCGCCCGGTGGGCGACCAGGTCGGGGAATCGGCGGATCGGCGAGGTGAAGTGCGCGTAGGCCGTCGACCCCAGCCCCGCGTGGCCGAGGTTGCGGTCGGTGTAGTGGGCTTGGGCAAGCGCACGCAGGACCAGCGAGCGCAGTGCGCGGCCCCCGTGGCCCCGGCGCCGCACCTCGGCCCCGACCAGGCGGCTGGCCTCGGTAACGAGCTGGCCGGCCTGGCTGGGCGAAAGGGGGCCGGGCAACGCCGGGCTCGGCACGTCCAGCGCGTCGAGCTTGCCGACCAGCGTGGCGGCCCGGGCCGGGTCGGGCTGCTCGTGCACGCGGTACAGCGCCGGCACCTTCTTGTCTTCGAGCAGCCGTGCGACCTGCTCGTTCGTGCACACCATCAGCTGCTCGATGAGGCTGTGCGACTCGGTCTGCGGGACCTCCCGGGCCGCCTCGACATCGCCGCGGTCGTCAAAGCTGAACTCCGGCTCGGATCCCTCCATCTCCAGGCTCGTGTCCCGGCGGCGGTCGGCGAGGGAGGCCGCCGCCTCGCGGGCTAGCCGCACAGGCTCGGCCACCGCCGCCGAGAGCTCGCGGCGGCCGGCGAAGATCTCGTCGAGCTCGTCGTAGTCCAGGCGCACATCCGAGCGGATCAGCGAGCGGTAGAACCGGGTCTGGCGGGGCTCACCGGTTCCCGAGAGCCAGATCTCCGCGGTCACGGCCGGGCGGACCTGCTGGGGGGCGAGGCTGCACGCGTCGGAGCTCAGGACGTGAGGGAGCATCGGCTGCACGTGGCCGGGCACGTAGACGCTGGTCGCGCGTCGGTAGGCGTCGGCCTCGAGATCGCCGCCGGGGGCGATGTGGGCGGCGACATCGGCGATGTGGATCCACAGCCGGATCCCGTCGCCGTCGCGCTCGGCCGAGATGGCGTCGTCGAAGTCGCGCGCGCTCGCGGGATCCACGGTAAAGGTCGCCTTGTCACGCAGGTCACGGCGCGGACCGGGGTCGGCCGCCACCCGCTCGGCGGCCTGCTGGGCCTCTCGGTCTGCCGCGTCGGGACGGGGCCGGCCCAGGCCGCGGTCGTGCACGAGCGCCTGGACGACGTCCGCCGCACGGCTCGGATTCCCGAGCTGCTCGATGACCCTCGGGTTCCGGCCACGGAACTCGATGAGGGCCAGGCGCCCCGCCTGGGCACCCGCTGTGCCCCTGCGCTCCACACTCACCTGGGGTCCGGGCTCGAAGAACGGCTCGGCTACGGCAAATCGCCCTCGGCGTTCAACCAGGGCCACCCGAGGGCGGTCCGGCTCCCAGGGGCGGCGGACCATCAGCGCAGCTTGCCGGCGACGACCTCGACGGCGCGCTGCTGGGCCTCGTCGCGCTTGGTGTCGGGGTCGTCTTCGGTGAGCACCTCGGAGGAGACGCCCTTGCCGTTGATCGACTTGCCGTCGGCGGTGAAGTACTCGCCGATCGTCAGGTCGAGCGCACCGCCGTTGGGCAGGTTGATGATCTCCTGGAAGACGCCCTTGCCGAACGTCGTGCACTTCGCAGCAGACTTCGTGTCGGGGCAGTCACCAACGACCGTGGCGACCTTGTGTACCTTCAGGGCCGCGGCGACGATCTCCGAGGCCGAGGCAGAGCCCTCGTTGATGAGCACGGTCATGGGCTTGCGCGGCAGCGCATCCCCCTGGGCGTCCAGCTCACGCTTGTCGCGGTTGCGCCCACCGGTCGACACGATCACGCCGTCGTCGATGAACAGGCTGGAGACCAGCACCGCCTCGGACAGGAGCCCTCCCCCGTTGCCGCGCAGGTCGAGCACGAGGCCGTCGGCCCCGTCCTTGTAGAGCTTCTCGATCTGCTCGCGCAGCTCACCGTGGGCACCCTGGGTGAACCCCGCCAGCCGGGCGACGCCGACCTTGCCGCCGTTGTCGGCCTCGACGATCTCGGAATCGACGACGGGCACCTCGATCCGGTCCCGCTCGAGCTCGACCGTGCGCGATTTGCCGTCGGAGCGGACCTTGAGCTTGACCGTGGTGTCCTGCGGGCCCTTGATCTTCGCCGTGGCCACGTCGGAGCTCTCGCCCGCGATCGACTCGCCATCGACCGCGGTGATGAGGTCACCCTCGGCGATCTTCGCCTTCTCGGCCGGCGAGTCCTCGAAGACGCCGGCGACCTTGAGTCCGCGCTTGTTCTCGGTGACGGTCATCCCCACGCCCGAGAACTCGCCGTTGGTCGACTCCTGGAAGCGCTCGTAGGTCTTGGCGTCGAAGTAGTGCGAGAACCGGTCCTTGTACTTCTTGCGCAGGTGGCGAACGGCGCCCTCGATCGACTTGTCTTCGACCTCGCCGCTGTCGACCTCCTTGAAGTAGTTCTTCTCGATGGCGAGCAGCGCCTCGGAAGTCAGCGAGACCTTCTCGTCGACGAAGACGTCCTTGACCCGTTCGGGCAGACGGTCGGGATGCCCGCCGAGCCACACGCCGGCCAGCAGCACCGCCATCAGGGCGGCCGCGCCGACAATCAGCCTGAGGGCACTCACACGCGCAGAAAGCGCCGCAGCGTGAGTCCACTACCCAGGGCAGAGACCACGGTCGCGCTCACGATGAGCACGGCGACGAGCGGCAAGAAGTCGATGGTGTTCTGGGCGGCCACGAGGGCAAAGCGATCGGAGAGCGGGTCGACGATGGTCGCCTTCCCTATCCAGAGTATGAACACCGCGAGGAAAGCCCCGATAAACCCGACGGCGATGCCCTCGAGCACGAACGGCCAGCGGATGAACCAGTTCGTCGCGCCGACCAGGCGCATGACCTCGACCTCACGGCGCCGGGAGTAGATGGACAGGCGGATGGTGTTGCCCACCAACATGACCGATGCCAGCAGCAGCAAGCCCGTGATCACTGTCAGGACGAGCTTCAGCGCGCCGGTGACGGCGAGGATCTTGCCGGCTTCCTCGCGGGAGTCCTTGACCTCCTCGATGATCGGGCTGATCGGCGTCGCCTTGCCGGCCGCGTTGGGCGGCTCCAGCGCAGAGCGCACGGCGTCGAGGTTCGCCGCCTCGTCGAGCTTGATCTGGAACGAGGCGGGCAGCGGGTTGTCGGGGAGCTCGTCGACGATGTCCTTGTCGGCCAGCCGCCCCTTCAGCAGCTTCAGCGCCTTGTCCTTGGAGATGAAGGTGGCCGACGTGACGTGCTCGATCTTCTCGATCCGCTCGCTGAGGGCCCGGCGCTCGGCGCGGGTGGCGTCGTCGAACAGGTACACGTTGAGCTCGATCTTGTCCTCGACCTCCTGGGTCTTGCCCTGGGTCGTCTGCAGTACAGGGATGTAGACGCCCAGCAGCAGGACGGTGACGACGATCGTCACGATCGCCGCGACACCGGGGGCGGCATTGCGGCGCAGGGCACGGAACGCCTCACGGATGAAGAAACCAAGTCGCATCGGGTGATCAGCTCTTGGGGTCGGTGCCGCGCCGGATCTCGATGTCCGGGCGCATCAGCGCGGCGAACTCGCGAGTGCTCTCAACGTCGGCGTACCCGCCGGCGGCCTGGTCACGAACCAGGCGCCCGTCCTCGAGCTGGAAGACGCGGCGCTGCATCCGGTCGACCATGTCGCGGTCGTGGGTGGAGACCAGCACGGTGGTCCCGGTCTTGTTGATCCGCCACAGCAGCTGCATGATCCCGATCGACGTCTCCGGGTCGAGGTTGCCGGTCGGCTCGTCGGCCAGAAGGAGGGGCGGGTGGTTGACGAACGCCCGGGCCACGGACACACGCTGCTGTTCGCCGCCCGACAGCTGGTCGGGGTAGGCGTTGACCTTGGCCGACAGCCCGACGAGCCGCAAGATCTCCGGGACCTTCTGGCGGATGGCCGTGCGCTTTTCCCCGATAACCTCCAGGCCGTAGGCGACGTTGTCGTAGACCGTGCGGTTGGGCAGCAGCTTGAAGTCCTGGAAGACCGTGCCGATGTTGCGCCGCAGGTACGGGACCCGCTTGCGGTCCAGGGCGTTGATGTCGCGGCCCGCGATCAGCACCTGCCCGGCCGAGGGCTCGAGCTCGCGGATCAGCAGCTTCATCGCGGTCGATTTGCCGCAGCCGGTCGGGCCGACGATGAAGGCAAAGTCGCCGCGGGCGATGGACAGCGAGACATCCTCTAGGCCGATGTGACCTCCGGCGTAGATCTTGGTGACGTCGCGCAGCTCGACGATCGACTGACTCGCCTGGCGGCGCACCGCCGGGGTATCGAGGTCGGGCTTGTCGCCCGTGGGGCGTGAGGTCGTATCCGTGGCCATCGGCGGCTGCTTCTCCAGCGTAGGGCGAACTCCTGCGCGCTCGGGCCGCTGCACGGCGCCGTGCGCGGGCGCCCCGGCGGGCTAGCTGGGCTCGGGGGAGCGCGCGTCGGAGCTGGCGAGGATCGGGCGGTGCGTGACCATGGGCTTGAGCCCGTACGCGTCGCGCGCGCGATCGACGATGCCGCGGGAGGTGAGCCCGAAGTGCTCCATGCAGGCCTCGGCCGACCCGGAGATCCCGAATTCGTCCTTCATCCCGAGCGAGAAGACCGGCACGGGATGCTGCTCGGCCGCCACGTGGCGCACGGCGTCGCCCAGGCCACCCGTGATCCGGTGCTCTTCGGCGACCACGCCCACCCCGGTCTTGGCCAGCGACGAGAGCACCGCCTCCGAGTGGATCGGCTTGACGATCGCGACGTTGACGACTTCCGCGTCGATATCCCAGTCGCGGGCGAGTGTCTCGGCCGCCTCCAGCGCCCGCCAGACCATGTGGCCACAGGCGAAGATCGAAATGTCCTCCCCGCTACGCAACACGTCGACGCCGTGGCCCAGGGTGGCCGGGATCGTGTCGTAGACCGCCGGGGTGTTCGGTCGGCCGAAACGCCAGGAGGGTGGCGGGTCGCGATCGTAGGACTCAAGCACCGCCGAGAACGAATGGCTGTGGT
>JBPCPM010000175.1:0-12458 GCA_050999155.1 Solirubrobacterales bacterium
GCGCGCGATGGCCGAGCACGCCTGCGGTGGGGTGGTGGCGGTCGCACCCGGACAGGCCGCCCACGCGGTCCGCCTCGGCCTCGAGTCCGAGGGCGGGGAGGTCGACCTCGGGGCGAACGTGCGCCTCGTGTGCGAGGCGCAGACAATCCGGGCGGTGGTCAGCGACACGTCGGTCCCGGCGGCCGCGACCCTCGCGGTGCCCGGCACGTGCCGGTTCGGACGCTGGCGGCTGGAGGCCCGGCTGGTCGAGGCCCAGGAGCCGGCCGACGACCCCGACACCGCCTCGCTCGACGCCGACTGCCTGCGCGCGCCGGTGCAGGTCCGGTCCTGGGCGCCGGGCGACCGGATCCAGCCCCTGGGGATGGCCGGGACCAAGACGCTCCAGGACCTGTTCACCGACCGCCACGTCCCACGCACGCTGCGCCGGTCGCTTCCGGTGGTGGTCGATGGCTCGGGCCGGATTGCCTGGGTGGCGGGCCTCACGGTGGCCGAGCCGTTTCGCCTGACCGCCCAGACCGCTCGAGTCGCCGAGCTGCGTGCCCGGCTCGCGACCGGATCCGGCCCGCCCGAGAGCGCCTAGACTCCCGCCAATGGCGAGCGACGCGCCCTCTGGGCAGCCCGGGAACGTCCTGATCACCGCCGAGCAGCTCGAGCAGCGCGTCGCTGAGCTTGGCGCCGAGCTCAGCGAGGCCTACCGGGGCACCGACCTGTTGCTGGTCGGGATCCTCAAGGGCGCGGTCATCTTCCTGGCCGACCTGATGCGGCATCTGACCGTCCCGGCCGAGATCGACTTCATGGCGGTGTCGAGCTACGGCGCCTCGACCGATTCCTCGGGCGTTGTGCGGATCCTCAAGGACCTCGACGTCCCGATCGAGGGTCGCCACGTGGTGATCGTCGAGGACATCGTCGACACCGGCCTCACCCTGAGCTACCTCGTGCGGAGCCTGCGGGCGCGGTCACCGGCGTCGCTGGCGGTCTGCACCCTGCTCGACAAGCCAGGCCGGCGCCGCGTCGAGCTGGAGATCGCCCACAGCGGCTTCGAGATCCCCGACGAGTACGTTGTCGGGTACGGCCTCGACGCCGCGCAGCTGTATCGCACGCTGCCCGAGATCGCCGTCTGGAACCCGGGACCGACCGCCTGAGGCGCAGGTCCGGACCCGGCGCTCAGGCCCGGCGCCGGGCCGGCCGACTACCCGGGAACCGATGCCGCACCCGGTTTGGGCGAGGAAATCACCCTGGTACGCTGAACCTCCCCCTTTCGCAGGGATCCGAGCCATGCCTTCAACCCATTTCCAGCCCCGAGGCGCCCGATGAAGCGCTTCCTGCGCAGCGCCATCTTCCCGGTGCTGGTCGTCATCGTGCTCGCGTTCTTCGCGCAGAGCGTGATCTCCGGCGGCAAGCAGGCCGAAGAGCCGACCTACAACGAGTTCCTGACCCAGCTCGACGAGCGCCGGATCGCCCAGGTCGACGTCAAGACCAAGGACAACACGATCGAGGTCACGCCCAAGGGTGAGAACGGCGAGCGCGAGAAGTACGAGGTCGGCTTCCCCGATTCCGACGGCATCCAGCAGCAGCTGTTCGCCGCCCTGGACCGGGCCGAGGTCAAGACCAACGTCGAGGGCAAGGGCGGCGGCGGCCTTGGCACGATCCTGATCTACGTCCTTCCCTTCGTCCTGTTCCTGGGCTTCTGGCTGTTCCTCATGAACCAGATGCAGGGCGGCGGTTCGAAGGTCATGAGCTTCGGCAAGTCCAAGGCCAAGAAGATGTCGGTCGACGCGCCCAAGGTGACGTTCCGCGACGTGGCCGGGGTCGAGGAGGCCGTGCAGGAGCTGCACGAGATCAAGGAGTTCCTCGAGAACCCCAAGAAGTTCCAGGCCCTCGGGGCCCGCATTCCCAAGGGCGTATTGCTGTTTGGTCCCCCGGGCACCGGCAAGACGCTGCTCGCCCGCGCCGTGGCCGGCGAGGCGGGCGTCCCGTTCTTTTCCATCTCCGGGTCGGATTTCGTCGAGATGTTCGTCGGCGTCGGCGCCAGCCGCGTCCGCGATCTCTTCGAGCAGGCCAAGCAGAACTCGCCCTGCATCATCTTCATGGACGAGATCGACGCTGTCGGTCGCCACCGCGGCGCCGGCATGGGCGGCGGCCACGACGAGCGCGAGCAGACGCTCAACCAGCTGCTCGTCGAGATGGACGGCTTCGAGATGAAGGACAACATCATCCTCATCGCCGCCACCAACCGGCCCGACATCCTCGATCCGGCGCTGCTGCGTCCCGGCCGCTTCGATCGCCAGGTGGTCGTCGACCGGCCCGACCGCAAGGGCCGCAAGAAGATCCTCGAGGTCCCCTCCCGCGGCAAGCCGCTGGGCAAGGACATCTCGCTCGACGCGCTGGCCGGCCAGACCCCGGGCTTCACCGGCGCCGACCTGGCCAACCTCATCAACGAAGCCGCGCTGCTCGCCGCCCGCACCGGCAAGCGCGAGATCGGCATGCTCGAGCTCGAGGAAGGGATCATGCGCGTGATCGCCGGGCCCGAGAAGAAGACCCGGGTCATGGGCGAGAAGGAGCGCCTGGTCACCGCCTTCCACGAGGTGGGCCACGCGATCGTCGGCCACATGCTTCCCAACACTGATCCCGTGCACAAGGTCTCCGTCGTGGGCCGCGGCCAGGCCCTGGGCTTCACCATCTCGCTGCCCACCGAGGACAAGTTCCTCACCACCCGCGCCGAGCTGCACGACACGATGGCCATGACCCTGGGCGGCCGCTCCGCCGAGGAGATCGTCTTCGACGAGGTCACCACCGGCGCCTCCAACGACCTCGAGAAGGTCACCGCGACGGCCAAGAACATGATCATGCGGTTCGGCATGTCCGAGCGTCTCGGACCCCGCGTGTTCGGCCATGACCGCGGTCAGCCGTTCCTCGGCCGTGACATGGGCGCCGAGCCCGACTACTCCGACGAGATCGCGCGCGAGATCGACGACGAGATCCGGCGCGTCGTCGAGGAGGCCCACCAGACGGCCCGCGACATCCTCTCCGAGAACCGCGAGCAGCTCGACCGGATCTCCCACATCCTGCTCGAGCGCGAGACGCTCGAACGCGACGAGTTCGTCGGCCTGCTCGAAGGCAAGTCGCCGGAGGAGGCCCTGCGCCCCGAGACCGTCGAGCCCGACGCCGACGAGCCTGTAGCCGAGGAGTCACGCCCCGAGCGCGGCACCGCCCGCCCGATGCCCGGGTCGCCGAGGCCCGGCCTCGCCGGCGGCACGGCCGAGATGCGCGGCGACGACCGCACCGACTCCTAAGTCCCCGGTCGCGGCCGCACCGCCGGATCCGCGAGACTGGTGGCCCATGGCCGCCGCCCGCGACGACAGCCGCCCGTCCGGCCTCCCACCCCTGAGGGTGGTGGACGGCCCGGCCCCGCCGCCGCTGGTGATGGGCGTCGTCAACGTCACGCCCGACTCGTTCTCCGACGGCGGGAAGTACCTCGACCCCGACGCCGCGGTCGCCCACGGGAAGGTGCTGGCGGCCGAGGGCGCCGACTACCTCGACATCGGTGGCGAGTCGACCCGCCCGGGGGCCGACCCTGTCGATGCGGAGGCCGAGCGCGAACGGGTCCTGCCGGTCGTCGCGGGCCTGGCGGGGGCCGGACCGCCCGTGTCCATCGACACCTCCAAGTCAGATGTGGCCGAAGCCGCCCTGGACCATGGCGCGGCGATCGTCAACGACGTGACGGCCTTTCGCGACGACCCCGAGATGGCCGCGCTGTGCGCGGAGCGCGCCTGCGATGTCGTCCTCATGCACATGCAGGGCGAGCCCCGCACGATGCAGGAGGACCCGAGCTACGGCGACGTGGTCGACGATGTCCGGGCGTTCCTGGCCGAGCGCATCGAGCACGCGGTCGCGGCCGGCATCTCCGAGCAGCGGATCTGGGTGGACCCGGGGATCGGGTTCGGCAAGACCCTGGAGCACAACCTCGAGCTGATCCGGCGCCTCGACGAGCTGTGCGCGCTCGGGCGCCCGGTGCTCATCGGCGCCTCGCGCAAGCGGTTCATCGGCGAGCTGACCGGTCGGCCCACCGACGCGCGCGTGGCCGGCACGGTGGCGGCCCACGTGGTCGCGCACGCCCGCGGCGCTCGGGTGTTCCGCGTCCACGATGTCGCGCCCCACGTCGACGCGCTGACCATCGGGCGGGCGGTCGCACACGGGCATCCCGCCTTCCCGGCCGCCTGACGGGCCCCAGGTAGGGTTGCCCGATGGACGCCAACGGTCACGACCTCGACGCCGAACCGATCGGATCGGAGGTCCTGGTGGAGATCCGGGGCCTGTCGGTCTACACCCACCACGGTGTCACCGAGGCCGAGCAGGAGATCGGTCAGCGGCTAGAGTTCGACATCAGCTTCGACGTCCGCGACTGCGACGCGATCCTCACGGACCGCCTCGAGGACACCGTCGACTACGCCGAGGTCTGCGACATGGTCGTGCTCGCCGCGACCGAGCGCCGGTACCGCACCCTCGAGCGGCTGAGCGGGGTCATCGCCCAGCGGCTCCGTGAGCGCTTTGGCTCCGAGGAGGTCCGCGTCCGGGCCTCCAAGCCCGAGCCCCCGCTCCCCGTCCCGGTCGATCGCGTGTCGGTGAAGGTGACCGAGTACCTCGACATCGACGAGCAGCTGGCGCCCGACGAGGACCTCGACGACGTCTGATGGCCGGTCAGCCCGGCTTCCTCGGACTGGGCTCGAACCTCGGCGACCGGGAGGGGCACATCTACCAGGCCCTCGCGGAGCTCGCCGGCGACGAGCTCACCGTCGAGGCCCTCTCCGACGTCTACGAGACCGAGCCCCAGGGCGAGGTCCTCGAACAGCCCGACTTTCTCAACGCGGTCGCGCGCATCCGGACCACGCTGGACCCGTTCGAGCTGCTCGACCGGTGCAAGGCCGCGGAAGCCGCGGTGGGGCGGACGGCGGGCGGTCCCCGTCACGGCCCCCGTATCGTCGACGTCGACGTGCTGCTGCTCGGCGACACGGTGCTGGTGACCGATCGTTTGACCCTGCCGCACGCAGACCTCACCAACCGACGCTTCGTTATCGAGCCGCTGCTCGAGCTCGAACCACATCTGCGGCTACCCGACGGCACAGCCCTGGCCGCCCGGCGCCCGGCGGTCGCCGACCAACCCGTCCGGCGCGTCCCATGACCGCGCGGCCGAACCCAACGAAACCCTCGCCAGAAGGGGCACTTCGTTGGGTTCGCGACGTGCCTCCGGCACCGCGTGGGGTCCGATACCGTGCAGCCGCCGGCGTCGCACCGAGCCCGCCCCTCCAGGAGGTCCACCCGCACATGCCCCCGCTGATCAGCCGCGAAGAGGCGCTCGCCCTCGGAGAGATCACCGATCACGCCGAGATCGAGGCGCTGGTCGAGCGCGCGTGGAAGGCCCGCGTCGAGACGTTCGGTGACTCGACCGACATGTGCTCGCTGGTCAACGCGAAGTCGGGCGGGTGCGCGGAGGACTGCGGCTTCTGCGCCCAGTCGAAGTTCTCCGAGGCCGACACGCCACTGCACGCCATGATGGAGCCTGAGCAGATCCTCGAGCACGCCAAGGCCGCCGAGGCCGCCGGGGCCCACCGGTTCTGCCTGGTGACCCAGGGCCAGGGCCTGTCGCGCAAGGACTTCGGCAAGGCCGTGGAGGGGGCCAAGCTTGTGGCCGAGCACACCAACCTCAAGCGCTGCGCCTCGGTCGGTCACCTCTCGCCCGAGCGGGCCAAGACGCTCAAGCAGGCCGGGGTCCAACGGGTCCACCACAACGTCGAGACCGCCCGCAGCTACTACCCCGAGGTATCGAGCACCGTGCGCTACGAAGGCCGGGTGCGGACGATCGAGGCGATCAAGGAGGCCGGCCTGGAGACCTGCGTCGGCGGCATCCTCAACCTCGGCGAGTCACCCGAGCAGCGGGTCGAGATGGCCTTCGAGCTGTCGGAGATCGACCCCACCTCGGTCCCGATCAACCTGCTGAACCCCCGTCCGGGCACGAAGTTCGGCGACCGCGACTTCATGGACCCGTGGGAGGCGGTGAAGTGGATCGCCATCTTCCGGCTGATCCTCCCCGGTGCCCTGTTCCGCCTCTGCGGTGGCCGGGTCGAGAATCTCGGCGAGCTTCACGCGCTGGCCGTCAAGGCCGGCATCAACGGGGTCATGCTCGGCAACTTCCTCACGACGCTCGGCTCCGAGCCCGAGGACGACCGCGCCATGTTCGAGCAGCTCGGGCTCAACGTGGCCCGCCAGCCCGACAACGGCGCCAACCCGCGGCCCGACAATCGCGACGGCTGGCTGGACGGCGACTCGCCTGATGGCATCGACGGCGAGCTGGTCGACCACCAGGACCAGGCGCCGTTCTGGGATCCGGCGACCCAGCTGCGCCACCGCAAGAAGGCGTCGGTGCCGCCGCGTCCCGACGGTGCGCCGAACCGCTACCCCGAGGGGGCGGGCGATCGGCTGGCCCCGGTGGTCACCGTGCCGGCGCGGTCCAACGGCTGAACGGCCTGACGGGGGTGGGTGGGATCCGGACGGGACACACCCCAAACTGCGCCAACCGACTTGTCGGGTCGGGTCCCGTCCGGCCCTCCACACGCTGCGTTCGCTGCAACCGCCGGGTGGTACGGGCCCAAGGGCGCCAGCCGGCCGGGTTCTTCCGAGCTGACGGGCGGGTCAGGCGGTCAGCGTCGAGCCGGGGGCTGGACGGGGAGGTGCTTCAAGGCCTCGGCCAGGTGCGCTACCTGGTTGTCGGTGTGGGCGGCCGACAGCGTGATCCGCAGGCGCGAGGTTCCGTCGGGGACCGTGGGCGGGCGGATGGCCGGGACCAGCAGGCCCTCGGCAAGCAGGGTCTCCGACGCCCGCAACGCGGTTTCCTCGGCGCCGAGCACGAGTGGCACGATCGGAGTTGGCGCGGCCGGATCGAGCCGGTCGAGGTGCCGGCGCAGCCGGGCGCGCAGCTGCTCGCCTTCGTCCGAGCGGCAAACCCGCAGGGCGGCAAGCGCCGCGGCGGCCGCGGCGGGCGGCAGCGCGGTGGTGTAGACGAACGAGCGCGCCGTGCTAACCAGCAGCTCGATCAGCGGCTCGGGCCCCGCGAGGTAGCCGCCGAGGGAGCCCAGGGTCTTCGACAGGGTCCCCATCCGCACGACCTCGCAGTCGCCCGGCAGCGGCGGCAGCTCGAACACGGCGTGGGCCTCGTCGACCACCAGCAGGGCGTCGTGGCGGGTGCAGGCGGCGGCGAGCTCGGTCAGCGGTGCCACGTCTCCGTCCATGGAGAAGACCGCGTCAGTCACCAGCACGGCACGGTCGGCGGCGGACAGCAGGCGCTCGGCGGCGGCTACGTCGGCGTGGGGGTAGACGCGGACGTCGCCCCGGGCCAGCCGCGCCGCGTCGATCACCGAGGCGTGGTTGAGCTCGTCGGAGACGATCGTCGTGCCTGCCCCGGCAAACACCCCCAGCGCGCCCATGTTCGCCTGGTAGCCGGTGGGGAAGACCAGGGCACGGTCGGTGAGCTTCCAGTCGGCCAGCTCGGCCTCGAGCTCGTGGTGGATCGGGCGCGACCCGGTGACCAGCCGCGACGCACCGGCCCCCGTGCCCCAGCGCTCGAGCGCCTCGTGCGCGGCGGCGATGGGGGCGGGGTGAGCCGAGAGGCCGAGGTAGTCGTTGGAGGCGAACGCCACCACGTCACGGTCCTCAGCGTCCAGGCGGCCGACGGGACCCCGCGCGTCGAAGGGGCGCAGCGTCCGTCGCAGTCGCTCGTCGGCGAGGGCGGCCAGTCGCTCGCGGCCCCAGGCGGTCCAGTTCCCGCTCACGGCACGTCCCGCTCGGCGACCTCGTCCAGGGCACCGACCAGCGCGTCGACCAGCCGTTCGAGCTCGGCTGCCGAGAGCGACAGGGGCGGCATGAGGATCACGACATCGCCCAGAGGGCGCAGCAGCACGCCCCGCCGGACCGCGGCGGCGCACACGCGGCGGCCGTTGCGCCCGGCGCCGGCGGCCGACTGGCGCAGCTCGACGCCGCCCATCAGCCCGCGCAGGCGGACGTCGGTGACCAGGCGGTGGTCGGCGACACGCTCGCTGAGGGCAGCGCCCAGCTCGAGCGAGCGCTCGCGCACATCGGTAAGCACGTCGCGCTCGTCGAGCAGGCGCAGGTGGCGCAGCGCGACCGCGGCGGCGAGGGCGTTGCCCGAGTACGAGTGGCCGTGGTACAGCGTGCGCGGGCCGAGGTCCTCGCCGAGGAAGGCGCGGTGCACACGCTCGGCGGCGACCGTCACCGACATCGGCAGATACCCGCCGGTCAACCCCTTGCCCAGGCACAGCAGGTCAGGACGCAGGCCGCACTGTTGCGAGGCAAACAGGGTGCCGGTGCGACCGAAGCCCGTGGCCACCTCGTCGCAGATGAGCAGGACGCCCGTCCGGCGGCAGGCGGCGACGACGGGCTCCATCGCCTCGGGGAGGCACATCTGCATGCCGGCGGCTCCCTGCACGAGGGGCTCGACGACAACGGCGGCCAGCTCGTCGGCGTGGGCATCGATCATCGCCGCGGCCGCCGTGAAGGCGGAGGGGTCCTCGAAGCCGGGGGCGCGCAGGACCGGAAAGCGCAGCGGGTCGAACAGGTCGGTGCCGAAGCCGCCGGCTCCCGCCGACAGCGCCCCCACCGTGTCGCCGTGGTAGGCGCCGCCGAAGGCCAGGTAGCCGTGCTTGCCCTCGACGCCCTCGTTGACCCAGTACTGGAAGGCGATCTTCAACGCCTGCTCGGTGGCCGCCGAGCCGTCGGAGGCAAACAGGAAGCGGGGCTCGTCGACCGGGACCACCTCGGCCAGCGCCTCGGCCAGCTCGATGACCGCGGTGTTGGCGTTGCCCAGCAGCGTCGAGTGGGCCACGCGGCCGGCCTGCTCGCGCAGCGCCTCGTCCAGCTCGGGGACCCGGTGGCCGAGGGTCGTCACCCAGAGGCTGGAGATCCCGTCGAGGTACCGCTTGCCGTCGACATCGATGAGCTCGTTGCCCTCGGCGCGCTCGACGATGACCGGTTCGTTGTCGGCGTAGGTGGCCATCTGCGTGAAGCCGTGCCACAGCACGGCCTCGTCGCGGCGGATCCACTGCTCGCGAGTCGAGCCCTCCACGGGGATCGTTCAGGCGTCGATGCCGGCGCGCAGCGGCTCGAGCCAGTCTGCGGGCAGCACCGCAGGCATGTGCCCGGGGTACTCGGGCAGCAGCCGGCGCGCGAGGTCCCCGGTGGGCCGGCCGTCGATGTGGGGCCGGATGTCCTCGAAGGTCTGCAGCAGCCGCAGGGTGGGGGCGATCTGCAGGTCGGCGGCGTTGGGCTCGTCGGCGCCGCCGAGCAGCCCGTCGCGGATCCACTCGTCGACGCGATCGATCAGGTTCGGCAGCGCCGCGAGATCGGCCCGGACGGCCATGTCGCTCGCCTTGTTGAGCTTCTTGGAGGCCCACGCGACCGGTGGCGCCATGCGCACGGCCAGGCCGATGGGAATTCCCAGGCGCGCATCGTCGGTGTAGCTGCGCAGCGGCTCGATGTCCTTGGTCAGACACCACCAGCTCAGGCGCCGCGGGATGGGCTGCAGCACCTCGTCGCCCCACCTCTCGATCTCCTCGATCCGGGTGCGCCGCTCGAGATCCTCGGGCAGCAGGGTGAGCGTGGGACGGGTGTGATCGAGGAAGTGGCAGATCTCGCGTGAGCCCTGCACGCGCTCGCCGTCGACGACCATCGCCGGGACGGTCACGGTGGGAAACCCGGCCGCCGTGAGGACCCCGCGGGAGACGACGGGCAGCAGGTCGATCCGCCGGTAGTCGACGCCCGCGTTGTCGAGCGCGAGCCGGGCCGTCCAGCACGGATGGGAGCCCGGAATGACGAAAAGGGTGGCCGTCATGGCCGCAGATCGTACGCCAGCAGCGCTCTTGCGGGACAATGGGCGAATGCTTCTCGCGCTCGACGTCGGCAACACCCAGACCCACATCGGGGTCTTCGAGGGCTCACGCCTGGCCGAGCACTGGCGGTTTGCCACCGACCGCGCCGCCACCGGGGACGAGGTCGCCGTGGTGGTGCGCGGTCTGCTTGGCCTCAGCGGGATCGATTTCGAGGACATCGACGCGACGATCGTCTCCTCTGTCGTGCCTCGCCTCGGGCCCGAGTACCTGCAGATGGCCGAGCGTCATCTGGGAGGGGAGGTGCAGATCGTGGCTCCGGGGCTGCGGACCGGGATGCCGATCCGGATGGACAACCCCCACGAGGTCGGTGCTGATCGCCTCGTCAACGCGGTGGCCGCCTACGATCGTTTCAAAGGACCCTGCGCGGTGGTCGACTTCGGGACGGCCATCACCTTCGACGTCGTCTCGGCCGGCGGCGAGTACCTGGGCGGCGTGATCGCCCCCGGCATCGAGATCTCCCTCGAGGCGCTGTCGGAGCGGGCGGCCAAGCTGCCGCGCATCGACCTGGCCGCCCCGGCCTCGGTGGTCGGCAAGACGACCCAGGCCAGCATCCAGTCGGGAGTCATGTACGGATTCGCCGGCGCGATCGACGCCATCGCGCGGCGCGTCAGCGAGGAGGTCGGCTTGGACATGCGGTTCATCGCCACCGGGGGCCTGGCCGCCACGGTGGTCCCGCACTGCGCGGCGATCGACGAGGTCGACGACCTGCTGACCCTCACCGGCCTGCAGCTGCTGCACGCGCGCAATGCCTGAGCAGCCCCCGCTGACAGCCCCCTTGCGTATCGGGGACGTCCAGCTCGCCAACCGCGTGCTTCTCGCCCCCCTCGCCGGGATCGGCAACTGGTTCGTGCGGCTGCAGGCGCGCCGTCACGGCGCGGGCCTTGCCGTCTCGGAGATGGTCTCCAGCTTCGGCATCCACCACCGCAACGAGCGCACGATGCGCGAGATGCTGCGCGTGCACCCCGACGAGCACCCGGTCTCGGTGCAGCTGTTCGGCCAGGACCCCGACGTCATGCGTTCGGCGGCGGGGACCGTGGCGGAGGCCGGGGCGGACCTGATCGATCTCAACATGGGCTGCCCGGTGCCCAAGGTCTGCAAGACGGGCTCGGGGGTGGCGATGCTCGGTGAGCCCGACCTGGCCGTCGCGGTCGCGCGGGCGGCGGTGGAGGGCGGGGGAGGCCTGCCGGTCACCGTCAAGCTGCGCTCGGGGCTCTACGAGGGCGACACGCGCGGTTTCGATCTGGCTGTGCGACTGGCCGCCGACGCCGGGGTGGCCGCCATCGGCTTCCACCCCCGCCACGCCAAGGTCCATCACCGGGGTGCCCCCGACTACGAGCTGACCCACCGGCTGGGCGAGCGGCTGGATATCCCGCTCATCGTCTCCGGCGGCCTGCACAGCGCCCAGGAGGCCCGCGACGCCTACGCGGCCTCGGGCGCCGACGCGGTGATGATCGCCCGCGGCTCGTTCGGCAACCCGTTCATCTTCGGCGAGCTGACCGGCCGCCGGGACCGTCCCGCGGGCCGGGAGGAGATCGTCGGCGAGCTGCTGTGGGTCATCGACCGGGCCGTCGAGCACTTCGGCGAGCCCCGCGCCGCCCGGTACCTGCGGCGGTTCTACCCGTGGTACCTGGAGCGGATGGGCGAGCCCAAGGCCGTGATCGCCGCCTTCCAGCAGTTCGACGACACCGACGAACCGCGGCGCCGCCTGCGGGAGATGGTCGCCGAGCCCGTGCCGGTCGCGGCCTGAGCGGGCCCGCTCCGGAGCGCCGGTCGCCGGTCGGTGGTGGCCTCCGGTGCCTGCGGGCGGGGACGAAGAAAAAGGTAAGCCGGGTAGCCGTTTGCGAGGGCTTTCGGCCGCGGTCCGACCTCGCTATACTGGCGCGCTCGCTCGATTCGGTGTGGCCGTTGCCCGCCGCCTCGGGCCTTTGTTGTTTGCCCCCACCCAGAGGATCGAGAACCGTGGCGCGCGAAGAGGTGCTGACACCCCAGGGGCTGGAGAACCTTCAGGCCGAGTTGAAGGACCTGCAGACCGTGAGGCGACGCGAGGTCGCCGAGCGGATCAAGGAGGCGCGGGAGTTCGGGGATATCTCCGAGAACTCCGAGTACGACGATGCCAAGAACGAGCAGGCGATGCTCGAGCAGCGGATCGCCCAGCTCGAGGAACGGCTCCGGCGTACCAAGGTCATCGAGCAGGGCGACATCGACACCGACACCGTCTCCGTCGGCGCCGTCGTCCACATCAAAGACCAGGATTCCGGCAAGTCGCAGAAGTTCCAGATCGTCGGCTCCGCCGAGGCCAACCCAGCCGAGCAGAAGCTCTCCAACGAGTCGCCCATCGGCAAGGCTCTCCTGGGCCACAGCCGCAACGACGTCGTAGAAGTGCAGCCCCCTCGTGGCCCCAAGCGCAAGCTGAAGGTCACGAAAATCGAGGTGGGATAGCGCGGTCTGAGGGGGAGGCCGGGGCGGGGCGCCGAGCACGCGCCCCACGGCCACCGGGGGCGC
>JBPCPM010000136.1:0-12258 GCA_050999155.1 Solirubrobacterales bacterium
GGCACCGACGGCCGGCTGGTGTTCGCCCACTACGGCGCCAACTCGGCGGACAATCCGCCCATCGACGCGGTGGTGGAGGCGGTCCGCGGAGCGGACGGCGGGGCTCAGGAAGCGGTCTCGGGGTCTCCGGCCGACCACCGGCTCGGCTCGTAGGACACCATCCACGCGGTCAGCTCCCGCACCGGCTGCGGTCGGCTGAGCCCGAACCCCTGCGCCTCGTCGCAGCCCATCTCGGCCAGCGTCCGCCACATCCCGCAGTCCTCGACGCCCTCGGCGACGACGGTCAGCCCGAGGTTGCGGCCCAGCTCGATGGTCGAGGCGACGATCACGCCCTCGTCGCGCGAGCGGGCCACCCCCGCCACGAACGAGCGATCGATCTTGAGGCACGTCACCGGCAGGTCGGTGAGCCACGACAACGACGTGTAGCCGGTCCCGTAGTCGTCGACAGCCAGGCCGACGCCGAGGGCACCGAGCTCGGCGAGCGCCTCGGCCACGCGATCGGAATCCATGATCGTCGTCTCGGTGATCTCCAGCTCCAGCGACGAGGCCGGAAGGCCGTGGAGCTCGAGGCTGCGCTGGATCTCGGAGACGAGCTCAGGGTCGTGGAAGTCGCGGGTCGAGAGGTTGACGGCGATCGTCAGCTCCGGCCATCCGTCGCCCCGCCACCGGGCAAGCTGACCGAGCGACAGCTCGAGCATGCGCAGGGTCAACGGGTGCATGAGGCTCGTCTGCGCGGCAGCCGACAGAAAGGTGTCGGGGTACAGCAGGCCCCGGGTCGGATGGTCCCAGCGCATCAGGGCCTCCACGCCCACGATCTCGCCGGTGTGCATGTCGGCCTTGGGCTGGAAGTGGGCGAGGATCTCGTTGCGCTCCAGGGCGCGGTGCAGGTCGGCCACCAGCTCGAGGCGATCCCGCGGGCCGACGTCCTGTTCGGGCCGGTAGAGCTCTACCCCGAGGTGTCCGGAGGATTTCGCGTGCTGGAGGGCGACGTCGGCCTTGCGCAGCAGCGTCTCGGCGTCCGAGCCGTCGTCGGGGAACAGCGCGACCCCCACGCTGACCTCGATCTCCACCGCGACGCCGTCGAGCTCATACCGGCCGGCGACGGCCTCGCCGATCCGGCGCCCGGCACGGACAGCCGACCTGTCGTAGTCGAGGTCCTGGAGGACCACGGCGAACTCGTCGTTGCCCAGCCGGGCTACCGAGTCGCTGCCCCGCAGCGCCTCGGCAAGGCGCTGGGCCACCATGTGCAACAGCACGTCGCCGCAGTCGTATCCGAGCGCCTCGTTGATGTCGGTGAACCGGTCGAGGTCGACAACGGCCACGGGGACCTGGGTCCCCCGGCGGGCGGCGCCGGTGACAGCCTGCTGCAGACGGTCGTGGAAGAGCAGGCGGTTGGGCAGCTCGGTCAGGGGATCGTGGAGCGCCTGGTGCCCGGCGTAGGCGTTCTGCCGGTGGATTCGTTCCGCCGAATGCCGCCACAGCACCACCACCACGCCGTTGCACACGAGCGCTCCAACCATCACGGGGATCCGCAGGGCAGGCACCGCGAGCAGCGCAGCGACGCCGAGCACGGTCAGCCCGAGGACCGCCCACGCGGCGGCACGACTCCCTGTTGCCAAGGACATACCCAGAGGTGTCGTCGCGATCAGCCGGACACTTGAATGCCAGCGGGTCCGAACGAGACGGGAGGTACGCTCGCCGCCATGGACGAACTGACGCACCTCGACACAGACGGCTCGGCACGCATGGTCGATGTGGGGGCCAAGCCGGCCACCGAGCGGCGCGCGGTCGCGCGGTCCACCGTGCACATGGCCCCCGCAACCGCCGAGGCGGTCCGCCACGGGAACGGGCCCAAGGGCGATGTCGTGGCCGTCGCGCGGATCGCCGGCATCCAGGCGGCCAAGCGCACCCACGAGCTGGTCCCGCTCTGCCACCCCCTCGCCCTCTCGCACATCGACGTGGACCTCGCCATTGGCCCCGACACCGTGACCGTCGAGGCGACCGCCGCCACGACCGGGCCCACAGGTGTCGAGATGGAGGCGATGACCGCGGCCTCGGTGGCGGCGCTCACCGTTTACGACATGGTCAAGGGCCTCGAACGTGGGGTGACCATCGGCGAGGTGGCGCTCGTGAGCAAGCAGGGCGGCCGTTCCGGCACCTGGCACCGGGAGGCTCCGTGAGCGACCGCACGCCCTCCGGGCGGGCGGTCGTGATCACGATCTCGAGCTCCCGGGCGGCGGGCGCCGAGGCGCCGGACCGCAGCGGCCCGGCGACGGCTGACGCCCTGACCGATCTCGGCCTCGCCGTCGTCGCGCAGGAGTTGATCGGCGACGACCGCGACCAGATCGCCCGGCGGCTCGTGCACTGGGCGGCCGCGGGGGTCGACCTGGTGGCGACCACCGGCGGAACCGGCTTCGCCCCCGACGACGTGACACCGGAGGCGACCCGCGACGTGATCGACCGCGAGGCGCCGGGCGTCGCCGAGGCGATGCGGCTGGCCTCGCGTGAGGCCACCGCGATGTGGTGGCTGTCCCGCGCAACCGCGGGGGTCAGGGGCCGGACGCTGATCGTCAACCTCCCGGGCAACCCGAAGGCGATCGACGAGTGCCTCGGCGCGCTGGCCGAGGGCCTGCCCCACGCGCTGGCCCTGCTGCGCGGGACGAGCGACCGCCATGGCTGAGCCCGCCGTCGCCCTGCGCGGGTTGTGCCGGGATTTCGGCGAGCGCCGGGCGCTGCGCGACGTCGACCTCGAGCTGGCCGCGGGGGGCTCGCTGGCGGTGCTGGGCCCCAACGGCGCCGGCAAGTCGACCCTGCTGCGGATATGCGCCACGTTGTTGCGCCCGACGGCAGGGCAGCTGACGGTGCTCGGCTGCGACCTGCCCCGCGACGGCTGGAAGCTTCGACGCCGTCTGGGCTTCCTCGGGCACCAGCCGCTGCTGTACCGCGACCTCACCGGCCGCGAGAACCTGCGCTTCCACGCGGCCCTTCACGGCCTCGGTGCGGAGACTGCGGATGCGCGGATCGCCTGGCTGCTCGAGCGGGTGGAGATGGGACGCCGGGCCGACGACCGGGTGGACGAGCTGTCGCGGGGGATGCTGCAGCGGCTGGCGGTCTGCCGTGCCCTCGTGCACGACCCCGACCTGCTGCTCGTCGACGAGCCCCTCTCGCACCTCGACCCACGGGGAGCCGAGCTGGTGGCGCCGCTGATCGGGCCGGCCACCGACCGCACCCGGATCCACGTCACCCACCACATCGAGGCGGGACTCGCGGACGCCGACCACGTCCTCGTCCTGGGCCCGGGCGGGCGTACCCTGCACAGCGGCCGGACCGCCGGCCTTGATCGCGGGTTGGTCGCCGACGCGTACGCCGGTGGCCCCCGGTGAGCGGCCCGGCCCCCTCGACCGCGTCGGTGCCGGCCGACCGGGCCGCGAGCCGCGGACCCGCCGCCGACCAGACGCCGCCCGGCACGCTCGCGACGCTGCGCGCGATCCTGGCCAAGGACCTGCGGGTGGAGCTGCGCACCCTGGAGTCGGTCCCCGCCATGGCGATCTTCGCGGTCACGGTGTTCGTCGTCTTTCGCTTCGCGCTCGACCGCACCCGACTCGAGGGGGACCTGGCCGCCGGCGTCCTGGTGGTCACCCTGCTTTTCGCCGCGATCCTCGCCATCAACCGGGTCTTCGTCGCCGAGCGCGAGCAGCATGGCCTCGAGGGGCTGCTCCTGGCGCCCATCGAGAGGACCGCCGTGCTCGGGGCCAAGGTGGCGGCGCTGGTCATCTATCTGCTCGCCGTGCAGCTGGTCACCGTGCCGGCCTTCGCGATCTTCTTCCTCGACGACTGGCCCGCGGCGCTTCCGGCCACGTTCGGGGTCCTCGTGCTGATGGACCTGGGCCTGGCCACCGCGGGGGCGCTGATCGCATCGATGGCTGTCCAGACCCGGGCCCGGGACCTGATCGTCCCGCTGCTGCTGTTGCCCATGCTGACCCCGCTGGTGATCGGTACGGCCAGCGCCCTGGGCCCGATCCTGGCCGACCCCGGACCGTCGTTTGACCGCTTTGCCACGTGGCTGGCGGTGATCGGCCTCTACGATATGGTCGTCTCGCTGATCGCCTGGGCGGTCTTCGACTACGTGGTCGAGGACTGACCCCGCGCCCCCCGGGCGCGGAAAACCGGTTTCCGGGCGGCGGCCGGACCTGCACCATGTACGGGAAGGGCCTTCGCACACTCGCACTCGCCGCCGCCGTGACGCTAACCGCGGGGTTCGCCCTTGCCTTCTTCTACGCGCCCCTGGACGCCGACCAGGGCTTCATCCAGAAGATCTTCTACCTGCACGTGCCGATCGCGATCACGGCGCTCGGCGGGTTCATCTGGGGCGGGATCCTCGCGATCCGCCACCTGCGCACCGGCGATTCCACCTACGACCTGCGCTCGTACGTGTACATCCACCACTCGGTGATCCTCGGGGTGGCCGTGCTGATCACCGGTTCGATCTGGGCCAAGGCCTCCTGGGGCTCCTGGTTCGTGTGGGAAGAGCCGACGCTGGTCAGCTTCTTGATCGTCTTCTTGCTGTACGCGACGTACTACCCCCTGCGCTACTCGATCCCCGACCGGGAGCGCCAGGCCCGGTACGCCTCGGTCTTCGCCGTCACCGCCGGAGCCTTCGTGCCGCTGAACTTCATGGCGGTGAGGCTGGCCGAGAGCCTCGTACACCCCCGGGTGTTCACCAGCGCAGGCGCCACCCTGCCCGGATCGATGGCCCTCACCTTCGCCGTCTGCCTGGCCGGGATCGTGCTGATGTTCGTCGCCCTGGCCCGGTTCGAAATGTCGGCCAAGATGGCCTCCGGCCAGATCCGCCGCCTGCAGCGCACGCTGGCCGAGCGCTTGGACATCGACCAAGCGACCGGGGGGCCGGCGTCTCGGATCGCCCCGGTGCCGCCCGGCCGCGGAGCCTGATGGTCGCGCTGCCCCTCGACGACGCCGGGCCCTACGTCGCCGCGGCCTACCTCGTGTTTTTGGCCCTGGTGCTCCTGTACGTGGCGATCATGGCCGCGAAGGTCGCGCGGATGGAGCGGGACCTCTCCGAACTGGCCGACGCCGTCCAGGAGGCCGGCCCCTCCGCGCCCGGACCGGCCGCGACACCGCCGGAGCGCGAGCCCGTCGGCAGCGAGGGCGCTCGATGAACGAGATCCTCTGCCTCGGGGTCTCGCACAAGACCGCCCCGCTGGAACTCCGCGAGCGGCTCGCCCTCCCCGAGGGCCGCGCCGTCGGGGTGATGCGCGAGCTGTGCGCCGAGCAGGCCGTCCACGAGGCCGTGATCCTCTCGACCTGCAACCGCACCGAGCTGTACCTGCACACGGCCGAGCCGGTCCCGGCCGAGAGCCAGGCGCTGACCCTGCTGGCCCGCGAGGCCGACCTGCGCCCGACCGAGCTGGTCCCCCAGCTGTACTCCCACCACGGCCAGGCGGCCAGCCGCCACCTGTTCTCGGTCGCCTCGGGACTGGACTCGATGGTCCTCGGGGAGACCGAGATCCAGGGCCAGGTCAAGCGCGCGTACGAGCTCGCGCTCGTCGAGGGCGTCACCGGCCCCGTGCTCAACCGCCTCTTCCGCGGAGCGCTCGCAACCGGCAAGCGAGCCCGCACGGAGACGGAGATCGGCCGCCGGGGGATCTCGGTTTCGTCGGTCGCCGTCGAGCTGGCCCAGCGGGCCTACGGGGACCTGGCCGAGCTCTCGGTGCTGATCGTCGGCACCGGCGAGACCGCGGAGCTGACCGCCCGTTCGCTCGCCGCCCGGGGGGCGCGCGCCGTCTTCGTGGCCAACCGCCACTACGACCGGGCAATCGGCCTTGCCCAGCGATTCGGCGGCCGTGCGGTGCGCTTCGATGAGCTTCCCAGCGAACTGGTCCGCGCCGACATCGTCCTCACCGCCACCGCGTCGCCCCACCAGCTGGTCGAGCCCCCCGAGCTGGAGGTCGTCATGGGCGAGCGAGGCACGCGCGAGCTGCTGCTCATCGACATGGCCGTCCCCCGCGACGTGGCCCCCGACTGCCGCGAGGTCCCCGGCGTCACCGTGCGCGATCTCGACGACCTGCAGGCGCTGGCCGAGCGTAACGCCCGCGCTCGCCAGGGCGAGACACGCGCCGCCGAGCAGCTGGTCGAGGCCGAGCTTGGGCGGTTCGAGCGCTGGCTCGATGGCCTCTCGGTCACACCCACCATCTCGGCGCTGCGCGACCGCGCCGAGGCGATCGTCGACCACGTCCTGGCCGAGAACGACGGCCGCTGGGAGTCGGCCAGCGACGCCGACCGCGAGCGGATCGGGCGCCTTGCCCGTTCGCTGGTCAACCGCCTCCTGCACGAGCCGACGCTGCGCCTCAAGCGCTCCTCGGGCTCCGACGAGGCCTACGTGCAGCTGCAGGCGATCCGCGAGCTGTTCGGGCTCGACGTGGCCAGCGCCGCCGAGAGCGAGGGCAAGGCGACCGTGACGCCTCTGCGGCGCCCCGGTGGCTGACCCCGTGCGGATCGGCACCCGCGGCAGCGTCCTGGCGCTCACCCAGGCCGAATGGGCCGCCGGGCTGCTCGGCGGTGCCGAGCTCGTGGTGATCCGAACCTCGGGCGACGAGGGCTCCGCCCGCGGAACGGGCGGAGCGGGCGCGCCCAACGACAAGGCCCGGTTCGTCCGCGAGATCGAGCAGGCCGTCACGGCCGGGGATGTCGATCTCGCCGTGCACTCGGCCAAGGACGTGCCCGGTGAGCTGCCCGACGACCTGCGGATCGCCGGGGTCCCTGCCCGCGAGGACGCGCGGGACGCGTGGTGCGGCAGCGCCGGCTCGCTCGACGAGGTCCCCGAGGGGGCACGGGTGGGCACCTCCAGCCTGCGGCGCCAGGCGCAGCTGCGAGCCAGGCGCCCCGACCTGCAGGTCAGCGCCCTGGCGGGCAACGTCGACACCCGTCTGCGCAAGCTCGCCGAGGGGCAGTTCGACGGCATCGTGCTCGCGCTGGCCGGCCTGCGGCGCCTCGGTCGCGAGAACGAGGCGAGCTTTGCCTTCCACCCGTCGGAGATGGTCCCGGCCCCCGGACAGGGCAGCCTCGCGCTGCAGGTCCGGGCCGACAACACCGCGATGCTCGAACGGGCAGCGGCGGTCACCGACCGGGCGGCGTTGGTGGAGCTGACGGCCGAGCGCGCCGTCGTGGCGACGCTCGGCGCGAGCTGCATGACCCCCGTCGGCGCGCACGCGCAGCTTGGCGGCGATCGCCTGCGGGTGTGGGGCTTTGCCGGGTTGCCGGACGGCAGCGAGTGGGTCACCGACGACCTCTCGGGTCCGGCCGACGATCCGGCCGGACTTGGCCAGGAGGTCGGCGACCGCATGCGCGAGGCCGGCGCCACCGAGTTGCTCCAGCGCGCGGCCGAGGAGGTCGACGACGCGTGAGCCCACGGCGCGAACGCTCCGGTACCCCCGGCGGGGCCGAGCCGGGAACGGTGTATCTCGTCGGAGCCGGACCCGGCGATCCCGGGCTGGTCACGGTCCGCGCCCGCGAGCTCGTGGCCAGCGCCGACGTCATCCTCTACGACCGCCTGCTGCCCGACGGCATCCTCCGCGACGCCCGGTCCGACGCGGAGCTGGTCTACGTCGGCAAGGCCCCGGGCAACGTTGCCATGAGCCAGCGCGACACGGAGCTGCTGATGGTCGAGAAGGCCAAGGCGGGCCACAGCGTGCTGCGCCTCAAGGGCGGTGACCCGTTCGTCTTCGGCCGCGGGGGCGAGGAAGCCGAGCGCCTGCGTGCCGCCGGGTTGACCTTCGAAGTCGTGCCCGGCCTGACCGCCGGGATCGCCGCGCCTGCCTACGCCGGGATACCGGTGACCCATCGATCCGACGCCTCGGCCGTCGCGCTCATCACCGGCCACGAGGACCCCGAGAAGGACGAGCTCGCCCTCGACTGGAAGGCGCTGGCGGCGTTCCCGGGCACTCTGTGCTTCTACATGGGGGTAGGAAACCTGCCGGCGATCGCCGAGCGGCTGATCGCCGAGGGACGGAGCCCCGACGAGCCGGCCGGGGTGATTCGCCGCGGCACCCATCCCGATCAGGAGACCGTGACGGCGACGCTGTCCACCGTGGCCGACACGGTCGCCGAGGCGGCGCTGCGCCCACCGGCGATGATCTGCGTGGGCGATGTCGTGGCGCGCCGCGAGGCTATCCGCTGGTTCGACGAGCGACCGCTGTTCGGCCGCCGGGTCGTCGTCACCCGCGCCCGGGCCCAGGCGTCGACGCTCGTGCGCCGGCTGCAGACGCTGGGGGCCGAGGTGGTCGAGGTGCCGGCCATACAGATCGACCCGCTGATCGACAGCGCCGAGGTCGCGGACGCCATCGCGGCAATCGGCAGCTATCGCCTGCTCTGCCTGACCAGCGCCAACGCCGTGCAGCTGCTGTTCGAGGCGCTGGAGGCGGCGCGCGCCGACGCCCGCTCCCTCGGTGGCGTCAAGGTGGCCGCGATCGGTCCCGGGACCGCCGAGGCGCTCGCCGACCGCGGGATCCGGGCCGACATCGTCCCGCCACGCTTCATCGCCGAGTCGCTCGTGGAAACGCTGGTTTCCGAGGGGCTGGCCGGGGAGCGCACCCTCATCGCCCGGGCCGCCGAGGCCCGCGACCTCCTGCCCGATGAGCTCCGCCGTCACGGCGCCACCGTCGACGTCGTGCCGCTGTACCGCACGCTGGCGGGTGACCCCACGGACGACCAGCTGGCGGCGGCCCGCAAGGCGGACTTCGTCACCTTTACCAGCTCCTCGACGGTGCGCAACTACCAGACAGCGCTCGCCGGAACCGTTCCCGAGGGTCCCCGGGTCGTATCGATCGGACCGGTGACCAGCGCGACCGCACACGAGCTCGGGATCGAGGTCGCCGCCGAGGCGGCCCGCCACGACATCGACGGGCTCCTGGAGACGCTGGTCGACCTGGCGACGACCGAGAGCGCCACGGTCGACGCCGGTTGATGCTCGTGCTCGTCGACATCGACGGAACGCTGCTCCGAGGATCCGCCGCCCACCGAGCCGCCTTGGTGCACGGCGTCGCCGAGGGGTTCGGCGTCGAGCTTGACGTGGAGGCGCTCGACCGGATCCTGGTGCCCGGGAGCACCGACACGCGGATCGCCCGCGAGCTGCTGGAGCTCGTGGGGGCCCCGGAGGCCGACGGCCCCATCCACCTCGAGCGGTTCGCGCCGCTGGCAATCGAGCACTTCGCGCGCAACGGCCCGGAGGGATTGGAAGACCAGGTGATCCCCGGAGCCCGGCAGGGGCTCGAAGCGATGCGCGAGCGCGGGGACACGCTCGCGCTGCTGACCGGCAACATCGAGGAGATCGCCCACGAGAAGATGGCCCGCGCCGGGCTCGGAGGGTTCTTCGCCCGCGGGCAGGGCGCCTTCGGCTCCGACGAGGAGGACCGCAACGCCCTCGTCCCCGTTGCCCGCCGCCACGCGTCGGTGAACGGCGAGATGTGGCCGGCGGACCAGACGGTCGTCGTCGGCGACACGCCGCGCGACATCGCCTGTGCCCGAGCGGGGGGCGCCCGGGCGATCGCCGTCACCACCGGGCCCTACGACGCCGACGAGCTGGCCGAGGCCGACGCCGTCGTGGGCTCGCTGCACGACGCGAGCATCCAGATCGCCGCCTGGCACGCATCAGATCCGGCTGACTGATGCGAACAGCACCCCCAACCATCGTGTTCCTCACCGACTTCGGCTCCGGAGACGGCTTCGTCGGTACCTGCCACGGCGTCATGGACCGCATCGGACCCGGGACCCGCATCATCGACCTCGACCACCAGGTCGAGCGGGGCGACATCCGGGCCGGCGCGCTGATCCTGGCCCACGCCATCGGCTACATGCCCTCCTCGGTGTATCTGGCCGTGGTCGACGCCGGCGACACCCGGGCCGTCGCGGTCCGCGCCGGGGGAGCCGGCCGCGTGTTCGTGGGGCCCGACAACGGGCTGCTCGCCCCGGCGATCACGCGGGCCGGCGGGGCCGTCGATGCCGTGGAGATCTCCCAGGCCCCGTGCCGCCTCGAGCCTTCCTCCCCCACCTTCCGGGGGCGCGACATCTTTGCCCCGGTCGCCGCGAACCTCGCGCTCGGAGCCGGGCTCCGAGACCTCGGCGCACCGGTCGACGTCGCCGGGCTCGCCGACCTGCAGTTTCCTCCCGCCTCCGAGGGCAGGGACTCGGTGACCCTCACGGTCCTGCTCGTCGACCGCTGCGGCAACCTCGCAACGAACGCCGACGATGCGGTGCTCGACCGAGCGAACCTCGACGACGGGGCAGCGCTCGATGTCTCGGTCAACGGCACCACGATCGGGGCCCGGGTCGGGCGCGTCTTCGGGGACGTGCCCGACGGCGAGCTGCTGGTCTACCGCGACCCGAACGGCCGGGTCGGGCTCGCCGCCCACAACGCGAGCGCCGCCCAGCTGCTCGCCGCCGGCCGCGACGACACCGTACGGCTCACCTTCCGCAGCTGACCGTGAGCCGCATCGGCGTGCCACGGCGCCACTACCGCGTGACGGACTCGACCAACGCGCGCCTGCGGACGCTCGCCGCGCGGGCCGTTCCCCACGGGACGGTCGTGACCGCCGACGAGCAGACGGCGGGCCGGGGGCGTCAGGGCCGGACGTGGGTGTCGCCGCCGGGGTCGGCCCTGCTGTGCTCGGTGCTGATCCGGCGGCTCACCGACAGCCCGCTGCTCCCGCTGGCCGTACCGGTCGCCGTGTGCGAGGCGATCGAGGCCGTCGCCCCCGTGCGCTGCGCCGTCAAGTGGCCCAACGATGTGTGGATCGATGGGCGCAAGGTCTGCGGCGTGCTCATCGAGGCCCGGCCGGGAGAGGGCTGGGCGGCGGCGGGCATCGGGGTGAACCTCGATCCCGAGGCGCTGGACCCCGGCCTCGGAGAGCGAGCCACCGCGGTCGGGCATGGCGTTGGCCGCGAGCGGCTGCTCGGCGTGCTCTTGACGGCCCTGCAGCGCCGCGTGGCCCCCGGCGCAACCGAGGCCGTGCTGGCGGCGTTTGCCGAACGCGACGGCCTCCGAGGGCGCGAAGTCCGGTGGCACGGAGGGTCGGGGACCGCCGCGGGGATCGACGACAACGGCCGCCTGCGAGTCGAGACCGGGGAAACGATCACGAACATCAACGCCGGCGAGGTCCACCTCGTGGCGCAGGAGTAGCCGCCCGTTCCGGCGGCACGCCGCGCCGTCCGGGCCCGGCCGCGGACCCGCCCGCTCAGACGGCTTCGCGGTCCGGCGAGCCGGCGGTGCCGCCGTCGTCCCCGCCGGAGCCCGAACCCTTGCCCCGGCGTGAACGGCGCCGCCGGGAGCGCTGCTTGTTGCCGCCGGCGTTGGACGCTTGGTTGCCGCCGCCGTTGGACGACTGCTTGGCCTTTGCGTTGCCCTTCTGCCCCTGGGGCTGCTGGCCGTTGCCGCCGGCGTTGGCGTTGGTCGCGTCCCCTACGCCCTTGCGGCCCTTCTTGCGCCGGCGGCGACGCTTCTTCGCCGAGCCGCTCTTGGGGAAGTTGCGCAGCAGCTCACGCGCGACGGCCGACGGCTTGCGGGCGGTGCGCATCCGGGCGCCCCGCAGGACCTCCTCGCCCTCGGGCGTGTGGGCCGAGGCGGCCGCCAGCAGTGACGCGGCGAGTCGCCGGTCCTGCTTGCGTGCGGCCTGGACGATGCGGCGCGCGTTGCGGCCGTGCGCGCGGCCCGAGGAGTTGACCAGGAGCCCGAGCAGGCGCTTGGTCTCCGGCCAGCGCTGGACCGAGTACTCCTCGTGCACGTCCTTCGTGTAGCCGGCCAGCCGCCAGATCCACGCCTGGGCCTGGTCGCGGCGGCCGATCTGGCGCTCCGACAGCGCCTGCAGCAGCACCTTGGTCCCGGCCCGCCGATCGTCGCGGGGCCATGTGCCGACCATGTCGATCGCGTCGTCGAAGGCCTCGGGATCACGCAGGCCGGCGATCTCGGTCAGCGCCTTGAGCCGCAACTGGTGGTTGCGATTGCGCTGCAGCGCCGTGAGCAGGAACCGGCGCATCAGGTCCTTGGTCGAGTCGTGCTGGATCATCGCCTTCGCGCGGCGCCACTGGTTGGTCGTGACGCGGGCGCCGGCCAGCGCAGCCCACACGTGCTGCTCGGCCCAGTCGAGGTTCTCGACGGCGACCCGCCAGATCTCGCGCTCGAGCACGGCAACCCGCTTCTCCGGGTTGTTGGAGACCGGCAGGACGCGCCGCTCGACCCGGACCTTGCGA
>JBPCPM010000088.1:0-4398 GCA_050999155.1 Solirubrobacterales bacterium
CTCTTCGAACTCGCCAACCACACCTACGACCACCGCGCCTGGACCGCGAACTGCTACGGGCTGCCGCGGGTCCGCCGCGACTCGGCGAAGCGCAGGGAGGTATCTCGCACCGCGCGCATGCTGCGCCGGCTAACGGGGGAGCGCCCGTTCTGGTTCCGCTTCCCCGGCCTCTGCCACGACCGTCGCGATCTGCGCATCGTCGCCCGACGCGGTGAGCAGGCCGTCGACGGAATCGCCTCCGGTGACGCATACCAGAAGGACCCAGGCGTGATCGTCTCGAAGGTGGTGCGCGAGGCGCGTCCCGGGGGGATCTTTGTCTTCCACATGCATGGTGCTCCGGACGCGCCGTCCACCAGTGAGGCGCTGCCGCGGGTCATCCGCGAGCTCCGCCGGCGCGGCTACCGGCTCGTCACCCTCTCGAAGCTCTTCGGCCACGAGGCGGGCTGAGGGGTGCCACGGCTGGACCTGACCGCGTAGCGACGGCTGAGATAACGGCTCTGATGCAAGGCTTTGAGACCGGTGCTCTATTCGCAGCCTCCGCAGCCGGGAGGTGGACGTCGCGCTGCCGCGCATCAGCGGCACCGAGGACCCCGACCTTCACCGCGCCGAGCTCCGTCCCACTCCGAGATCTTCGTCCGAGCCGACCACGACCTGGCCGAGGAGTCGCGAGTGCAGCTGGGGCAGTTCGGCGGCGAGCGCCTGCTCACCGCCAGTCCACCGGGGACTCCCTACACCGAGACAGATCGCGGTGATGCCAGCGGGAACCACGCCTCCCAGCGGCGTGGACGGCCTCGCCGTGGACGACTTCGACCTGGCCCCTGATCGATCATGCTCTGGCCCGCCGGGCTCCCCTCCAACGCCGTGGTGAGGTTGCGCGAGCGCATGGCGACCACTCCGTAGTTGGGGTCAATGCGAAACCGCGGCGCCGTCCGGTGGGCGGCTACTTGCCGCCGCCGCCCTGTCCTTCAGGGCCACCAGGGGATTCACCGCCGTTGCCACCGATGTTCAGGTCCACCCCGAGCAGCACCAAGGGCCAGAGGAAAACGGCCAGGAGCATCTCGATGATCTCCTCGAGGCTGTCCATCCCCGAGAAGTAGTTGGGCTCGTTGCCGATGATCCCGGCCGCGACGAGAACCCCGATCACGATGTAGATGACGCTGATGAGACTGAACCGCATGGTGCGTCCATCCTACCCGTGGCGGACCGATCTGAACCACCGACCCCTGCGAAGCCGGCGCCGACCGTCTCAACCCGCCTCATGCTGGCGCCATAACTGCCAACAGTCTCTCAGCGACGGCCTCGAGGAGGCCTACCACGGATGGGGGGTCAACTACTGGTCTCCGCCGAGCCCGGCCCGATACAAGGAGATTACGACCGCGGGCGACCCCCACCCGACCGTCGAGGACCCACCACTGTTCGCGATCTGCTGCCTGCAGCTCTACAACCACATTCGGGAGGGTGCCGATTACAACCGGTGCAAGGGGTTCGGGCGCCTGTTCGTCCGTCATTTCGGACGCTCCAAGGCCGACCAGCACCGCCGCAAGGGCGGAGTGCGCTACTGCTCAGCGCGCTGCACGAGTGCTGCAACCTCAGCGAAGCATCGCCGCGGCTAGGTACTCACATCCCGAATCAGGTGTCCGTCGGTGGTAGCGAGGACCGATACCCGGCCCGATTTGAACCTACGACCTCCGGGTTCTGATGTGGGAGTGATGGGTGGTTCGGGCTGGTCCGCCCAATGGCTTGTTCATGCGGGATTCGGTAAATGTCGGTCCGCCGGGTGCTGGCGGATTCGGGCCGGTTCGCTGCGGTTCGTTTGACATTCGTTTGACACGGGCTACTTCATTCGCACGCCAGTCTGCATCCGTTCGACCACGAGCTGCTCGCCCGACCGGAGGCGACCGGCGGCTGCCTTGCCGATCCCGATCACGCCCGAACGCTCCTGATCCGGCCCAACCCGGGGATCCCATCGGCGAGCGCCAAGCTCCTCGCCGCGAAGCTCGACATCGATGCGACCCTTGGCCTTTGGGAAGAGTCGCTTTGAGGCCTTCGGCACCCGAACGATTCCGCTCGATAGATCGCCCTCCGTGATAATCTGCGTGACCGAGGTGTCTAGTTGCCTCGAAGTCGGTGACTTCGCTCTCGTGGGAACGGGTGCGGGCTTGGCAATCTGCGGGCGCTGCCGTGGCTTCCGGCTTCTCGGGGCTGTTGCCCCCGTCACTCCGTGCCTCTTTCGGTTGCCCGGTGGGAATTCGAGATTTGCGAACGGCATCACGCTCTCGCTATCCACGAGCCTCTCCCGAGTCTCCTCGGCAACCCCGTCGGCAAACGCCTCAAGCATCTTCTGCTCGACCTCGTTCACGTGGTCACAGTAGGCGTAGTGCACGTACAGCTTGTCGAGGTTCGCCAGCATCTTCAAGAACCAGCCGCCGGCGTGCGGCGATCTGGCCCCAAGCTTCGTCCGGTAGTAATCATGGACTCGCTCCGGGAGTTCGCCATTCTTAGCGCGCTTCGAACGCGGCCCGGCCAGTCCTAGGTAGAGGATCGACTCCTCGGCGAGCCAGAAACCGCCGATGCGTTTGCCGAGCGCCCGCGCGTCGGGCCGTTTCCGATCCAGACGCAGTTCCGGCCTGGCGTCGAGAAGGGTGGTGAGGGCCTGCTGCGAGACCGGACAGGGCTGGCCGCTCGTGCGGCAGGCGCCCGGGTCATCAGCCGATGACACTGCGTACACGCCGGTCGTCAAGCCTGTAGGTGGCGCCGGAATCCGGTCACCCCACCGCACTGAGCCGACAGGCTCCAGCCCGGCAGCGGCAAAGACCGATTTGATCGACGAGGCCATGGGCCTAACCAGCCTACGGCGCGGAACTGCCCAAGACGCGCATCACTCGGCCCAGTGATCCCGCACGTAGACATCCTGCTCAACCTCCGGCAGCTCCCTCGTGCTGTTGTTCATGCGCACCCAAAACGCCTCCCTGCCGTCGCTCATTCGGGCAGTCACCGGCGCTGAGGAGCGGGCGATGTCCACCCTGCAGACTTCGGAACCGTCGATGACGTCGATTCGCGCGCGGGTCCGCATCACAGGCGTGTGGGTCAGGGCGTTGATCAGATGCGTGGTTAGCCAGTTGACGAGCCCGTCAGCGTTCGGCGGCTTGACGAGCGGCAGGTCTTGCCCCAGCCCGATCGGTGCGCGGTCGTCGTCCACCCCGATGAACAGAGTCCCACCATCAGTGTTGAGCAGGCCCGCGACCGTCTTCACGACCGCACCCTCCATGCGCTTGTCCTTACGCTCCTCGACGAGGTTCCATCGCGCCGTCGCCTTGAACTCGACTCGGTGGTTCTCGTCGGAAGCAATCAGCTCATCACTCGCAATCGCGAAGAACGCATCGTCCCCTCGCAGCTGCTCGGCGACCAGGGCGGCGAACTCGGGGTTGCTCATCTTCTCGGCGAGCTCGCTCGCGCTGACGCGCTCTACGTCGATCGCCGTCTCGGCGTCGGTGGGTAGCTGCGGATCGACCGTGACCACCGACCCCTCAGCGGCCTCGGTCTCGTCGTAGACGCTTGTGCCGTCGTCGTAGTAGCTCGCGAAGATGTGGTTGAAGACGACCTCGGTCTTGCGCTCCCAGACCTCAGGCTCGTAGGCATCGGGCAACTCGTCAAGCACATCCTTGACCAGCACCCGGGCAGCCTCACGGGTCTCCGCCTTTCGGCGCCAGTCGAGCACCAGCCGCTCCTCGATCTGCGACATCAGCTTGCGGGCGATCAGCTTGACCTGATCTCGCTCAGCCTCGCTCAGCTCGGGATCGGGCCGGGTGAGCAGGTCGAAGACGGCAAGCTCAGCTTCGCCGAGCCCCTCGCGGACGGTTCGCTCCTCCTCCTCGGAGAGGCCTCTTGAGATCGACATCAACCGGCGCAGCATCTCGTCTACGTTGAGGCTGCCAGCGTTGTACTGCTCGATCAGCTCGTGGATCCGCTCGACCAGGTCGACCCGGGTCGGGTTGCGCCGAGCGGCCGCTTCGACGCGGCCCCTGAGCCGCCCAGCGAGCTGCTGGCCCGAAGTTCGCTTATGCTCCGCCAGTCGGGCAGCGAGAGCGTCGAAATCGATCGTGTTGAGGTCGACCAGCGATGCCTCATGCGATTCTCCCCCGGCCGCTCGGATCACGTACTCCTCGGCACCCACCGAGCGGTCGAGCAGATCCTGGACCGCCCCCGAGATATGCGAGACATCGGGCGCCGGATCGAGCGAGCGGATCGTCTCGGCAAGGTTACGTGCAACGCCCACCGTCCGAACCCAGACGGACGCGGCGGGGTCGGGCAGGATCGCGGCAAAGAGGCGCCTGACCCGACCACTCCGCTCGAGGTAGGACCTACGCGTGACGTCATCGATCAGCAGCGCCTCGACAG
>JBPCPM010000134.1:0-8233 GCA_050999155.1 Solirubrobacterales bacterium
CACGAGCTTCTTGGCCATCTTCTCGCCTGGCCCGATCTCGGTTCCGTACATGGTCTTCGCCCCGTCGCCCAACGCAACCCTGACCCGGCGAAGGTCTCGGACCATCTTTCGCATGCCTTGGGGCTCGAGAGAGAACTTGTGGTCGGTTCCCTTCATCGCACGGTCGAGCGTGAAGTGCTTCTCGACGATCCGTGCGCCGAGCACGTACGCGGCGGTGGCCATGGCAATCCCGTTGTCGTGGCTCGAAAACCCCACGACCGCGTCGGGAAACAGGTTGCGATAGGTCTCGATGACCCTCAGGTCGAGCTCGTTCCAGGCGGCCGGATAGCCGGCCGTGCACTGCAGCAGCCCGAGCTGGTCGTTGATCGGCGCGACAGTCTCGTACGCGCGCTTGACGTCGTCCAGCGTCGCGGCGCCCGTGGAGACGATCATCGGCTTGCCGATCTGCGCCACGTGCTCGATCAGTGGCGTGTTCGTAAGGTCCGCAGAAGCCATCTTGTAGGCGGGCATATCCAGCTCGGCGAGGAAGTCGGCGCTCGGGCGGTCGAACGCCGTCGCGAAGAAGATGAGGCCGAGATCCTCGGCGTAGCCCATCAGCTCCTCGTACTCGGCGCGGCCGAACTCCAAGGCTTCTCGGTGCTCGCCGTAGGTGGGTCCGAAGCTGTTCTCATTCTCGTAGGGCTTGGAGAAGAAGTCGGCGGTGTACAGGGAGGCGTTGTCGCGCTTTTGCAGCTTCACGGCGTCGACTCCGCACTGCTTGGCCTCCTGGAACATCTGCTTGGCCTTCTCCACCGAGCCTTGGTGGTTGTGGCCGATCTCCGCGATGACGAAGCAGTCGGAGCCGTCGCCGATTTCCCGGTCACCGATGGTCAAGGTTGGGCGCGAACTGGACATGGGTCGCTCCTGCGGAGGGATAGCGGGCTCAAGGACGGCGTACAGCGCACCGTCACAAACCCGTGGCGGCCCTGCAAGGTTCGCACATCGACCCGCCCGAAACCGTCGCGCGCTCGCGTAAACGCAAACCCTCCTTTCGGCCTCGAGATTCTCGGACCGGTGGGAGCACCGGCCGCCGAGGGGCTGGCGTCTCAGTCCTCCCCGAGGGGCACCCGGGATGCCCGGCCCCCTTCGCGGCCGTACTGGCGCACGAACTCGGCCAGGAATTTCGGGTTGTAGTAGAGGTACCGGGGCAGCAGGCGGCCGGGCTCCTGGACGATGCGATACGTCCATTCCAGACCGCGGTTCTGCATCCAGGTGGGGGCCTGCGAAACCCGACCGGCCATGAAATCGAAGGCGGCCCCGACCCCCACCATGACGGGAGCTTCCACGAGGCCACGCATGCGAGCCATCCACTTCTCCTGCTTTGGCACCCCGATCCCGCACCACACGACATCCGGGCGGTCGGCGTTGATCCGGTCGGCCATCCCCTGCTCCTCCGCGGGGGTCAAGACCCGGAACGGCGGAGCGTGGCCGCCCACGATCTGGATGCCCGGGTACCGGATCTGCAGGCTCCGGGCCAGTTCGCCCAGGGCCCGCTGCGAGCGCCCGCCGTACAGCCAGAGCCTATGGCCTCTTTCCACCGAGCGCTGACAGTAGCGGGCCATCAGCTGGGGCCCGTACACACGGTCGTCGAGGCCCTCGCCGAGCATGTTGCTCGCCCACACCAGCGGCATCCCGTCCGGCACGATGAGGCTTGCCCCGCCGAGAGCCCGGGCCATCTCGCGGTCGTTCTGGGCCACCATCACCCCGTGTACGGCTACCGCACAGACGTAGCCCGTCTGGCCGCGATCAACCATGCCGTCCATGTAGTCCATGGCGCCGTGGTAGTCGGTCATGGCGAGATCGACCCCGAGGATCCGCCTGGTCCTGATCTGCGAGACCGGGTGCTGCCGGGGGCTCATGACAGGCGCCGTCATCAGGGCGCCGACGATACCGTCCGACCCGCGCGGGTCGGACGAAGCAGCTCCAGCCAGTCCACCCGTTGGCGACATACGTCCCTGACGTTGCCGCGAGTCACCGTGATGAGTTCCTGGTCTCCGGCAGCCTGCAAGACGAGCGCCCCCAGGCGGTCGGCCGAGCCGGTTCCGGGGGCCAGCGTCCCTTGGCCCCGGTCCACGACAACCTCGTGGGTGCGGCCGGGTCCGAGCACCACCGAGCCGATATCGGCGTATTGCCCCGGAGGGTTGTGTCCTGCGGCCACGCCGACGGGTCGGCCGTCGACCGAGACACGGAGTTCGCGTCCGAAGCTGCCGCGGAGCCAGACCTCGTAGCGGCGGTCGCCCGGCAGGTCAAACCGATAGGCCAAGCGCTCGGGTCCCTTGGGAACCACATCCTCGGCGATCGTCTCGTGCGCCACCCAGTAGTCGGGAGCCTCTGGCTGCGGCGGCCGCGTTTCGGCGAGAGGGGAGACGGCCGCCACAAGCCGGCCCGGCTGCCCGAGCAGATCTCGATAGGTATCGCAGTCAAGCACCGCCGAGCGCTCAAACCGGTTGCCCGCCGGAATATGGCGTTCCAGCGTTTCGCCCTGACGCCGTTCCCACACGACGTAGTAGCGGTTCGAGAACGTCTGGACGTAGATGGCAGGCGGACGGCTCTCCACCGGCGAGCGGCGGGTCACGATCGCCGCCCAACGCCGGCCTCTCGCCCCGGGTACTTCGTCGAGGTTGTAGAAGACCGGCGTCTGGGCGAGCTGGAACGGCGTGTGTGCCTCGTAGGGAAAGACCATCGGCGACTCGCGGGCGAGATACTTGCCGTAGTCCTCCGGCTCGTTGACGAGGACCTGGCCCTTGGTATCGGCGAGATACCGGTCGACGCTGCGCAGGGCCTCCAAGCGCGCGGTGGGCGCGAGCTTGACATCGTCGTAGGAAAGGGCATTGGACGTCAGCACCGCGAGGGCGAGGCCGGTGGCGAGCAGGGCGGCCGCGGCCGGAACCAGGCGTCGGAGGGAATACAGGCCGATTACGGCGGCCCCCACGATGGCCGGCGACGCCACGGCCATCAGCTTCGCGTCTGAGTACGGTGACGCCCGGGGGGCGATAACCAGCCACCCCACGGCCAGCGCCGCGAGGAAGATGAGCAGGCCGGGCTCGCGCCGCCGGATGAGCGCAACGACGCCACCCAGCGCCGCCACGAGCACGGCAACGTCACAGATGCGGCTCGTCGCCGCTGCGAGGCCGGACTCCGGCGGGATCCGATAGTCGCCCCCGAGCCAGACCCCCCCGATCTGGATCATCTCCAGCGAGCGACGCAGCTGACCGAAGTCCAGCTGATCTGCGAGCGCTCCCGTCGTGGCGCCCTTGGCGAAGGTCAGCGCGCCGACAAGGACCGGGAGCGCCACCACGACGAAGGTCGCCGTCCCGATCACGGCGATCGCGGGAAGCCGGGTTCGGAGCCTACGGGAGTCGCCGACAAGGATCCAGCCAGCTAGGCCAAAGGCGAGCACGCCGAGAATCGGCACGGCCGCGAGCTGCCACGTGAGCACGGCCGCTCCCGACGTGATCCCGACCGCAGCGGCCGTAGCGACCGGCCGCGAGGAGTCCAGAAGATGGCGAACCAGTGCGGCCGTGGTCAGCAGCGCACACAGGACCCCGATCTCCTTGATGTTGCCCTGAAGCGCGTAGGCGTAGGTCAGGTTGGCTCCGACCGCGACCGCAGCGCCGACGCCGGCGAGCCAGGGGGGAAGGCCCGACCGCCGCAGCAGCCACCACAGCGCCAGGGCGCCCGCCCCCAGCAGCCAGGCCAGGAGCGGTTGGTACAGGTTCATGAGCTCGGTCGCGGGCAGCGCCCGGTACGGAGCGAGCAGCGCGTGGGTGCCCAGTGGATAGGAGTTCGAGGCGTACGCCCAGTAGGCAGCGCTCCGCGTGTCGTCGCCGGGCCCGGCCGGCGGCACCGCCCCCTGTTCGGCCAACCGGTCGGCGATGGTCAGCTGGACCGCGGTGTCGTTGACGAAGTTGTATCCCGTGAACGTCGGATCGCCGGAAGCAAGGACCGGACCTAGGAACAACAGATAGGTGGCAATGGCGACCAGCGCCGGGACGGCGAGGCGACGTCCCCCCGCCCGCGAGATCCCGGCGCGGATACTGACGATCCAGCCCGCCGCGGCGCCGAGAAGCACCATCGGCCCGACCACGGCCGCGTCCCCGCCCAGCCGGAACGCCGCGTAGGCCACGGCGATGTGCACGCACGCACCGAGCGGCAGCACCAGGACCAAGGCGAGGTCCAGGCGCAGCAGCCGGCGGGCGAGCAGGCCGAGGCCGACCGCGACGGCGGTCAGTAGCGCAGGGAAAAGGAGCCAGGCGACGGTGGCGGTCATGGGAGGCGGCCTGGCGCTCGTGCCCCGATCTCCCGTCCCGGACCGGAGCCACGCGAGCGTTCGCGGGGCCGACGCCCGATTGTAGGGACACCCGCCGGCCGCCCCTTCGGTCTCGGGTCTTGCGTCCCGACGAGCCCGGGCGCCCCGGTACGATCGCCGCATGCTCGATGCCACCGGCGAGCGTCTCGTCCCGGCGCGGCAACGCGGCGAGCTGGTGCATGCCGAGCACCTCGTCCGCTACCGGCTGGCCGCCCAGCTCGTCACGGGCCTGACGGTCCTCGATGCCGCGTGCGGGGAGGGCTACGGTACACGCATGCTCGCCGACGCCGGGGCCCAGCGTGTCGTGGGGGTCGACGTGGACCCCGCGGCCGTTGCCCATGTGGCCGAGCACCACGAGATGGAGGCGGTAACCGCCGATATCGGGACGCTCCCGTTCGACGACGACACCTTCGATCTCGTCGTGAGCTTCGAAACGATCGAACACGTCGAGGACCCCGAGGCCGCCCTTGCCGAGTTCGCCCGGGTCCTGCGGCCCGAGGGCAGCCTGGTCATTTCCACTCCCAACGCGGATGAGTACCTCGTCGACAACGATTTCCACGTCCGCGAATTCACCCACGACGAGTTCGTCTCGATGCTCGAGCGGCGGTTCGGCCGGCCGCGTCTGTTGTTCCAGCAGAACTACCTGACCTCGGCCGTCTTGGACGAGCCGGGCCTCGCCGAAGACTCGGGGTCTACAGGCCTCGACCTCGAGACGACCAAGCTCGAAGGGCGGCGCGCGGGAACAGAGCTGTACTTGATCGCCGTCTGCGGGCCGCTGGCAGATGCGGAGCTTCGCCCGCAGGCCACCCTCTCCGGGGTCCATGAGGCCCACGAGCTCGCCGAGCGCCTCACCGAGGCGGAGCGAACGGCTGCCCGCTGGCACGACGAGTACGAGGGCGCCTCGGCCCTGGTCGAGGAATGGAACTCTCGTGCCGTGGAGGCCGAGCGGCTCGTGTCCGAGTGGAACGCCCGCGCGCTAGAGGCCGAGCGCCAGCTCGGGGAGGCCCGGGGCAAGGTCGAGAAGATGGAGGCGTCGACCTCGTGGCGGCTGACGCGCCCGCTCCGGGCGTCGCGCTCGGTCACCCGGCGCAGGTGAGCTCAGCGTCTGTCACCGTCGCGATCCCGGTGCGCAACGGGTCCCGATTCCTGCTCGAGATTCTCCAGGCCATCCGTGACCAGCGCTTGGATCGGTCGCTCGAGATCCTGGTCGCCGACTCGGGGTCGTCCGACGGGTCGACCGACATCGCCGCCCGCATGGGGGCCCGCGTGCTTCCCGTCGCGCCCGGATCCTTCTCCCACGGCGGGACCCGCAACCTCCTCATGAGCCGTAGCGGCGGTGACCATGTGGCGTTTCTCACCCAGGACGCCACCCCGGCCACCACCGACTGGCTGCAGGCGCTGCTGGATGGTTTCCGGGCGGCAGATGACGTGGCGTTGACCTACGGCCCCTACGTCCCTCGCCACGGTTCCAGCCCGTGGGTCGCCCGGGAGCTGGAGGACCACTTCAGTGCGCTGGCACGGCGCGGCGATCAGGTCGACCGCGCCGCGGTCGGTCTCGTAGAAGGCGCCGGAGACCTGACCTTCTTCACCAGCGCCAACGGCTGCGTGTCGCGAGCCGCGTGGCAGCGCGTGCCGTTCCGCGAGGTCCCCTACGCCGAGGACCAGATGCTCGCCCGCGACATGCTCGCTGCCGGCTACGCCAAGGTCTTCTGCCCGCGGGCCGGGGTTCTCCACTCCCACGACTATTCGAGCGCACAGTACTTTCGGCGGTGCTTCGACGAGTGGCGCGGGCTCCGCGAGATCCACGGCCACGTCGAGAGCGCCGATCCGCGACGGGCTGCCCGGTACATCGTCACCAACACCCGTGCGGACCTCGGCCTGATGGCGGCCCGAGGCACGTCGGGTCCCCAGCGACTGACCGGTATCGTGGGCTCGCTGCTGCACCACTGCGTCCGGGTCGCCGGCGCGATAGCCGGGTCACGGTCCGACCGCATGGCGCCGTGGTTGCGCCGAGCCCTGTCGCTCGAGGGCCGGGCGACCTTCATCCGTCAGCCCGCAGCCCCGCCTCCCCCTCCCGATGCCTGACTCCCCAGACACCAAACCGGCTCGCCAGACATCGGCCACCGTGATCCGGACGCGGATGGGCCTGCGCCGGTTCGCCGGAGGCCAGCTCGCCGACCTGCCACGCCGGGCTTTGCTGACGTACCGCTGGCACGGTCGGCGGGAGACGGCGCTTCGCCTCGCACTGTTTCCATTGCGGTTCACTCCTGCCGGACGGCGCTGGACCCTGGCCCGAGGCGTCGGCAACGAGGCCGCCCGAGCGATGGCCTGGTACCGGCAGCACGCCAAGCCCGTGACCGTCGTCATCCCCACCTACGGCGACCCCTCCCTGGTCCGTGCCGCGGTGCGCAGCGTCCGTCGAACCACCGACCGCAAGCGTGTGCGCATCGTCGTCTGCGACGACGGGAGCCCCGAGGACGTCCGCCGCCGGCTGCGCCGGCTGCGCGGGGCGGAGCTCATCGAGGGACAGCACACGCTCGGGTTCGCGGCGAACACCAACCGTGGCCTGCGCGAAGCCGAGGGCGACGTGGTGATCATGAACAGCGACATCGTGGCCGGCCGCGGCTGGCTGGAGTGCCTGCAGTACGCGGCCCATCAGCGTGACGACACCGGCATCGTCGGCCCCAAGCTGACCTATCCCGACGGAACCATCCAGTCGGCCGGCTCCTACCGCAACCTCGGCGCCCCGGAGTGGTTCGATCACCGGTACCGGTTCAAGCCAGGCCACTACGGACCGGCGAACGTGGCCCGGCGGGTCCTCGGCGTCACGGGCGCCTGCATGTACGTCCGAGCTGAGCTCCGCGAGCAGATCGGCGATCTCGACGAGGCGTACGGGATGGGCTTCGAGGACATGGACTACTGCCTACGGGCCTGGGACGCGGGGTTCGAGATCCTCTACTACCCGCCATCGATGCTGACCCACCATGAGTCCAAGACGCGCGGCAGCGCCCAGGGTGAGCGGGAGCTCGCGTCCCAGCAGCTGTTCTGGAAGCGCTGGGGAGCGTGGCTCGACGACCGGCCGGTGGGCACGCCAGAGGGCGGGTTGCGCGTCATCTACGTGACCGAGGACACCGGCGTAGGCGGCGGACACCGGGATATCTTCGAGCACATCAACCAGCTCCGCGAACGCGGTCACGACGCCCAGCTGTGGTCGTTGGGCGTCCAGCCGGACTGGTTCGAGCTCGACGTCGCGGTACGGACATTCGACGACTACGACGAGCTCGCCGACGAGCTCGCCGACGAGGACGCGATCAAGGTGGCGACCTGGTGGAACACCGCAACGGCTGTGTGGAAGGGCTCGGTCCGCCGCGGCATCCCCGTGTTCTTCGTCCAGGACTTCGAGACGTCCTACTACCCGGACAATCCGCTGATGCAGCGCGAGGTGGTCGCGAACTACCGCGAGGAGTTCCGCTACATGACCATCAGCTCCTGGAACCGCGACCGGCTCCGTGAGCTCGGCCTGGACGCCGAGCTCGTCCCTCCGGGCATCGACCTCGACACGTTCCGGCCCCTCGACGACGTCGAGGGCCGGGGGGACGTCGTCCTTGCCATCGGGCGGACGAACCCACTCAAGAACCTGCCGCTGACGATCGAATCGTGGCGGGCGATGGGCTCCGGGCCGGAGCTGTGGATGTTCGGCATCGAGCCGGAGCTCGGAGAGCGCCACGGCGCGCGGTACATCGAGTCGCCGACCGACGACGAGGTCAACGAGCTGATCAATACCGCCGGAGCGTTCGTCCAGACCTCGGTGCACGAGGGGTTTTGCCTGCCCCCGTTGGAGGCGATGGCCGCCGGCACGCCCGTGGTGTGCACCGACGCCCACGG
>JBPCPM010000148.1:0-2846 GCA_050999155.1 Solirubrobacterales bacterium
TAGGCTGCTGGCAGCAGACCTTCGCCGCTCGCCCCGCGGACTACCTCGGCGGGGGTCTAGCGCGCTTCGTAGTCGGGCGACCACCCCAGCGGCTCGCGGGCCCTCGAGGCATCCATCACGACCGGGGTCCGGAACGCCTGCAGCCAGGAGAGCTCGGGCGGCATGAAGGGCAGACGCGAGATCGCCTCGGCGGCGACGTCCACCGTCAGGTCGGGGACGGGGACGGCGTACCACCCCAATTCCTCGGCGACGTCGGACAGCGTCAGCTCGCCCTCGGCAGCGAGGTTGTAGACACCTGGTTCGCCCCGGCCGACCGTGGCGGCGACCAGGGCGTCCGCGACGTCGGAGGCGTGCACGAGCTGGAACGGCGTCCCGGGATCGGGCAGCACCGGCTTCAGCATGGGTATGCCGGAGTACAACCGCCGGATCGCGGGTGGGATGCGGCCGGCGATCCGGACGTGTGGCAGGTTCTCGATGAGCAGCAGCGACTCGGGGCCCGCCACGATGCTGGGGCGAAAGACGTAGGCGTCGGTGTCCGAGCCCCCGAGCGCGTCCCACAGGTGGCCCTCGAGCGTGGCCTTCTGCTCGGAGTAGGAGTGCTCCGGGGTCCCGCGGGCCTCGACATCCTCGGTGAGGGGCAGCTCGTTCTCGGGGTGGAACCCGTAGGCGGCGACCGAGGACGTGTACACGAGGCGGGGGACGCCGGCCTCGACCGCCGCGGCGAACACGTTCCCCGAGCCTTCCATGTTGATCTCGGTGGTCTGCTCCTTGTCGCCCATGATCAGAAACGCGAGGTGGACGACGACGTCGGCCCCGCCGATGACCTCGCCGACCGCGTCGCGGTCCAGCACGTCGCCCTGGGTGTAGGTGGCGCGCTCCCAGCCGTGCTCGTCGGGGTCGAAGGCGCTACGGGCCATCGCCCGGATCTCGCCGACCTCGTCGGACTGCTCGAGGGCGCGAATGAACGGCCGTCCGATGTCCCCCGTCGGACCGGTCACAGCGACGGTGAGCTTCGAGGCGGCCACGCCTTCGACCCTACGCCCCGGGGTGGCCCGAGGCAACCGGCAGCGGCGTCAGCGGGTGACGCGCTCGCAGCCGATCAGGCGGTCGCGGCCGCCGTCGACCGTGGAGATACAAACAGCCCGCGATCAGCGGAGTTGCGTCGGTTCGGTGCCTAACCGCCCCGCTTCGGCACAGGCCACGAGCGCGTTCCCACCTCGATTACGGTCTCGCCGCCGCGGTCGGAGATGGTTGGTTGCACAGCCCCCTGGTCTCGGCCGCGGGCCGCCTCGATCAGGGCTTGCGGACTGTCGTGGCCCGCCAGCCACTCGAGGTCGCGCTCGGTGGGAAACGACAGCGGGAAATCCTCGTCGGCCAGCGCGGCTGCCGGCCGGACCCAGCGGGCATCGACCGTCTCGTGGCCGTTGGGCACCGGGCGGCAATGGCCCGGAGCCCGGGCAACGAAGAACCGGGTGTCGAACCGGCGGGAGATCGCCTTTGGGGTTACCCAGCGCGACAACGGCACGAGCTCGCGGTCGCCTCCGAGCTCGATGCCGGTCTCCTCGGTGAGCTCGCGCAGCGCACAGTCGGCGTAGCGATCGGCCGGACCATCCGCGTCCGCATCCTCCACGCCGCCGCCGGGAAACACCCAGATGCCCGGCATGAACGCGGCCTTGGAGGTCCGCTGGACCATCAGCACCTCGAGGCCCGCCGACCGGTGCGACGCCCCCGACCGCACCAACACGATGCCGGCCGCCGGGCGGGCGGGAGCCGGCGCGCCAGAGTCGCCGTCGGGAGGGGTGCCGGAGTCGCCCATCGGCGGATCGTAGAGGGCAGCTCAGGAGCGGTCGAGGGCGAGCTCGCGCGCGGCTCGGTGTCGCCGTCCGCGCAGCTGCCACGCGGCAAGGCCCCCGAGGCCCAGGAGCGCGAACGGCACGAGCACCGCGGCAACGACGACCCCGACCCCGGCTGTCACAAGCAGGATGCGCTTGGCGTCGGCCACGGCATCGCCGAACCCCCACGGGGAGGCCGCCGACGAGCCTTCGTCCTCGCCGTCGGTCACGGTCACCGTGATGGTGGCGTTCTCGCTGCCACGGCGCTCGTCGCGTAGCTGACGTTCGAGCGAGGCCTCTCGGGTCCGGGCCTCGGTCACGCGGTCGCGGGCTCGGCGCCGCTGCGCGTCGGTGGTGGCATCGCGCAGCTGACGCCGTGCGGCGGTGAGTTCACGCCGGGCCTGCTCGAGCCCGCGCCGGGTGCCGGCGATCTGGTCGGTGATGTCGGTCGAGCCCTGGCGCCGCGACCGAACGGTCGCCAGGCGAGAGAGATCGGACACCGTCGCCGACAGCCGGGCTTCGGGGACGCGGAGCACCAGCTCGGCCCGCTCGGCACCGTCGCCCTCCTGGAGCGTTGACGTGACAACGATGCCGCCTCGGCGGTCGACAGTCTGCGACGCCGACGACGCGATCCGGCCGACGGCTCCGGGGTCGGTGACCAGTTCGAGTTCGGCCGAACGGGTCCGTGCGCGGTCGCCGCCCACGGTTCCCCCCGCCGGCGGCACGACCTCGGTCGAGTCGGCGGAAGGCTCGGCAGGCTGCGACTCGGCGGCCTGCCCGCTGTCGCCGCTCGGAGCCGGTTCGGAAACGGAGAACTCGGAGGCCTGGTCCCCGGGGACGATGACCACGGCCGCGATCAGGACGGCCGCGAGGCTTCCGGCGCCGCCCATCAGCGGCATCAGCCCGCGGCGCCTGCGCAAGAGGCGCGTCGCCGCCGAAGGCCGTCCGGCCAACCCCGTCTCGCGGGCCGTCCCCCGCTCCGCCCGCTCGGCATCGAGAAACCAAGACAGCCCC
>JBPCPM010000152.1:0-26301 GCA_050999155.1 Solirubrobacterales bacterium
CCCCCCCCCCCCCCCTCCCCCCCCCCCCTCCTCCCCCTCCCCCCCCCCCCCCAGCCCCCCCCCCCCCTCTCCCCCCCCCCCCTCCCCCCCCCCCCCCCCCCCCCCCAGGCCCCTGAACGTCAACTGCGGGGCTTGCGAGCCGGTCCCAACCGGGGTCAGGCTTCGTCGGGTTCGACGACGGCCAATACGGCGCCGGGGTCGACCTGGTCGCCCTTGGCGACCGAGAGCTCGGTGAGGGTTCCGGCTTCGGGCGCGGTGAGTTCGTGTTCCATCTTCATCGCCTCGAGGATCACGATCACGTCGCCAGCTTCGACCCGGTCGCCGACGGTTGCTGGGACGTCGATGACCTGGCCCGGCATCGGGGCGATCAGGGAGCCTCCGGCGAGATCGGAGGCGGCATCGCCGAAGCGACTGCGCTCGGTCAGGGCGCTGGACCCCAGCGGGCTGTCCACCCATGTCTCGGTGCCGCCGTGGTGCACGCGGTAGCGGCGCCGGATCCCGGCCACCTCGAGGTCGACCTCGGTCGCTGAAGCCCCGTGCAGCCGGGCCGAATCCAGCGGATTGCCGTCGATCGCGAGCCGCAACCCGTCGCGGGTGAAGCGGTAGGCGACCTCGATGGGGTCGTCGCCGATCTCGAAGGAGATCTGCTGGTCGGCCGAAGGGTTGTTGCGCCATCCGGACGGCAGGCCTGCGAGCGCCGAGGCCTCCGAGCGGCGGGCGGCCTGCCCGGCCACCGCGGCAGCCGCGGCGTGCAGGCGGCGCGCCTGGGCGTCCGCGAGCGGCGCACCCAGCGGCACCGGGCCCTCCGCTGTCTCGCTCCCGTCGTCCGGCGGCTCCACCGGATGGCGCTCGAGGAATCCCGTGTCGATCGCTCCTTCGAGGAACTCGGGGTGGCGCAGGACCCGTACGAGGAAGTCGCGGTTGGTCACGAGGCCGTGGATCTCCGTGGCGGCCAGGCAGGCGGCGAGCCGGCGGGCGGCCTCGGCCCGGGTCGGAGCCCAGACGATCATCTTGGCGACCATCGGGTCGTAGTGGACGCTGATCTCGCTGCCGTCGGCCACGCCGGTCTCCACCCGCAGGGCCGGGTCGGCGGGAGGGCGGAACCGGTGCACGGTGCCGGTCTGGGGCAGGTAGCCGGCCGCCGGGTCTTCGGCGTACAGGCGGGCCTCGACGGCGTGGCCGCGCAGCGCGGGTTCGCGCGCCTCGGGCGGCAGGGGCTGGCCCGCGGCGACCAGCAGCTGCAGCCGCACGAGGTCAAGGCCGGTCACCTCCTCGGTCACCGGATGCTCGACCTGCAGGCGGGTGTTCATCTCCAAAAAGAAGAACTCGTCGCCGGCCAGCAGGAACTCGACGGTGCCGGCCCCCACGTAGCCGACCGTCTCGGCAGCCCGGACCGCGGCCTCGCCCATCCGGGCCCGCAGCTTGGGGCCGACGACGGGGGAGGGGGCCTCCTCGATGACCTTCTGGTGGCGACGCTGGACCGAGCACTCGCGCTCGTGAAGGCTGACCGTGGTGCCGTGGGCGTCGGCGAAGACCTGGATCTCCACGTGGCGGGGATCGATCAGCGCGCGCTCGAGGAAGACCGTGTCGTCGCCGAAGGCGCTCGCGGCCTCCCGCCGGGCGCCGGCCACCGCGTCGGCCAGGGCGGCCGGGTCGGTGACGGTGCGCATGCCCTTGCCGCCGCCCCCGGCCGAGGCCTTGACCATCACCGGGAAGCCAACCTGCTCGCCCGCCACGCCGATCGCCTCGGCGTCCGCGTCGGCGCCGAGCTTGGCGCCCGGCACGATCGGCACCCCGGCGTCCGCCATCAGATCCCGGGCGCGGACCTTTGATCCCATCGCCTCGATGGCCTCGGGCGAGGGGCCGACGAAGGTCAGTCCGGCGTCGGCGCAGGCACGGGCGAAGCCGGCGTTCTCGGCCAGGAACCCGTAGCCGGGGTGCACGGCGTCTGCGCCCGTCCGGTGTGCGGCGTCGATGATCGTGTCCGCGCGCAGGTAGGACTCGGCGGCCGTGCTGCCGCCGAGCGCGACGGCGTGGTCGGCGTCGGCGACGAACGGCGCGTCGCGGTCGGGCTCGGAGAACACCGCCACCGACTCCAGGCCGAGCTCGCGGCAGCCACGCATGATCCGCCGCGCGATCTCGCCGCGGTTGGCCACCAGCACCCGTGTCAGCGCGCCCGCCACCGTCACATCCGAAAGACGCCGAAGCTGCGGCTGCCCGCGACCTCGGCGCCGTGGCAGGCCGACAGGGACAGGCCGAGCGCCGTGCGCGAGTCACGGGGATCGATCAGCCCGTCGTCCCACATCTGGCCGGTGGCGAAGAAGGCGTCGGACTCGCGCTCGATCTGCTGTTCGACCCCTTCGCGCGCTTCACGCACGACCTCCTCGTCGACGGTGATCCCGCGGCGTTCGGCCGCGGCCCGGCCGACGATCTCCAGCACGCCGCCGAGCTGCTTGGGCCCCATGACCGCGGTGCGGTGGTTGGGCCAGGAGAAGACGAACCGTGGATCGAACGAGCGGCCGCACATCCCGTAGTTGCCGGCCCCGTAGGAGCCGCCCATCATCAAGGTCAGCTTCGGGACGCCGGCGTTGGCCACCGCGTTGATCATCTTGGCGCCGTCCTTGACGATGCCGCGCTGCTCGTAGGACTCGCCGACGATGTAGCCGGTGGTGTTCTGCATGAACAGCAGCGGCACGTCGATCTGGTCGGCGAGCTGGATGAACTGGGCCGCCTTCAGCGCGTCCTCGTTGAACAGCACCCCGTTGTTGGCCAGGGTCGCGACCGGGTACCCGTGGATCGCCGCCCAGCCGGTGACCAGCTGGTTGCCGTACAGCGGCTTGAACTCGTCGAACTCCGATCCGTCGACGATCCGGGCGATGACCTCGCGGGCCTCGAAGGGGACTTTGAGGTCCATCGAGGCGATCCCCAGCAGCTCCTCGGCTTCGAAGACCGGCTCGGCCACCGGACGCGTGGGGCCGGGCCCGCGCTTGTGCCAGTTGAGGTTGCGGACGATCTCGCGGCCCAGGCGCAGGGCGTCGGGCTCGTCGGCGGCCATGAACTCCGAGACGCCGGAGGTCCGGGCGTGCATCTCGGCCCCGCCCAGCGCCTCCTCCTCGGCCTCCTCGCCGGTGGCCATCTTGACCAGCGGCGGCCCGCCGAGGAACACGAGGGCCTGCTCGCGGACCATCACCGTGTAGTCGGAGGTGCCGGGCAGGTAGGCGCCGCCCGCCGTGGAGTTGCCAAAGACCAGGGCGATCGTGGGGATCCCCTCGCGAGACAGCCGCGTGATGTTGCGGAAGATCTCGCCGCCGGGGACGAAGATGTCTTTCTGGCGGGGCAGATCGGCGCCCCCGGACTCGACGAGCCCGATGACCGGCAGCCGGTTGCAGCGGGCGATCTCCTGGGCGCGCAGGCTCTTTTCCAGCGTGAACGGGTTCGTCGCTCCGCCGCGGACCGTGGGATCCGACGCGGAGACCAGGCACTCGACACCCTCGACGACGCCGATCCCGGTGACGGCCGCCGCGCCCACTTCGTACTCGCTGCCCCACGCGGCGAGGGGGGAGAGCTCCAGGAACGGGGAGTCGCGGTCCAACAACAGCTCGATCCGCTCACGGGGCAGTAGCCGGCCCCGGCCGTGGTGGCGGTCGATGCGCTTCTGCCCCCCGCCGAGGCGGGCCTGTTCGAGCTGGGCGTCGAGTTCGCCGAGGCGTTCCAGCATCGCCTCCCGGTTGGCTTGGAAGGTCTCGGAGCGGGGATCGACCTGTGTGGCCAGGACCGGCACGCCGCGATCCTAGCGAGGATCGGCGGCGGTAGGAAGTTGGAAGTCCTACTTCCCGGTTGTGCGTCGGGGGGCTAGGAGCCGGCCTCGACCGGGTGTCCCTGCTCGGCCCAGTCGGAAACCCCGCCGCCCGCCACGTGCAGGACGTCGAAGCCGTTGCGCTGGAGCACCGACGCCGCCAGCGCGCTGCGCTTGCCGCCCGCGCAGATCGTCGCCACCCGGCGGTCACGCGGCACCTCGTCCAGGCGCTCGGTGAGTTCCTGGTAGGGGATGTTGCGGGAGTCGGGCAGGTGCTGGGTGGCGTACTCGTCGCGAGCCCGGACGTCGAGCACCATCGGGTCCTCGCCCTCGTCACGCATGCCGGCGAGGTCATCGGGGGTCAGCTTCGGGATCCGCTCGACGGGCCGGTCCTCCGAGCGCCACGCGGTCATGCCGCCGGCGAGGTACCCGCGGATCCGCATCCCCACGGCGGCCAACAGCTCGACGGCCTCGGCTTCGTACCCGTCGGAGGAGGCGACCACGATCAGCTCCGACCCGGGCGGCACGGCCCACGCCACCTTGGTGGCGAATCCGGTGTCATACGCCGACGCGCTGATCGCCCCCGGTATGTGGGCCTCGTCGAACTGGTCGTGGGTGCGGGCGTCGATCACGAACGTTCCCTCGGCCTGGGCTTCCTCCACGGCCCGCGGGGCCAGCGGCCGGGGTGCGCCGAGGTCGTGGAGCAGCTCGCCGCGGTTGAGCTCGACGATCCGCTGGAAGTTCGGCGGCTGCTCGGAGAGGCCTTCGACCGCGTCGTCGACGAATGCCTGCTCGGAGTCGAAGCGCATGATCCGGTTGTGCCGGCGCTCGTAGCCCACGGTCGAGGAGGTCTTCTCGTCGATTCCGGCGCTGCCACACAACGAGCCGCCCAGGTGGCCCGGCCACACCTCCACCTCGTCGGCGAGATCGAAAAGCCGCTCGTGCAGCGACTGGTAGATGGCTGCCGCTCCCTCGCGCTTGTCGACGGCGAGGTCGGGCCGGGCGACGTCGCCGACGAACAGCGAGTCCCCGCTGAGCAGGGCCCACGGCTCGGCGGCCCTGGATCGGTCGCAGACCACGAACGCGGTGTGCTCGGGCCGGTGCCCCGGCGTGTGCACCGCCTCGATCGCGACATCCCCGAGCTCCAGCGTCCACCCGTCGGCGAACGGCTCGTGCGGGTACCCGGCCTCGGCCAGCTCGTGGATGTGGATGGTGGCGCCGGTCGACCGGGCCAGGCGCCCGTGGCCCGAGACGTGGTCGGCGTGGGTGTGGGTCTCGAGGACGTGATCGATCCGCACGTCGTGCAGACGGGCGAGCTGCAGGTACACCTCGATGTCCCACCGCGGGTCGACCACCGCCGCGCTGCCGTCACCGGCGACGAAGTAGGAAGCGCACCCGAGGTCTTCCTGGAGGATCTGCCGGAACAGCATCGGGCCATGGTAGACCGCTGCCCCATCCGGCAGCGCCCCTCGATCTGCAAGGGATCCGGACGGATGTTCGACCGTCCGCTGGACATGTGGCCAACCCATGGGGAGGCGGGCCCCGGGGCACCGGGTCGCGCCGATTTCCCGGGGCGTGCACCCCTCCCCTGGCGACAGTCCGCACGCGTCAGCCACGCCGGCCCCGAGGCCGCGCTGTCGGTGGCCCCGGCTTCGGCGGGCCGGTTCGGCGTGCATGCTGGGGCTGGGGCTTGTGGTCTTCTCGAGCGTTGGCTCGGCGCCAGGGCCGGCCCAGGCATCGGCGGGCGCCGCCGAGCGGGACGGCATGGTCATCGGCTTCAGCGAGACCGCGGACGGTGACGATCGCCGGCGAGCACGCCAGGCAGTCGGCGGCCGGCTGAGCGGACAGGTCGATTTGCCGGCCGATGCGGCTCCCACCCAAGTGGTGGACATGGCCTCCGGTGGCCCGGACCGAAACGCGCTGCGCTCGGTCGAGCGGATGCCGGGTGTCGAGTTCGCCGAGCCCGTAGCCACGGTCACGGCCTCCGCACTGCGCATCGATCCCCTGTTCTCCCGCCAGTGGGGTCTGCACAACACCGCCACCTCCGGGGCCGACATCGGCGCCCTGGGCGCCTGGACCGTGACGCGCGGTGAGGGAGCTCCGCCGATTGCCGTGGTCGACGGTGGAATCGATCTCGACCATCCCGATCTCGCCAACAAGATCTGGACCAACCCGGGCGAGACCGGATCCGGCCGGGAGACCAACGGCCTCGACGACGACGGCAACGGCCTGGTCGACGACTGGCGGGGTTGGGACTGGTACGAGGGTGACCGAGACCCCGACGATCCAAGCGGCCACGGGACCCATGTCGCGGGAATCGCCGCCGCCCAGGCCGGAGACGGCTTCGGGGTCGCCGGGGTCAGCTGGGGCTCGCCCGTGATGGCGCTTCGCTTCATCGGGCCGGATGGAACAGGCAGCTCGGTGGGAGCGGCCGAGGCGATCACCTACGCGGCCCGGCACGGGGCCCGGGTGATCAACGCGAGCTTCGGCAGCCCCCAGCGTTCGCAGCTCATAGAGCGGGCCATCGAGGCAGCGACAAACTCGGTGGTGGTGGTGGCAGCCGGCAACGATGGCGTCGACGTCGACCACGACGCCCGGTATCCCTGTGCGTTGCCGGCCGACAACGTCGTGTGCGTCGCGGCCTCGACGTCGGCTGATGACAGGTGGGCATCGTCGAACATCGGCGGGGCATCCGTGGACCTTGCCGCCCCCGGTGAGTCGATTCTGAGCACGCTGCCCGGCGGGGGCCACGGCTCCTACACGGGGACGTCGATGGCCACGCCCTTCGTCGCCGGGGCAGCAGCGCTCCTGCTGGCCAAGACGCCGTCCCTGGCGCCTGGGTCGGTCCGCCAGGTGCTGACCTCGACCGTCGATGCCGTACCCGCCTTCGCAGGCGTCACCGCGTCGGGCGGGCGCCTGAACCTCGCCCGCGCACTCGGTACGTCCAAGGACGCCCGCTCGGTGCCCCCGGTGCCCCCCAAGCCCAGCCCCACCGCCCCGTCGCCTCGCTCGCAGCCGGACACCGGTGCCCCCGTGGCATCCGTGCAGGTGTCGCGGCGTCTTCGGCTGGCGACGCTTGCTCGCCGCGGCGTCCTCGTTCGCTGCCGGGCCGCCGGGGGCGCTACCTGCAAGGCGACCGTGACCGTTGGAGCGCACAGCGCCAAGCGCCTGGGAATACGGGCTCGCAGCCGGCGCAGCGCGAACATCGGCAGCAGGCGGCTCGCGTTGCGGTCCGCGCGAACGCGAACGATCCAGGTCCGGCCGGCGTACGCCGTGCGGCGCGCACTCACGCGTACGCGGCGCGACCCGAAAGCGCGGCGTCGAGCGCGTGGTGCCCGCCTGGTGGTGCGCATCACCGTTCGCGGCGCCAACGGCAGGACATCCCGCGTCCGCCGGGTGGTCACCGTCCGCTGAACGACCCGCGAAGCCCCAGGCCTCGCGCCGCAGAGCCGTCCGACCCCCGCCTACGGGCCGTCGGCGTTCTCGATCTGGATAGGCGGAGCCTCGGCCGGGGCCGCGGGCTCGGGCGCCGGCGCGCTCGCGTCGGTGCCCAGCACGCCCGACAGCTCGCCCGAGGCGTGCATCTCCTCGATGATGTCGCAGCCGCCGACCAGCTCGCCGCCGACGTAGAGCTGGGGGAAGGTCTGCCAGTCGGCCATCTCCGCGGTGACCTCGCGCAAGGGAGCCAGCGCGGGGAGGACGTCGGCCGCGCCGTACTCGACCTCGTACTGCTCGAGCACCTGGATCGTGCGCATGGAAAAGCCGCAGCGCGGCGCGTCGGGCGTGCCCTTCATGAACAGCATCACGCGGTTGTCACGGATCATGCCCTCGACCTGCTCGCGCAGCCCTGGGTCGCCTTGGGTGCTCATCAGCCCTCCTGGGGAATCGTCTTCAGCGACAGGGCGTGGATCGCTCCGTCGTCCATCCGCTCCTGCACGGCGGCCATGACCAGCCGGTGCTGCTGGATCCGCGAGAGGCCGGCGAACTGCGGGGCCACGACCTCGGCGCGCAGATGATCGCCGCCACCGGTCAAATCGGAGACCTCCGCGCTGGCGCCCGGGAGGGCGCTCTCGATCAGCTGCTCGACCTCGTGTAGGGCGATTGCCATGTGCTCACAATACCGAGGGGTCAGGCCCGATCCGGGCCCTCGCCCGCGTCAGACCAGCGCACGATCGGGGGCGACGCTCTTGTGGGCGACGCCGTCCAGGGCGTCGAGCGCTTGGGCGACCGACATCCGGATGCACGTGAAGATCGGCGTGTCCTGCAGCGTGTAGGAGCTCGACTCCGACCCGCGCAGCTCCTGCACGAGGTCGAGAAACTCGCCCGGCTCGTCTCCTTCGAAGCTGACCACGAACTCCTGGTCGTCGATGCCGAATGAGTAGGCGGTGTTGATCGTGATCTGCGGGTAGCGGCGGCCGATCTCGATGTGGCTTCGCATGATCCTCATCCGCTCGTCGTCGGGCAGCTGGTACCAGCCGCGCGTCTTCCAGAACGGGTACACGAACAGGTACTTGCGCGTGGTCGTACACAGCTCGACCCGGGCCTGCTCCTCCGAGTAGGGGGAGGGCTTGGTCATCGCCAGGTAGCTGTGCGGGGTCGTCGCCCACTTGGCCAGGCCGCTCTGCGCCAGCACGACGTGGAAGGTGTGGATGTCGTCGAGGCTCGGGCTCTGCGACAGCAGCATCAGGTCCACGTCGCCCCGGGTCCCTACAGTGGAGAACGCGCGGACCGACCGATCCTCGGAGAAGTCCTCGCAGGCGGCGAGGAACTCGAGCTTGTGGCGGGCCCGCTCGTCGTCCGGCAGCCGGCGCCACGCCGGATCGAGCGTGAAGAAGGTGAACTTGGCGAAGGTGCGATCGGCCATGGGCAGAAGCGGCGACAACGCCGGATCGACGATCGAGTATAGGCGGGCCCTGATCGCGGCTGCGCTCGCGACGGCCCTGCTGTGGGGGTTGCTGTCCGTGCCGCAGTCTGAGGCGAAACCCGCGGTGGGCGCGGGCGCGCGGGCGACCGTGATCGTCGTCGTGCCGCGCGACACCTCTGTCGAGCGGCTCGGCCGGATCGACGGCATGGCCACGGGATTGCTCAGCGCCGGGCTGGGGCGAGTCCCCGCGGGCCAGACCTATCTGGACATCAGCCAGGGCGCCCGCGCATGGAGCTCGCTGTACGGGACCGACCTGCCACCCCTGCGCATCGGCCTGCCGCTGCAGGCCGGCCAGGAGTCGGGCTCCGGGGGTGCGGAGGCCGAGCTGCAGGGCTTCGCGGACCTGCGCCGGCGAGCGGATCGCGCCCCGGGGGCGATTGTCCCGGGCCTGTTGGCCTCGACGCTCGGCGACGCGGGCGTCCCGACGGTCGCCGCCACCACCGGGCGGGCCGCGGTAATGGCCGTCGACCGCGGCGGCCGGATCCGCACGGCCGGCGCCGACCGCTGCGGCGCCTCGAGCTGCCGGGCGGGGGTGACCGTCCTTACCGGCTCGGTGCGCCGCGCCGCCGCGCTCCTCGAGGGCCGGGGCGCTGACGACACGGTGATCGTCCTGGCCGCGCCGCCCCCGCCACCGCGCGAGACGCTGATCGCGGTCGCCGCCTCCGGGCCCGGCCTGCCTGCGGGCCGGCTGCGCTCTCCCAGTACGCGCACGGCCGGCCTGGTCACCGCTCCCGACATCGCGGCCACCGTCCTGGCGGCCCACGACATCGAGCTGCCCGAGGACGTCGAGGGCCGGCCGGTCACGAGCGTTCCGGGCGACGCCGCCCAGGTGGCTGCCCTGCGCGACCGGCTCGTCGACGTCGCGCCGCGGCGAGGGCCGGTCGTCGGGCAGTCCATCCTGCTGTGGCTCGCCTTGACGCTTGCCGCCGCTCTGGGCGGTCGCAGCGTCGCCCGGCGCGCCGTCCCCGTGCTCGCGACGGCCATCGCCCTGGTGCCCGCCGTGCTGCTGCTCACCGCCGCCTGGGCGCCCGGGCTCATGGCCGAGCGGCTCGTCGTCCTGATCGGGACCCCGGTGCTCGCGTGGGCCCTCGTCGCCGCCGCGGGACCGTGGCGGGCCTTCGCCCTGGCCTCGGGGCTCACCGTGGGCACCCACCTGGCGGATCTCGTGGCCGGGACCGGCCTGATCCCCCGTGGCCTGCTCGGGCCCAACCCGGCCCTGGGCGCCCGGTTCTACGGCATCGGCAACGAGCTCGAGGCAACGCTGGGCATGCTGGCCCTCCTGGGCACGGGCGCCGCCCTGGCCGGCTGGGCGCCGCTGGCGCGCCGGACCGTCGTGGCCGCCTGCTTCGCCGGTGTCGCCGCCGTGTGCGCGGTTGTCCTCGGCGCGGGCGGGTTCGGGGCCGACGTCGGCGCGGTGATCCTCTTGGGAGCCGGGGGCACGGCCGCGGTTCTGGCCGCCCTGCGGGTCGCGCGAAGCCGCGCCGCTGTCCTGATGGTCCTGTGCCCGGCCGCGGCGCTCGCCGCGCTGATCGTCGCCGACCTGCTGTTCGGGGGCGACGCGCACCTGACACGGTCGGTCCTGCAGGCCGGCGGGCTCGACGCCCTGGCCGAGGTGGCCGAGCGTCGGCTGCGGCTCTCGGCGCGCAGCTTCGTGCGGACCGGAAACCTCGTGTTCATGGCCGTGGCGCTTCCGGTTGTGGTCGTCGCCGTGCGGCAGCGCCGGCGGATCGGGGGCTGGCTCGGGCGCTGGCCCGCCGCCCGGGCGGGATTCATCGGGGCCACGGCCGCCACGATCGTCGGTACCCTTGCCAACGACTCGGGAGCCCTGTTGCTGCTCATCGGGACCGGCCTGCTGATGTGCGCCACGGCCGTCGCCTGGGCCGCCCTCCCGGAGCCACGCACCGCGGAAGGCCCGATGAAACCCGGGTCGAACACCGGGGTAGAGTCGAAGGCACCGCGTGCAACTGGCCGCAGGACCCCTTTTAGACCATGAAGATCGCTCTCGTCACACCCTATTCCTGGACCTACCCCGGCGGGGTGAATACCCATGTCGAGGCGCTGGCCGACGAGCTCCTGCGCCGGGGCGACGAGCTCCACGTCCACGCGCCGTGGGACCCGCCGGACGCGCGCAGTGCCCGCCTGCACCGCGGCGCGAGCCCCGTCGAGCGTGACCGCGCGGACCACGTGCACCCCCTGGGGCGGACCGTCGGCTTTCCCGCCAACGGGGCCGTGTCGAACCTCAGCGTCTTCCCCGACTCGATCGCCGAGCTGCGCCGCCGGCTGCGCACCGGCGGCTACGACGTGATCCACGTCCACGAGCCGATCGCGCCGATGCTCGGGTGGGACGCCGCCCTGCTCGACACCGGGACCCCCGTCGTGGGGACCTTCCACGCCTTCTCGGACAAGGCCGCGCCCAACCACATCGGAAGCCTGCTCGGCGCGCGTCGTGTCTGCAACCGGCTCTCCGCCCGCATCGCCGTCTCCGAGGCGGCGGCCTGGACGGGGCGTCGCTGGTTCGGCGGCGCCTACCGCGTCATTCCCAACGGCGTCCACCTCGGCCCCCCGCCCACGGCACCTGCGGCCAGCGAGGAGCTGCGGGTGCTGTTCGTCGGACGGGCCGAGGAGCGCAAGGGCCTGCCGGTGCTGCTGTCGGCGTTCGCGGCGACCAGCGAGCACCTCCCGGCCCGGCTCGACATCGTCGGCGCCGAGTCGCAGGACGTCTACCCGGGCCTGCCCGACCCGTCACTTGCCTCGCGGATCCACGCCCACGGGCGCGTGGACGATGCCCGCCTGCGCACGATGCTCGCGGAGGCCGACGTGCTCTGCGCACCGTCGCTCGGGGGCGAGAGCTTCGGGATGGTCCTCACGGAAGCCTTTGCCGCCGGCACCCCTGTGATCGCCTCGCGGATCGCCGGCTACACCGATGTGGTCAGCGACGGCGTCGATGGGGTGCTGGTGACCCCCGGCGATCCCCAGGTCCTCGCCGAGGAACTGCGCGACCTCTGGCACGAGCCTCACCGGCGCCGCCGGATGGCCGTCCAGGCCCGCCGCTCGGCCCAGCGGTTCGCCTGGCCCCGCGTCGCCGATCAGGTTGCCGGTGTCTACGAGGAGGTCGCCGCCGCGCCGGCCCCCAGCGGAACACGTTCGATGCTCCAGGGCACCGGGTTCGTCCCGGCCGACGGCCAGCGGGTCGCCCGGACGACCGAGCCCCCGCCCGGCCCGGACGCCCCTGACCCGGCGCCGCGCACAGGCCGGCGCCGGATCGGGCTGCTCGCCGGTGGCCTGGCGGCGGGTGGCCTCGCTGTGGCGGCGGCCGGCCGGATCGACGGGGACGCCGTCCTGTCGAGCTTCGTCGGGTCGAGCCCCCAGTGGGTCCTCGCGGGCTTCGCCCTCATGATCGCGTCGATGCTCATGCGCGCCGTCGCCTGGCACGCCATCGCGCGCACCGCCCTGCCGCAGATGACGGTGCGCATGCGCGACGTGGCGTCGGGAACGATGGTCGGCGTGTTCATGTCGGCCACCTTGCCCGCGCGGCTCGGAGAACCGGCGCGCGCCCTCGCTCTCGCCCGCCGCCTGGGCCGGGTCCGTGAATCGTTTCCCGTCCTCGTCGGCACGCTGGTATCCCAGACGGTGCTCAACATCGTCGCGCTGGTGCTGCTCGGCGTGCTCATCGTCGCCACCACCGACCTGTTCCACCGCTCCCAGGAGGCCATCTTCCTCGTCAGCACCGCGCCGCTGCTGCTGCTGCTCGCCGTCCTGGCCGCGCCGATGCTGGCCCGGGGCACGGGGCAGGGACGGATCGGTCGCGTGGTCGTGTCCGCGCGCCGGAACCTCCTGCGGGTCCGCCAGGGCCTGGAGGTCTTCCGGCACCCGCGGCTCGGCTCGGTCGCGGTGGTCGCCCAGCTTGGGGCGTGGGCCGTGCAGCTCGCTGCCTTCTGGGTGCTGCTGCACGCGCTCGGGCTCTCCGGCGTGGCGGGAGTCGGCGCAGCGGCGGCCTCGCTGTTCGCGGTCAACGTGACCGCGGTGGTTCCGGCGACCCCGTCGAACGTCGGCGTCTTCCAAGTGGCGATCATCAGCGTGCTGACCACCGGGTACGGCGTGGCCGTGGCCGACGCGCTGGCCTACGGGATCGTCGTGCAGGCCGTCGAGGTCGCCACCGCGGTCGGCCTCGGCGTTCCGGCCCTGCTGCGCGAAGGCGTGAGCTGGACCGACATGCGGGCACGAGCCATGCAGGCCGCGCCCGTGCGCATCGCCCCGACCCCGGGTGGGCGGGGCGAGGGCGCCGAGGCCTGAGGGCCCGGCGCCCGCCGCCGGCTCAGGCCTCGACCTTGTCGGCCGTGGACTTCGAGGCCTTGCCCTCGGGCTCGCGCTCGCCGGACTTCGCATCGGCCGGTCGGGCGTCCTTGTCGCGCTTCTGACCGATCCGGCCGTCGTAGGCCGAGCGGTCCTCCGCGTCGAAGTCGGTGAGCATCGTGTCGGTCCCGAGGAACTGCGCGAGCCGGTCCTGGGCCTTGCGCGGCAGCAGCCGGCTGCCTTTGACCATCGCCCCCGTTTCGCGGGGAACGGGGACTTCGAACTTCGGCTTGCGGATCGTGTCGACGATGGCCTGGGCGACATCCTCGGCTTCGAGCTTGCGCACGAGCCGCCCCGGTTCGACCCCCGAGCCGAGCTCGGTGTTGACGAGCACCGGCATGACAACCGATACGTCGATGCCGGTCTCCAGCGTCTCGGCGCGCACCGCCTCCGAGAGGCCGACGACGGCGTGCTTGGTCGCGGAGTAGGTCGCGATCCCCGGGTAGCCCGTCTTGCCGGCGGCGGAGGCGATGTTGATGATGTGGCCGCGGTTGGCCGGCAGCATCCGGTGCAGCGCCCCCTTGGTCCCGTAGATCACGCCGTGGAGGTTGATGTCGATCTGCCTGTGGGCGACCTCGTCGCTTTCCTCGAGGAACGGGCCCACGGGCATGATCCCGGCGTTGTTGATGACGACGTCGACGCGCCCGAAGTCCTCGACCACGCCGTCGAGGAACCGATCGACCGACAGCCGGTCGGTGACGTCGACGTTGTACGCCTTGGCGCTGGGCCCGAGATCGGACGCGGTCTGCTCGGCCATCTCGGTCTCGATGTCCCCGATCGCCACCTTGGCTCCGTGGCGGACGAGGATCTCGGCCGTGCCGCGGCCGATGCCGCGGGCGGCGCCGGTGATGGCGACGATCTGGCCGATCAAGGACTTGGGCTCTGAGGCCATTGACTAGGGCTCCTGGAATCGAATGACAGGCGACTGGCTGGGCGGCCAAGACTACCTGGACCGCGGAAGGGTCTACTGGGCCGCGGCGCTGTTCGCCCGGTCGGCGGCCGTCGTGCTCTCGGGGTCGTGGGCGAGCATGAACTCGTCCATCCACCGCCACGTCGTCTCCTCGGCACTGCGACTGGTCAGGATCCCGAGGCGGCCCCCAGGGGCCACCTCCAGACGCACCTCGGACACGTTGGGCAGACGGTCGGCCACGTGGAAGACGGAGTCCTGGGGGGCGAGCGTGTCGCCGTCGCCGGCCACGGCCATGACCGGCGCGGTGATGTCGGCGAGGTTGATCGTCCGGTCGCCGAGCTCGAGCCTGCCGTCGGACAGCTCGTTGTGGCGGAAGAACTGGTGGTAGAGCTGACCCATCGTGCGGCCGGGGTAGGCGACCATGTTGTCGGTGAAGTGCTCGACCGCTTCGATCTGGGCGAGGAAGTCACGGTCGTGGAGGTTCAGGGCGACCACGAACGGCTTGGTCAGGTGCTTGTCGAGGGCCGAGAGCTGGAATGCGGCCTTGACGATCGGGGCGGGCGCGCCGCCAAGCACCCGGTAGATGCCGGTCCCCACGATCCCGCCGGTCAGCTGCGAGAGCTGACGGAGCGGCATCATCAGCGTGACCTTGGAGATGTCCATCGGCGAACCGATGGCGGTCACCGACGCGGCGGGGATGGTGCCGTCAGCGGTGGCCAGCAGGCTCATCTGGCCACCGAGCGACCACCCGACCAGGTGCACGGAGTCCGTGCCGGCGTCGGTGGTGACGGCGATGGCAGCCTCCGGAAGCACGTTCTCGATCCAGTGCTCGAGCCCCAGGCCCCGGTCGCGGTAGCTGATCGCCCCGTACTCGACGAGGTAGGTCGGGTAGCCGAGGTCGACCAGGTGTTCGACGAGGCTGCATCCGCGGCGCAGGTCGAAGCACTGCGACGGGACCGCCAGGGGCGGGACCAACAGCACCGGCGTCGTCTGGCTGGTTCCCTCCGGGCGTGGGTGGTACCGGCGCAGGGTCCGCTTCGGCGCCTGCTCGATGATCGTCGAGGGGCTGGGTTCCATCTCGGCCACTCCGCCCCGGAAGCTGCGGTCGAAGGCGTTGGCGGCGGCATCGCCGAGGGTCTGGGGGGAGGGCAGGCCGAGCATCCGATCACCGCGATGGTACTCCGCGGTCGTTGCCAGACCGGGCCGCGTGGTGGGTCTAGGAGCGAGCCGTCAGGGCGCCGCCGGAGGCCACGGCGTCCGCGACCACGCCCTCGACGAAACGCGCCGTGGCTTCGGGCTCCTCGATCTGCGGACAGTGGCCGCAGCCCTGCAGTCGTTGCAGGGTGCTGCCGTCGACCGCGTCGAGCACGTGCCGGGCGCCGTCGATCCCGACCATGCGGTCGGCCGATCCCCACAGCAGGCTCGTCGGGACGGCAATGCGTTCGAGCTCGAACGGATCGGCCAGCTCCGGCAGCAGGCGACGCCCCGTCGCGAGGACGCGGATCACGTCCCGGCGGGTCCGCAGGTGGCCGGCGAACGCGGCAACCGCCCGCGGGTCGGCCACTCCGGGCCGGGAGAACGCGAGCGTCCGGTAGGAACGGGCCACGCCTGCCCGTACGACGGCGCCCGGGATGGGGACCGGGGCCCGCAGGACGCGTTGGATCACGGGCGTGCTCTCGATGACGGAGAACCACCGGGGGTGGGAGAGCCCGGCCGGGGCGATCGGGGCGATCGCGGCCAGACGCGGCGGCGGCTGCTGGGCCATCCGCATGGCGACCACGCCGCCGAGCGAGTTCCCCACCACGATGAGCGGCTGGTCAGGGTGTCGCTCGACCACCGCGGCAGCGAAGGCATCGAGCTGAGGCAGGATCATCCGGTCCCGGCGCAGGCGCGATGCCGCGCCGAAACCGGGCATGTCGTAGGCCACCGCGGCCAGGGCGCGCCGGCGTAGCTGGTCGAGCAGGGGCCGCCAGGTGTCGGCGCTGTCGGCGTAGCCGTGAAACAGGACGATCAGCGGCCCCGGACCCTCGAGCTCCAAGGCGCGGGTCTTGACCCCGCCCACTCGGGGACGATGCTCGAAGACGAACGACACGGGCACAGAGCCTACGCCGCAGCTTCACGGAATCGTTACCGTCCGTTTACGAGATCGCGACATCGCCTTGAGAGAGGGCCACGAGGATGACGCCGTGATGATCGAACTGAAATCCCTTCCGTCCCCCCGCACCCCCCGGCCGTTCACGAGAGTCGAACGGCTGCAGGCCTCGGGCCTGCTGGTCCAGTGCCGGGCGTGCAAGGGCTTTCTCGACGCCCCGCGGCACAGCCCGGTCCTCGGGTGCCGTGGGCGCAAGTGCAGCGATTGCGGGACCTGGGCGCGAGTCTGAGGCCGGGCCACGACCCGGAGGGCGTCGGACGTTCGCTTAGTCCGAGGATTTTCCGGGGCGGAGGGGTTGGTTTCCGGCCGGTCGGTCCGTACAGTGGGAACTGGATGCGGTAGCGGGTACGAGGAGGGGCGATGGGTCAGTTACGAATGCTCTCTGCGGAGGCGGAGTCGCGAGCGGTAACGAGATGGACGGCGCGGGCGCGCCGCGCTCGCACGATCGACCTGCGCTGCCCTGGTTGCGGCACGCTGACCGATGCGCCCCGCATCAACCCGGACACGGGCCGGCGGGGGCGCAAGTGCCCCAGCTGCATGCTCTGGGGTGCCGGCCAGGGGACGTTGCGCGACTAGAAGGCATGCCGCCCGGCGGGGAGCCGGGTCTCGGCCGCCGGCGGGCTACAGGCCCAAACGCTGGCGGATGCCGCGGCCGTTGGAGAACTGCATCACGGTGCGGATCAGGCGGCCCTTGGGCTTGGTGTGCGGGTACCAGCTGAGCTCGGACTTGGTCGCGACCCGGGTGATGACGAGCGACTCGGTCTTCGTGAACTTGCGAATCCCGTGCTCGCCGTGGCGCGAGGAGATCCCCGACGCCTTCCAGCCGCCGAACGGGACCTCGGTCGCGAAGTAGTTGACGATCACGTCGTTGACGTTGCACGAGCCGGCCTGGATCCGGCGGGCCACCGCCTCGCCACGGGCGCGGCTGCCCGACCACACCGACGACGACAGACCGTACTTCGAGTCGTTGGCCAGGCGGATGGCCTCCTCGGCGTCGCGGACCTTCATCACCGGGATCGTCGGGCCGAACGTCTCTTCGACCATGCACTGCATCGAGTGGTCGACGTCGGCGATGACCGTGGGCTCGTAGAACTGGCCCTGTCCCTCCCGGCGCTTGCCGCCGGTGAGGATGCGGGCCCCGCGCTCGCGGGCGTCCTCGACGTGGCGCTCGACGATGTCGATCTGGCTGGGGTCGACCATCGCGCCCAGGTCGACCTTGTAGCTGCGGTCGTCGGCGCCCTGCTTGAGCCCCCGCACCTTCTCGGCGAGCCGGTCCACGAACTCGTCGTAGATCGGCTCCTCGACGTAGACGCGCTCGACGGAGATGCACGTCTGCCCGCAGTTGATCAGCCCGCCAAAGGCCGCGCCGTTGACAGCACGCTCCATGTCGGCGTCGGCGAGAACCACCATCGGGTCCTTGCCTCCGAGCTCGAGGCTGACTCCGATCAGGTTCTCCGCCGCGTCGCGCATGACGCTCTTGCCGGTCTCCTCGGAGCCGGTGAAGCCGATGAAGTCGACCTCGTTGATCAGCGGACGACCGACGTCGCTGCCGCCGCACACGATGTCGAGCACGTCGGGACCGCCGATCTCGTGCTTCCAGGCCCGGATGATCTCGCGCAGCGCCAGGGGCGTCAGGGACGCGGGCTTGATGACCACCGAGGCACCGGCGGCCAGGGCGGGGATCGCGTCGCCCAGCGTCAGGATCAGCGGGTAGTTCCACGGGCCGATGATGCCCACGACCTCGTGGGGGCGGTGGATGATCTTCAGCTGCTTGGGGATGATCAGCGGGTGCCGGCCCCGAGGGGTCTCCTCGGAGAGGAATTTCTCGGCGTTCTTGGTGTAGTACTTGATCGAGTGCGCGCAGTAGGAGCCCTCGAGGCTCGCCTCGATGCGCGTCTTGCCGCTCTCCGACTGGAGGGTGTCGGCGAGCGTCTCGTGGTTGTCGACGAGCCAGTCGCGCAGCTTGTCCAGCCACTTGGCGCGGCCCTCGAAGCCGAGTTCCTCCCAGGCGGGCTGGTTGCGGCGCACGCGGGCCACGGTGTCGCGGACGTCGGCTTCGGTCGCCCGGGGGACCGACCCCGAGACCGCACCGGTGGCGGGGTTGGTGACCTCGATCTGCTCCCGCTCGAGAGAGCTACCGTTGCCCTGAGCCCCGACCGTCGTTGCGCTTGTGGCCTCCATCTGTGTCCTCTCGTCGCCCGTTGTACCCGTCTGGTGAGCGTACCCGGATCGGGCGGGCGGCTCACCTGGGATGGACCGGCAGGCGGGGGTGCGAGCCCCGCCGCCAGTCGCCCGTCTGGGGTACCCATGGGACTGGACAGGGGCCGGGAGGTCGTTCTCGGCGCCGCCAGGTTGTCCGGACAAAAAACGGCGATTTCCAGGGATAAAATACACCCTCAACAACACCTCGCCGACGGTTTTCGACGCTCGGACAACAATCGGCATCCGCTGCGGACCTACCTTGCCGGGCACATCGAATCCCCTCGCCAAGGAGAAGCGAATGAAGGTAAAGACGCTCATGCTCCTGGCGGCGCTCGCAGCCGGAGCCCTCATGGCTCCGGCTGCGGCGTTTGCCCAGGACGGTCCATCACTCGAGCAGGTCAAGGTCGAGCTGGACAACACGTGGATCATCGTGTCCGCGGTGCTGGTGCTGTTCATGCAGGCAGGGTTCCTGTTCCTAGAGATCGGGTTCTCCCGCGGCAAGAACGTCGGCGCCGGCGTAGCAAAGATCCTCGTCAACCTCTCCATCGCGACAATCGCGTGGTGGGCGGTCGGATACGGAATCGCCAGTGCCGGCAACAGCTTTTTCGGCACCAGTGGTTTCTTCTTCGACTTCGACGCGGGTGGTCCGGATGCTGCGGGCATGCTCTTCGGCATGCTGTTCTGCGCGGTGTCGCTGGCCATCGTCTGGGGCACGACCCTGGAGCGGATCAAGTTCTCCGCATACGTGATCTACGCGACGGTGTTCGCGGCGGTCATCTACCCGCTCGTCGCCCACGGGGTGTACGGATCGGGGCTGTTGTCGGAGATCGGCGATCGCGCGGTGCTGGACTTCGCGGGTTCGTCGGTCGTGCACCTCACCGGCGCCGTGGGTGGCCTCGCCGCCCTGTTGCTGCTTGGTGCCCGTCGCGGCAAGTACGGCCCCGACGGCAAGCCGCGGGCCATTCCCGGCCACTCGATGCCGATCGTCGGACTCGGCGTGCTGATCCTGTGGGTCGGCTGGTACGGGTTCAACGCGGGCTCGACGTTCTCCACGGATGGTTCCGTGTTCGCCCAGGTGGCACTGAACACGCAGCTTGCGGCTGCGGCCGGTGTGCTCGGCGCGCTGGCGATCGTCTACATCAAGACGGGCTCCATCGACGTCGGCATGGCCGGCAACGGTGCCATCGCCGGACTGGTCGGCGTCACCGCGCCGTCCGGGTACGTCGAGTTCTGGGCCGCTGCTGTCATCGGCCTGGTTGCAGGTGTCCTGGTGGTCTACTCGGTGCTCGCCATCGAGAAGTACCTCGACGATCCGGTCGGTGCGCTGTCCGCGCACGGTCTGGCCGGGATCTGGGGCACGCTGTCCGTCGGGCTGTTCGCCTACGAGCCGCTGGCCGAGACCAAGGGCATCGTGTACGACGTCAGTGGCGGCCTGGCCCAGCTCGGAGTGCAGGCGATCGGCGTTGTCGCCGTGTTCCTGCTGGTGTTCATCCTCAGCTACGTGACGTTCGCCATCTGCAAGGCGACGATCGGGCTGCGGGTCAGCGCCGAGGAGGAGCTCGCCGGCCTCGACATCTCCGAGCACGGGATGTACGGATACCCCGAGCAGTTCATCCCGCAGCCGGAGCTCATGCCGGCCTCGAGCGTCCCGCACGTTGCGGGTACGCCCGTGTCCCCGACCGCGTCGCCCGGCAAGACCGCGGCGACCGCCAGCTCCTGAAGGAGGAGGTGAAATGAAGAAGATCGAGGCATTCATCCGCCACGAGGCGTTCGATCCGATCCGGACCGAGCTGCTCGACCGAGGGATTCCCTCGCTGTCGATCACCGAGGTCAAGGGCTCGGGACGCCAGAAGGGCATCGTGGAGCACTACCGAGGCTCCACGCTGACCGTCAATGTCCGGCCGAAGATCAAGCTGGAGACGGTGGTGGAAGACAAGGAGATGGATCTCGTTGTCGAGACCATCCTCAAGCACGCCCGGACAGGCAACGTCGGAGACGGAAAGATCTTCGTCTACGACGTCGAGCAGGCGATCCGCATCCGCACGGGTGAGGACGGAGACGAGGTTCTCCAGGCCCACTCGCCGGAGGAGGTCACCTCCTAGCGCTCCGAGTGCAGTGAGTCAGTGACGTATGGGCCGGCCGCGGGAAGCTCCCGGGGCCGGCCCTTCGTCGTTGTGGGCCGGGCCCGGCGGTCAGTCGGTGAGCTCGGAGCGCAGACGTTCGGTCAGGCCCGCGGGCAGGCCGGTGGCCTTGGCCATCTGCTCGACGGACGCAAAGCCGCCACTGCGGGTGCGCTGGCGGACGAACCGGCGGGCCTGGGTGATGGACAGGCCCATGCGGCGCAGCTGGCCGTACGTCACGCGGTTGAGGGGCGAGCCTTCGGGGGAGCCCCGCTCGCCAGGCTCGGCATCGGCCACCTCTTGCGCTTCGGCCGCCTCCTCGTCTTGGGCTTGGGGGCTGTCGGCGGCCTGATCGCTCGCTTGGGCATCGGTCTCGCTTCGGCCCGTGTCGCTGGCGACGATCGGCAGGTCGTCGGACAGGGCTCGCGTCAGGTCCGCGACGGCGTCGGTGGCGGCGACGCCGCGGCGCTCGACGTCGGCGAGCCGACGCCGGATGTCGGTCTCGAACGCCGCCCGGGCGTCGGACTCGGTGGCCGCATGCTGCTCGGCCTCGCGCCGGCCCCGGTCGAGCTCGTGGCGCAGCCCGGTGCGCTGCTCGTCGATGCGCTGCTCGAAGGCGTGGACGCGCTGGCGGAGGTCTGCTTCGGCGGCGTCGAGCGTCAGGCGAAGCCGGCTCTCCATCGTCTCGCGCAGCTGGCGCTCGGCGTCGAGGCGGCGCTGGAGGCGCTCCTCGCGCTCGGGGATCTCGGCCAGCCGGCCTTCGAGCTCGGAGATCCGGCGTTCGGCCTCGGCGAGGCGCCGGTCACGCACGGTTGTCTCGATGCTCGTCCGGGCCTCGCGCTCGACGAGGGCCAAGCGGCCGGCCTCCGAGCTGTGGGCGTGGACCCGGTCGGCGCGCTGCTCGGCCCGCGTCGCCCGCTCCTGCAGGGCATGCAGGCGCCGTGTGGCCCTGTCGTGGGTGGCCACGGGCGTGGGGGAGGCTTCAGGCGGCGTCATGCCCACCCATTCGACGCCCCCGCCTCCCAGCCTTCCCCGCCGAGCGCACCGAACCCACCGCCGGGTGCCCGATTTCTTGGTCAATGGCCACACGATCGGGCACTCGGTGGGAAGGCTGTGTCGAGTGCCCGATTTCTTGGTCAATGGCCACACGATCGGGCACTCGGTGGGAAGGCTGCCTCGTGTGGTCGACGTTCGTGCGTGCGGCAGGGCGATCAGGCGCTCGGCGCTCGGCGCGTAGCCTGCATGACCGTGACCGATGGCGCGAACACCGCGGCGGGGGTGCCCGGAGGGCGGGTGGCCATCGTCCACGACCAGCTGCTGCGCATGGGCGGCGCCGAGCGGGTCGTCGTCGCCATGCACCGGATCTGGCCTCGGGCACCCATCTACTCCTCGCTCGTCGACCGGGAGGGGCTGGCCCCGGACCTGGCGACCGCCGACCTTCGGGAGACGCGGCTCGGCGCGATCCCGGGCGCCCGCACGCGTCACCAGTGGTTGCTGCCGTTCTACGACACGGCGTTTCGTGCCCTCGATCTCAGCGACCGGGACCTCGTGATCAGCTCGGCCGCCATGTTCGCCAAGAGCGTCCAGGCGCCCGAGGGCGCCGTGCACATCTGTTACTGCCACACCCCGGTCCGCTACCTGTGGGAGACGCGCGACAGCCACATCGCCGCGCTGCCCCAGCCGTGGCCCGTCCGGTGGGCGGTGCGAGCCATGACCCCCGAGCTGCGTCGCCGCGACCGGCGGGCCATGGACGGGGTCGATGTGGTCCTCGCGAACTCCCGCTACATCGCGTCGCTGATCAAGCGCCACTACGGGCGCACCGCCACCGTGGTCCATCCGCCGGTCGACGTCGAGGCGTTCGCCGGGGCGCCGGGTGCCGGCGATCACCTGCTGGTCCTCGGGAGGCTGCTGCCCTACAAGCGCATCGATCTCGCCATCGCGGCAGCGAACCGGCGCCGGGAGCCGCTGCTGGTCGTCGGCGATGGCCCCGACCGCGGGCGGCTCGAGGCGCTCGCCGGCCCGACCGTCCGGTTCTGCGGCTGGGTCACCGAGCAGCGCAAGCGCGAGCTCGTCCGCCACGCGCGCGCCCTGCTCGTGCCGGGCATCGAGGACTTCGGTATCGCCACCGTCGAGGCGCTCGCCGCCGGGACGCCGGTGATCGCCCTCGACAAGGGCGGATCGGCGGAGATCGTCATCGACGGGCGTACCGGGGTGCTGTTCTCCGAGCAGTCCGCGGCAGGCCTGGTGGCCGCGCTCGAGGGCTTCGATCCCGGCAGCTTCGACCCCGACGTGCTGCGTGAATCGGCCCGCAGGTTCGACGAGCCGTCGTTCCGGCAGCGGCTGCTGTCGGTGGTCGCGGCGGCCTGCGCCGGGCCGTGAGCGGTGGGCAACCGTCAGGCCCCGCCCCGCCACAGCGGACAAGGGGCGGACCCGAACTTTCTCCGGCTGGACAATCGCCCGCTGCGGCATCGACCACTAGGCTTTCCTCTTGCACGGGCCTCTGCCCGCACGCTTGCGCTGTCCAGTCCGCAACAGGGAGATTCGCCTACCTCATGAAGACCCGCCAGCAGAACGTCCAGGCCGCCCAATGGAGCTCCAACGGAGGCGGCGCCGACCAGCTCGACCTCACGCAGTCCGAGAACAAGGTGTTCGGCGCGGACGTGTTCGGGCCCGAGGTGCAGCGCCGGCGCCTGTCCAAGCAGGCCTACAAGGACCTGCAGCGCGCCCTGGCTACCGGCCAGAGCCTCAACCCCGAGCTCGCCGACCAGATCGCCACGGCCATGAAGGACTGGGCCATGGAGCGCGGTGCGACCCACTACACGCACTGGTTCCAGCCCCTGACGGGCTCCACGGCCGAAAAGCACGACTCGTTCTTCACGCCCGACCGCGACGGCGACAGCCTCGCCGAGTTCTCCGGCAAGGAGCTGATCCAGGGCGAGCCCGACGCCTCGAGCTTCCCCTCCGGCGGCCTGCGCGCCACCTTCGAGGCCCGTGGCTACACCGCCTGGGACCCCACGAGCCCCGCCTTCCTGCTGCGCAACCCCAACGGGTCGGTGCTGTGTATCCCCACGGCGTTTGCCTCCTGGAAGGGCGAGGCGCTGGATCTCAAGATCCCGCTGCTGCGTTCGATGGACGTCCTGAGCACCGCGGCCCTGCGGGCCCTGCGCCTGTTCGGCGACGACACCGCCGAGCGCGTGTTCTCCACCGTGGGCCCTGAGCAGGAGTACTTTCTCATCGACGAGCAATACTTCTACGAGCGGCCCGACCTGATCGCGACCGGTCGCACGCTGTTCGGCGCCGAGCCGGCTCGCGGTCACGAGCTCGACGACCACTACTTCGGCTCGATCCCCGAGCGCGTGCTGGCCTGCATGCTCGAGGCCGAGCGTGAGCTGGCCATGGTCGGTGTGCCGATCAAGACCCGCCACAACGAGGTCGCCCCGGCCCAGTACGAGGTCGCGCCGGTATTCGAGAACTCGAACGTGTGCGCCGACCACCAGCACCTGACGATGCAGATCCTCAAGAACGTCGCGCGTCGCTACGGCCTGGTCTGCCTGATGCACGAGAAGCCGTTCGCCGGCGTCAACGGCTCGGGCAAGCACAACAACTGGGCCATCGCCACCGACGCGGGTCACAACCTTTTCGACCCTGGTGACACCCCGGCCGAGAACCTCCAGTTCCTGTTCTTCGCCACCGCGGTGATCTCCGCGGTGTTCAAGCACCAGGGCCTGCTGCGGGCGTCGATCGCCGACGCCGGCAACGACCACCGCCTGGGCGCCAACGAGGCGCCGCCGGCGATCATCTCGATCTTCCTCGGCGACGAGCTGCGCGAGGTCTTCGAGGCGATCGAGCAGGGCGAGACGGCCGCCTCGACCGAAGGCTCGTTCCTCGGCCTCGGGACGGCGTCCCTGCCGCCCCTGCCCCGCCACGGCGGCGACCGCAACCGGACCTCGCCGTTCGCGTTCGTGGGCAGCCGGTTCGAGTTCCGGGCCGTCGGCTCCTCGCAGTCGATCAGCGTGCCGAACACGGTGCTCAACACGATCGCCGCGCAGGCCATCGACAGCCTCTGCGACGAGCTCGAGAAGGCGACCGCGGACGGGACGAGCCTCGACGAGGCGGTGCCCGGCGTCCTGCAGAAGGCCTACACGGACGCCAAGGCCATCGTCTTCGAGGGCGACGGGTACTCTGAGGAGTGGCACCGCGAGGCTGAACAGCGCGGGCTGCTGAATCTGCGCACGACCCCCGATGCCCTGCCGTACTTCACGGCGCCGGAGACCATCGAGGCGTTCTCGGCCTACAACGTGCTCTCGGAGGTCGAGCTGAAGTCCCGGCTCGATGTGGCCCGCGAGCAGTACATGATCAAGGTCAACATCGAGGGCGAGACCGCTGCGCACCTCGGGCGGACCTTGCTGATGCCCGCGGCGCTGCGCTACCTCGCCCAGGTCAAGCAGGCCGGGGTTGCCGCAGCGGAGAAGCCGCTGAGCGAGGGCATCGACGCCTTCGCCTCTGCGCTGGACGCGCTCGACGAGGCCAACGCGGCCGAGAACCAGCCCGAGGGCGACCTCCAGGCCCACGCCGAGTACATGCGCGACAAGGTGCTGCCGGCCATGGACGAGGTCCGGGCCACGGCCGACCTGCTCGAAGGCCTGGTGGCCGACGACCTGTGGCCGCTGCCCAAGTACTCCGAGGTCCTCTGGATCAAGTAGCCCGGTCCTAGAGGACCGGTCGCCCGAAGCGGATCGAGCCCCAGGCCAGCGCGATGCCCCGCACGGCGTCCGCGGCCAGGTGCTTGATCAGCCCTTGGGCCGCGACGCGCGGCCCGGCCCGCCATGGGACATGGCGGGCCGGCCGGGCGAGCCACGGCAGCGCGAGCACCACGGCGCGGCGGTCCCGCGACATGGCCGCCACCCCGATGGCCGCCGCCGTCCGGGCCACGGAGTCCGATCCGAGGAACACGCGGCCGACCAGCAGCTCGCGTCGGAGCTCCGGTACCCGGACCAGCAGGTAGGCGAACAGCCGTCCCTTCCACTGGGCCCGCAGGTGGCGGCGGAAGTCCGGCGGGAAGACGGCATGGCGCACGAGTGCAACCGGCGCGAACGCGGCCTGACCCCCCTGGCGCCGCACGGCCCACGCCAGCTCGCAGTCCTCGCCGAAGTGGTCGCCGGCGAGCTTCGCCCCGCCGGGCGGAAACCCTCCGGCCCGCTCGAACGCCGAGCGCTCGTAGAAGACGTTGCACGCCTCGTAGAGGGGGGAGGGCCGCTCGACGACCACGCAGTGGCCGAAGGGATGCGGCCGCTCGCCCGGCTCAGGCAGCGTGCGTCCCTGGACCACATCGGAGCCCGCGTCGATCTCTGCCAGCCCCGCGGCGAGCCACGCCGGCTCGGGGCGGCAGTCGGGGTCGGTGAACGCGAGCACGGATCCGTGGCCGAGCCCGGCACCGAGGTTGCGCTTGGCCCCCGGCGCCTGCTCGCCGGTCTGGTACAGCCGGAGCCGGTGTCCCCAGCGGTCCTGGTGGCGGCCAACGAGCTGGGGGGTGTCATCGAGCCCGTCGTCCACCAGCACCACCTCGAACTCCTCGGTCGTGAGCGTCTGCTGTGCCAGGCCGTCCAGCAGCCGATCCAGGTGCCGGGCGGATCGGTGGCAGGGCACCACGACGGTCACCCGCGGGATCGCGGCCTGGCCGGTGCTCATCGGCTGTCCCCGTCGAGCCCGGCGGGGATCTGGAGGCGCGGGTCCTGCTCGATCGCGCGCCGCGAGCGTAGCCCCAGCCGGTGGCGGGCCACCCAGTCGCGGTGGTGGTCGCGCCGCTGCACCCAGCGGCCCCCGGCCACACGGGCCGGCACGGCG
>JBPCPM010000002.1:0-3096 GCA_050999155.1 Solirubrobacterales bacterium
GACGACGAGCGCTCCTGAGGCACTCGGCTCGCGGGCTGGTCGTCGTCCTCGCGCTCGACACCGCCGTGACGGCTACCGCTGAGCTACGACCACGTCACCCCTCCCGCGTCTCCAGCCAGTGGTGGACGGTGCGCGCGCAGCGCAGGCCCTCGTTCTCCGGGCTCCGGACCGGTGACGCCGATGGCCACGAGCAGAGCCGGCGAGCCGAACCGGCCTCGCCGCACTCGTACATGTGATCTCGTGACCGGCTTGGTTGAGCTGGACCGCGACGGCCATGTCGGCGGGTCGCGGGCCGATCACCACGACCCTCCTCCCGATGCGCCGAGGCGGGGCCGGGCGACGATCCAGCCCTCTTCCCGCGCTTGTTCGGCGACGGCCAGCTCGAGCTGCTTGATCCTTACAGTGGTCATCGTTGCACGCAGCACACTCGCACGGGGCCGGGCAGATGAAGCCCGTGTAGCACGGGAGAGGGGTTCGTTAGAGCCCTCACAGGCACCGGACCGAACCACGGACCAGGCCAGTACCATCTGGGTCGGGGAGCGGCCGTGCCGCCAGATCTACCTTCGCTAGCTTGCGACCGGTGTCGACCTAGGGTATGGTCGATGTCCGGGTTTGCACAAAGGGGAAATCGCGGGTGGTTGCTGGGTCTTTGTGTTCAGTGCTCTGTTGCTCGCTTGCGGCTCGGCGGGGCCTGCCCATGCGAGTCTTGGCGGCGAGCTGGATCTCACGGTTGTGCATGACCGGACGCTGGCCGGCGGCGGCTATCACCTGCTCGCCGTGCATGGCGGCGAGCTTGCCTAGACGGACCATCTCGGTGTCGGACTGCTCAGCGCCGACGGCCGAACGGAGGTAAGGATCCCGGTTCGCCGCCTGCCTCGCTACCGTGGCCGCTTCCAGCTGGTTCTCTCGCTGTTTCGCCGCGATGCGCCGGGAGGGGCGCGGAGCTCGGTCGCGAGCCGCTGGCTCGATCCCCGGTCCCTGCGCACGCCGAAGCGGGGGCTGACGGTGACCGCGGAAGCGAGCGTGCCCACGTCGACTCGTCCCGCGTCGAGGATGGACGGAGGCGCTCGTGAAGACAACGTACATGCAGGAGCGGGTGTTCAACTACAGCTACGACGGGGGTGCCGAGGGGCCTTACCAGCGCTCGTTGGCCGGCTACTACAAGCGGCCCTCGGACATCCAAGCCGGTGTCTGGGGCAGATGGTCCAGGCTGCGACGCGGTGCAACTGAGCGCTACTACCTCGAGCGGACGCATTTCTATGAGAACTCGGCGTCCGTCTGCGCGGGCCAGGAGGGCGAGTGGGGGGCCGCATGCTTCTCCTCGGGCATGACGCACCGCCGGCTTCTACGGGTCAAGACCAGCCTCGAGGTGCCAAACAGCCCCATGGAGGGCTTTGCCTACCGCTACGACGGAAACTGGGACTGGGAGTACCAGTACTTCAGCTGCGAGCTGGCCTCCGGCTGGACCTACGACGATGGCGCCAGGGGGGAGTCGGCGAACAGGTGCTGGTACGCGGGCGACTGACCGCCGGCGGTGTGCTCGCCGGGCTTGCGGTTCTTGTCGCTGTGCTGCTCGCCCTGGGATGCGAGCGGGCGGAGAAGCGTCCGCCAAGGGTTGAGTTGATGTCCCAGCCGGCTATCGGGGTTTCGCCCGGTCAGGCGGCCGTGGTGTACATCGATACAAAGCGCTCTGACAGCGGGGAGCCGATCGTCGGCTTGGTGCCCGAGGCCGATCCGGGGCTGTCCGTCCGCTACCTGGGTTTCGCCTCTTGCCGGCGTGGATGCACGATCGATTGGTGGAACGAGCGCTCGAGGAGCCTGGTGAAGCGAAGCCTGGAGGGCCGCTTTCCCCTCTTTCCCGACGGTCCTGGACGGACCAGGCTCATGTTCCTGCTGCGCCCCACGCCCCACGCCCCGCGCGTACGGCGCCCTGCGGCGAGGTTGCGTAGGGTTGCGAAGCGTGGTCTTGGTGACCCAGTCGGGCGGACGTGCCCGGATGATCAACCACTTCGGGGCGTTCGTGGCCGGGGTCGCAGCCGGAAGTTCAGGGGCTTGCGACAGGGAGGTGAGCGGGACCTCGAGCTCGAGCACGTCACAACGCACCGGCCGGCCGACGCAAGTGCCGAGGTCGCCGGGCAGTGGCCCCGCCGATACGCCGAGGGGAGCAGGTGGGTCGCCAGCCCCGGCCATCGAGGCGCCGGAGGACCCCTGAACCCCTAACTAAGCGTGGTAGTCAGCGTTCCGCGGGTGACTGCCGAGGTTGGTAGCCGGACGCTCCTCGCGAGAGGGCTTGCGGGTGGGGCCATAGCCGTAGAAGGTCCGGGAAGGCCAAGGTTAGCCCCCGGCGTTGCCTCGTGTCAGTCCTTGTACGGGTCGACCGTGTCGGGCGCCGCCATGGCCACGCCGATCGGCGTGAGGCGGTGCAGGACCTCGACGGTCGGGCCGTGGGCGGCCAGGACGGCGTCGAGGCGCTTGTAGGCGTCCGGGGCCTCGTCGGCGGCGCCGCCGCGCAGTGCGACGCCGTCGGTGGCCAGCGAGCGCTGCACGGCGGCGAAGTCGATGCGGCCCTCCTTGATCCGACCGCGTCGCTTGGCCATCCGGCCGCCCGGGTGCTCGGGGCAAAGTGTGAATGGGTCATGCTCGCCCAGGCCGGCCTGCGCGCGCTCGTGGCGTAACCGGCCGAAGGGCACCCAGAAGTCGCAGTCGCGCTCGGTGCACTCCGCGCGGTTGCCCATGCGCCCGGCGGCCTGCGTGCGCGACATGACTCGGCCGGCGCCGTGGACAGTCGAGTGCAGCAGGCGCGCGCCGTCGGGGTCGTCGGTGCCGCGCAGGATCACCGAGGGCTCGCCCATCGTCGCGCCCACGAAGCCCTCCTGGCCCGGGAAGGCGGGGGTGCAGCCCTTACGAATGACCCAGGCGTCGACGCCGTGGTGACGCTCGCGCCAAGCGAAGTTGTGGTGGTTGTGGACGCTGTAGGTCGCGCTCGCGCCGAGGATCTCGAGCACGCGGTCGACGACCACGTCGCGGCCCGCGTACGCGTAGTCGCCGGCGAGCTGCATCGCCGCTATGTAGTCCTGTCCGAGCGCGGAGTCGACG
>JBPCPM010000040.1:0-5293 GCA_050999155.1 Solirubrobacterales bacterium
GCGCGTCGCTGCGTGCCCAAGCTCAGAGGGGCAGCAATGCGGCACGGGCCGCACTGGCTCGTCTCGAGGAAGACGATCGCCATCTCGCGGGAAGCGCGCCGGCGCCGGAGCCAGCGCCTCGCGCACGGGCTTAGTTCACCCCGCCCGCCAACGACGAGCGCCCCGCCGGGGAGCGGGCGCTCGGGACCTTGTAGAAGGAGGAGGGCTACTGACGCCTCCCAAGGCCGCCGACCTGCGACCTGCTGCGCGAGCACTACCTGTTGCGCGTGGCGGTAGAGTAAGCCTGACGGACGCCCGGAGGGCGTCGAAGGCGGACCGGGGGCTTGGATGAGGGACAGTGGACGGAACGGACGACGACGCCTGCGATGCGCAGTCGTCGTCGCGGCACTGGGGTCGCTGTCACTGGCTGGTGCCGCGCAGGCGGAGGTGCCCGATTCCATGGCCTCCCTGGGCGATTCGTACACCGTCGGGCTGTTCAGTGGGGCCCCGTGCTCGCCCTCGGTCGCCTGCCCGGCCAACTCGTGGTCGACTGGCACCAACGCCGCGGTCAACAGCCATTACTTGCGCCTGCGCGCTCTGAACCCCGACATCAACGGGCGCAACTTCACCTTCCCGGCCTCGGGGCGCAAGGTCTCCGACCTGGGCCGCTTAAGCGCAGCTCGCCGTCGACCGGCGCGTCGACTATGTGACGGTCATGCTCGGCCTCAACGACTCCTGCCGTGAGAGCGAGGCGACGATGACGTCCGTCGCGACGTTCCGCTCGCAGGTGGCCTCCGGCATGGCCAGGCTCGCCGGCGGCCTGCCCGACGCACGCATCCTCGTGGCGAGCATTCCCGACGCCGAGCGCCTGCGCACGATCCTCAAGGACAACTCGGCCGCCCGCTCGGCTTGGACGGCCCAGAAGGTCTGCCAAGTCGTGCTGGCCGATCCGCAGTCGACGGCTCCCGCGGTCGTCGCGCGTCGCGCGCGAGCGCGCCAGCGCGTCATCGACTTCAACCGCCAGCTCGCGGAGGTCTGCGCTCAGTACCCCAACTGTCGCTACGACGACGGCGCCGTGTTCGGATGGCAGTTCGCCGCCGCCGACTTCGTTACGCGTGACTTCTTCCACCTGTCGGCCCAGGGACAGGCGGGGCTCGCGAACGTCACCTACGCCGCGGGATTCGACTTCTCCGCGCAGGAGCCGCCTCCGCCCCCCGCGGAGGAGCCGCCCCCTCCGGCGGAGGAGCCGCCGCCCGCGCCCGCGGGCTCCTACGCCGACGTGGTGGCCGCCGATCGTCCGCTGGCTCACTGGCGCTTTGGCGAGGCGGCGGGCACGCTGGCTGCCAACGCGGTCTCCGGCGCGCCGGCGGGTAACTACGTCGGCGGGCACACGCTGGGGGCGGAAGGCGCGATCGCCGGCGACGCCGACACGGCGGTGGCGCTGGACGGCCGCTCGGGCTACGTGTCGGTGCCTCATGAGCCGTCGCTGAATGTGGGCGACGCGTTCACGCTGGAGGCGTGGGTGCGGCGCGGCCGGACCGGGGTGAGCCAGGGCCTGCTCAACAAGGGCAGCCGCTCCTATCAGCTCTACTTCGACGCTGGCGACCGGCTCATCTTGCGCATGGCGGGCGTGGACGAGATCACCCGCTCGACGGTCACGCTGACCGACCGCAGCGCCTTCCACCATGTGGCCGTGGCCAAATCGGGATCAAGTGTTAGGCTTTACATCGACGGGGTCGACCGCACCGGCCCGGTGGCCAATCGCACGCTGCAGAACACCACCGGCAACCTGCTCATCGGGGCGGGGAGCGGCTTCTTCACCGGCACGCTCGACGAGGTCGCGGTCTACGACCGGGCGCTGGCCGCCGCCGCCGTCGCCCGCCATCACTCGGCCGGCAGGGGCTGAGCGAGGGGGTCAGCGGGGTAGGCCCGGCGCTCGCCGGGACGGGTTCGGAAAACGGCAAAGAACGTCAAGGAGACGCGTGCCCCTGCGGGTGCTTCATATCACCAATATGTACCCGTCCCCGGAGGCGCCTGCCCTCGGGACGTTCGTCGAGCAGCAGGTCGAGTCGATCCGCCGGCTGGGCGTGGAGACCGACACGATGACGATCGAGGGGTGGCGCGGTCGCGCGCGGTACGTCTCGGCGCTGCCCGAGCTCTGGCGTCGGTTGCACCGGGGGGAGTATGATGTGCTTCATGCGCACTACGCGTTCGCGGGGCTGATCGCCCGCGCGCAAGTGCGTTGCCCCACGGTCCTCACACACTACGGATTCGAGGTGTTCACCACCTGGCAGGCGCCGCTGTGCCGGATGAGCCGGGGATGGTTCGATGAGGTCATCGTGCAGTCCGACGAGATGCGATCGCGTCTCGGCGCACCCAGTGCCCACGTCATTCCCTGCGGCGTCGACCTCGAGCGCTTCGCCCCCCGGCCCCGCGAGGAAGCACGACGGCGGCTCGGCCTGCCCATGGATCGGCGCCTCGTGCTGTGGGCGGGTGCCCGGCGTCCCGAAAAGCGCTTCGATGTCGCCGAACGGACGATGGCGCTGCTCGCGCAGCGGCGGACCGATACCGATCTCGTGCTCCTCGAGGGTCGCCCCCACGACCAGGTGCCCGCTCACCTCAACGCCTGCGACCTCCTGCTGCTGACGTCAGATGCGGAGGGCTCTCCGAACATCGTCAAAGAGGCTCTGGCCAGCGGCCTGCCCGTGGTCTCGACGCCGGTGGGCGATGTCCCGGACCTGATCGGCGGGCTCGACGGGTGCGCGATCGCAGGCCAGGAGCCGCACCTCCTGGCCGACGCGATAGAGCGCTCCCTCGACTTCTCGGGCCACTTCCGCGGCCCCGAACTGGTGAAGGAGACCGGCATCAACCTCGAGGCGATCGCGCGACGAGTGGTCGGCGTCTATCAGCGAGCGCTTGCCGCATGAGCACACGCCGGCCACTGAGGATCTGCCTCGTCCACTATTACGACTTCGACCTCGACAACCGCGTTCAGCGCCAAGCGGTCTCGCTGGCCGCTCGGGGTGATGAGGTCCACGTGGTGGGCATCAGTGGCCCACGTCGTTTCGCGGTCGGCGCCGGGTCGGTGTGCCTGCACCGGATCGGGGTTCCGAAGCGGCGAGGAAGCGCCTTGGACTTCCTTCGTGGGTACCTGCGCTTTCTCGGTGCGGCGACCGCACGATGCATGGCGATCGACAGGACACGAGGACTCGATCTCCTCTCCATGCACAACACGCCGGATTTCATCATCGGCGCGGCGCTGTGGCCGAAGCTCCGCGGCGTTCCCGTGATCCTGGACGTGCACGACACGTTCCCTGAGTTCTTCCTCACGAAGTTCGGGCTAGGCGACCAGCATCCGCTCGCTCGGCTCATCAGAGCCGAGGAGCGGCTCAGCGTGGCCTTGGCGGATGCTGTCGTCGTTGTCACAGACACGGCGAAAGAACGCCTGGTGAGCCGTTGCGCCCAGCGCACGGATATCCGCGTCGTCATGAACTGCCCCGATCACCGGGTCTTCGGGCCGTCCCGGTCACCCGTGGCCATGCCGGCCGGTGGCACGATCCGTCTGGCCTACCACGGAGGGACGACCTCCCATTACGGAGTCGAGAGCCTGATCAGGGGCGTTGGGATCGCCCGCCGCCGACTGCCTCGCCTCGAGCTCACTGTGTTCGGTTTGTTCGGTCCGCTCGACGACATCCGTGCCCTCGCGCGGTGCGTGGATCCACACGGGATCAAGGTCAACTCCGAGCCGACGCCCTACGCCGAGATACACGGACGCCTCAAGGAACATCACATCGGCATCGTCCCCACGATGAGCGATCGCTTCACCGAGCTCCTGTTGCCCGTGAAGATGCTCGAGTACATACACTTGGGGATGCCGGTCGCCGCGTCCCGTCTCCCCGGCATCTCGCGCTACTTCGCGGAGGACGAGGTTGCCTACTTCGAGCCTGGTTCGCCCGACTCGATCGCGCGCTGCGTCAGCGACATCGTCGACCACCCGCGGGAGGCGCTGCGTCGCGCCGAGCGGTCCGCCCAACTATTGGCAACGATGCGCTGGGAGATCCAGGAGGCGCGCTACTTCGACCTGATCGATGAGCTCGTCGACCGCGCCCCGAGCTACTGGGTGCCCCTGCGCGGGCGCTCGCCGGGACGGCAGTGCCCGAGCCGGCGCCCGAGAGCGTCGCCGAGCTGGCGCGAGAAGCGCTCCGCCCCGCTGGGATCGAGGTGGTCGCCGTCGCCCCAGTCCGCGAGCGAGTAGGCGTCCTCGACCCGCGGACCGATGTCCACGAAGCTCACGGTCGGGTTGGCCGCCACGAAGTCCCGCATCGTGCGCTCGAAATCCTGACGCACCTCGACGGTGCCCCACGGTTCGCGGTCGTAGAGGAGCGGGAGGGTGAACAGCGTGAGGCAGCCGCCCCGCGCGCGGATCCAGCGGTTCAGATGCTCTAGGGCACCGATCTGGTCGCGACCGACCTGGAGGCGCATCGTGCCGGTGCGGGTGGCCAGTGCCTCGGCCTTGCGGGCCAGGGCGGCCTTGTCGGGGGTCACGCCGGGGGCGAACTTCCCCCAGCCGCGCTCACCGACCCGGATCTGGGCGGGATCCAGGCCGTCCCCGCTCACCAGGCTTCCGGGCCCCGCGCGGCGCAGCTCGTTGAAGCGCCCGCGCAGGGTGAACAGCTCGGCCAGGCCCTCCTCGGCCGTCCGCCAGACCGCCGTGCGGTCGCGGTTCTCGAAGCCGGGGCTGGCCAGGAAGGCCTGGGCCTCGGTCACCCCCGCCGTGTTGCGCGGGTCAAGGTCGCGGGGGGTGATCCCAAGGACCAGGTCGCGCGGCGGGGCGCGATCGTAGTAGCGCTCCAGGAACGCCGGCCAGAAGCGGACGTCCACCGTGGGGATGGCCAGGTTGAACGATCGACGATCGAGGCCCTGGCGCGCGAGCGTGGCGTCGACCACCTCGGGCTGGACGGCGAACAGGGTGCGGGAGTTGCCCAGGAAGAGGGTGTCGAACCTGCTGTCGGACTGCGAGAGGTCCTGGAGCTTGGCCCCGACCGAGGGCTCCTGGAAGGAGCGGTAGGCGGGGACCAGCTCGGCGGGGTCCTGGAAGGCCCGCTGGGCGACGAGGCGGTCAACGCCCACCGCGAGGACCGCGAGGAGCACGACGTAGGCCAGGCAGACGAGCGGCGTGCGCACGAGAGTCCCTACGGCTCAGAACTCGAAGTAGACGAACGGGGCGAGGCTCGACCGCGACAGCGCCATGGCCGCCACCCAGCAGCCCAGCGTCACGCCCGCCAGCGCCGCCGGGCGCAGCCACGGCCCACGC
>JBPCPM010000045.1:0-23663 GCA_050999155.1 Solirubrobacterales bacterium
AAAGACGGGGGTGGAGTGGGGAGAATGGAGGCCCACTACCCGTTCGGGGCCGCCAGCAAACGCCGGCGGCCCCAGGACCGCGGGGGTACCTACTGCCCCTTGACCTCCTGCGACGACGAGCCGACGATCGGGAGCTTGAGGGTCGGCGGTTCGAACGAGAACGCGCTCGCGAGCCCGGTCGGCTTCAGGAACGGGGAGTCCTGCTGCACGAGATCGAGGCGCAGGCGATGGCCCTTGGCCAGCTCCCAATGGTTGCCGAACAGCGGCAGACGGATCGTGCCATCCGAGGGCCCGAGCAGCCGGTAGGTGCCTCGCGTAACGAGGGCCGGGCAGTTGGTGGCGTCACGACCCGAGGCGGTCGGGCCGTAGCAGGTCTCGTTGGCGTCGGCCCCGGGCGGGACATCGAAGATCCGGGCATCGATCTGGCCCGAGATGCCGGCGAACGTGTGGTCCAGTTCGACGTAGCCGAGTCCGGCCATGGTGGCCGGCTCGTCGAGCGGGTCCGAGACGGCGGTGTAGCCGGTCGACGGGCCTTGCGAGAGCTGGCAACGACCGGGCGTGGCCACCGCAACGATCGGGTCGGTGAACGCCCCGTTGGGGTCACCCGCACCCGACTCGTTGGTCAGGGCGCCGTCGCGCTTGTAGTTGACGCTCAGGGTGCCCTCACCCAGCTGCTCCGGGGTGGCGGCGCTGATCCGCTCGCCGATGCCCGGTCCGCACACCGTCTCCTCGGAGGTGATGCCGGTCGGGCCGCCGGATTCGTCCGTAGGGATGTGGCTGGACAGGAAGCTGTTCGCCTGGCCGTTGAGAAAGCGCCAGGTGCCCGACTTGTTCTGCGCCCGGGGATGGCCGATGTCGCCCAGTGCACCCGCGATCGGCCAGTCGCGGTCGAGCCGCTTGAGGTACTTGAACTGGCGGAAGGTCTCGACGGCCGGGAAGAGGTCATCGGTCCACCCCTGGATCGCGAAGATCGCGACCTGATCGCCGCTCTCGGCCTGCTCATGCCAGGCGTCCTGCTGGAAGTAGGAGGACCGGTACTCGGTCATCCCGCAGCGAATCGAGCCGACGACCGGATCGGTGGGCTCGTACGGCTCGCCTCCTTCGACGCGGGGGTTCCAGGTAGTGATGCTGTAGGGCTCCTCCGGAGCGCCGGGGTTGCAGGGCCCCGTGTAGGTCTGCGGGCCGTCCTCGAAGGAACCGTCGAGCTGGCCGAGCCCGAAGAACAACCCGATGTAGCTCTCCTTCGGGATCCCTACGGGGTAGAAGCGCTGGTCGTCGTCCACGGGGGTGTCGTCGTTGGGGGTGCTTGCCGCCGACTCGTAGATCGAGTCGGGCTGGCCGGCTGCCGGGGCGTCGTCGCCGTCGCCGTTGTCGCCGCCATCGTCCCCGCCGTCGCCATCACCACCACCGCCTGACGATCCGCCATCGCCGTGCTTGTCGTGGCCCTTGCCCTTCTTCTTGTCGTGGCCTTCGCCCTTGCCGCGATCTCCCTTGTCCTCCCCGTCCTCCCCGTCCTCGTTGTCCTCCCCGTCCGTCCCGTCCTCGGTACCGCCATCGGACCCGTCGGTGCCGCCTCCGCCGAGCGGATTAGGCCGACCGTGGGGGGCGAGGCTGTAGAGCAGATCGCTCCACCCGTACTTGGGCACCGCAGCCTGGAGGGTCAGATCGGGGAACCCGGAACCGGCCGGGGCCTCCCAAAGGCGGTCGGAGGCAAGCAGCCAGCTCTCGCCGCCGCCGTAGGACAGTCCGGTCACCGCAACGCGGTCCGGGTCGATGCCGGAGAACTGCTTGGCGGCGAGGCCGGCCAGCCACTTGGTGTCCTTGGCCTCGAAGTCCTTGGTCTTGAGGCGGATGGTGCCTCCGACCCCATCCGCCGCGCCAGGAGTCTGGTCCCTGCGCGAGGAGTCGTCGGCGGGCGTGCTCGGCTTGTTGGCGCCGGCAGGCTCTGTGTCGAACCCGCGGGCCGTGTAGGTCAGGACGTAGTAGCCCTTGTTGGCGAACCAGTGACTGTTCCAGTGGTAGAGATCGCCGTCGTCGCCGGTGTCGTCGTTGGACTCCCAGTAGTGCTTGTCGGAGCCGAAGCCGTGGAGCATCACGATCAGCGGATGCTTGCCGTCCGGGCTGCTGGCCCCGGAGGCCGGGAGCGTGAGGTCGGCGTCGATCGTCGTGCCGTCGAAGCTCTCGATGTCGCCGGAGCAGATGGTCAGGGCTTCCCCGTCGGCGGGGTAGCTCGGGCAGTTCGTGGGAAACGCCGCCGAGGGATTGGTCGGGTCGGCGGTGTCCACGGCCACGGCAGGCGCGGCTGCCACAACGAGCGCAGCGAGCATCACAGCGCTGGCCAGGATCGCCCGGAACCCGTTCACCGGATGCTGCATCTGACCGCTCGGCGCAGTGCGCTCACTCATCGGTACCCCACCCCTCGTCGACCCCGTCGTGCGAAAGCCTAGCGAGCGGATGGGCCCGGCAAATCCGCTCCCGCCGGGCTTTCCGGTCGGAGCAGGCGTTTGTCAGTGCTTGGAGAGCCGGTGCATCAGGCCCTGGGGCGAGAAGCGGCCCCGGCGGCGGAAGTACTGCTGGTGGTAGTCCTCGGCCTTCCAGAACTCCGAGGCCGATGCGATCTCTGTGGCCACCGGCGCCGACAGCCGGCCGGACGCGTCCAGGTCCTGTTTGCTCTGCTCGGCGGCGCGCTTCTGCTCGTCGTCGTAGGCAAAGATCGCCGACCGGTACTGGGTTCCGTGGTCGGGCCCCTGGCGGTTGACCTGAGTCGGGTCGTGCGCTTCCCAGAAGACGTCGACGAGCCGCTCGTAGTCCACCTGGGCGGGGTCGTACTCGACGAGCACGACCTCGGCGTGGCCCGTGTCACCGCGGCAGACCGCCTCGTAGCCGGGATCGGGCATGTCTCCGCCGGAGTAGCCGACGGTCACGTCCTGCACTCCCTCGACCGCGCGGAACGTCTCCTCGACGCCCCAAAAACAGCCTGCACCGAACATCGCCTTGGCCATCGCCGTGCTCCTCTCGTCTCGTGCTCTGTACCGATCGTACGGCAGCGGGCCTCCCGGCCCCGCGGTCCGGCTACCCGGGCAGCGGGCCGACGGAGACCTCGACCCGGTGCACCGCGTTGTTCGCGTAGCCGCCGAGGTTCCACGGCGGCGACAGTGGCTGGGTCCTGCCGGTCGCGTCGGTCGCCCGGCAGCACAGCACCTGCTCGCCGGGCTGGGCGTCCCACGACCACGACCAGCCGCGCCAGGCGTGGGGCCCTACCGGCTCCGTGAGCCGCGCCGGGCTCCAGCTCCGCCCGCCGTCGGCCGAGACCTCCACCGTGACGATCTCCCCGTGACCCGACCATGCCCGGCCGCGGATCTGCACGGACCCCGGCTCGAGGTGCCGCCGCCGGGTCATGAAGTCGGGCACGCCCGGAGGGACCAGCAGCGACCGCGGCGCGATCCGCGACACCGGCTCGCCGGGCTCGCCCTCCTCGGCGCGCACCCGGTAGGCGACAATGTTCTGGTAGCCACGGAAGGGCTCCGCGACGGCATCGATCGAGTGCAGCCACTTGACGTTGGTCATCCCGTACCACCCGGGCACGACCAGGCGCAGCGGGTATCCGTGCTGGGGCAGCAGCGGCCGGCCGTTCATCTCGTAGGCGAGCAGGATCTCCTCGCTCCCGCGGACCACGTCGAGCGACAGGCTGCGCTGGTAGAACTGCGCGGCGCTGCCCTCCACCCCGCGGTCGAGGCCCGTGAAGACGATCTCGGTCGCGGCCTCGTCCAGGCCCGCCTCGGCGAGCAGCGGCCACAGCGGCGCGCCCGTCCACTCGGCGGTGCCCACCGCCTCGACGATCCAGGGCTGGCTGATGGCTCGCGGGCGCATGCCGGCGCGCCCGTTGCCCGCGCACTCCATGGTCACGGCCACCGTGCGCGCAGGGCGCGAGACGATCTCGTCCAGGGTAAGGGTGCTCTCCGCGGCTGCCGTGGGGCGGACCGTCAGCCGCCACGTCCGGGGGTCGACAACCGGGATGTCGTAGTGGATGAGGGTGTAGTGCAGGCCGGCTGGGGTCAGCGGATGGGAGAGCGCCTCCAGCGGCATCCCGTGGTTTCGGGCCGCGAGCTGCAGCTCTTCCTCGGTGATCGGCTGCTCAGCGGGCACGCTGGGGTATACCCGTCACGCGCGCGACCGAACCTGCCCCGCCGCCGCCTCGGAGGCCCGTTTCCTCGCTCGCCCGCCGCCCGCGCTCAGCGATCCAGGAACTCGCGCAGCTCCTGCTTGCCGCCCTCGACCAGCGGGTCTCCGTGGGCGAACAGCAGCGCGTCGAACTGGAGGTCGAGCAGGTCCCGCGCCCGCTCGAGGGCCTCACGCTTGACCTGCTCGGCATCCTCGCCCATCAGCGCATCGGGAACGAAGCCGATCTCGCCGCCGTAGCGGATGAGGCTGTCGCCGAAGGCGAGGGCTCCGGGCCCGGCCTCGATGTGCAGCACGGTGTCGTCGGGACAGATGGCCCCCATCTCCATCGGCGTCACGCCGGGCGCGAGCTGCTCACCGGTGGAGTACCCCTTGACCTCGGAATCCCCATCGAACTCATGCAGCCCGGCTGTGTGGGCGAAGACCGGGACCCCGAACGCCTCGCGGAAGCGATCGCAGTCCCGCCAGTGATGGCGACAGGTGAGCACGATCCGCTGCGGTTCAGGGTCGCGATCGGCGAACCAGCCGGTTCCCTCTTCGGGCTCCATCGGATCGAGCAGGGTCCCGGTGTCGTCCAGCCAGTAGGAGCTGACCTGCACCCCGATCCGGGGGTGCTCGGTCTGCCAGTGCCAGACGCCGGGTACGAGTTCGGAGATCCCGGGCATCACCGGAGCTTACCCACCGCAGCACACGCGCCAAGCGCCGGAGAGGCCGTGGCCGGCGTGCCGGCAGGCGACGACGGTGACGACGAGACAAGCCTCGCGGCGCAACGGACCATTAAGGCGACGCCCGGCCCGCCCCTCAACCGGCCCAGCCCGGACCGACAGCCCTGGCGACGTGATCGCGGGTCAGGGCCCGTAGGTGGCGCTGCCGCAGACGGACCCCTCGCACACCCTGTAGGTGTGCGGCGATTCATCGTTGCCTGCCAGCTTGTCGGTGTAGGACCCCGAGTCGCTGACGGAGGCGATCGTCATCCCGTCGCGCTTGATCGTCACGGTGCCCGCGCCGTCGGACGGGCTCCATGTGACCGTCACGAACTGCCACTTCTTGTTCACGCTCGACGCGCCGGCGGTGACCTCCAGCGACCCGCCATCGTCCACCGCCGGCGGGTCACCGGCCCCGGATCCGCCGTCGACCGGGTCACCGCCTCCGCCCGTGGGCGCCGCGCCCACCCGGGCAAGCCAGCCGTAGTACCGGCCGCCGACCGGGTTGCCCGGGTCTCCCTGGAAGCCGTATGAGGTGTCACCGAGGGAGGTCGCGGTCAGCTCCGATATGACCGACCCCGGTGTGTTCCCGGTGCAGCCACCGGCGGTCTTGCACAGTGCGATGTGCCCGGCGATGTGGGGCGCGGCCATGCTGGTACCCGACAGCGTCGCCGTGCCCCCGCCGAGGCGGTCCGAGAGGATCCGCAGCCCGGGGGCCGCGACCGTGTGCGCCGCCCCCTCCGAGGTCGCGGCGTAGTTGGAGAAGCTGGCGTAGCGGTCGTCGTAGTCGGCGTTGCGACCCTTGCCGACCTGCGGGCCGAGGCCGCCCGGCTGCCCATCGGTGTCCGAGACAGCGCTGACCGTCACCACCTCGGGATAGGCGGCCGGCACGTCGGGATTGGAGGCGTAGTCGAAGTCCCAGCCGCTGTTGCCCGCGGCCACCGCGTAGGTCACACCGGCGCCGGTCGACTTGCAGATGGCCTGGTGCTCGGGATCAGTCGTCGAGCCGCAGCTCTGCACCCGCGGACCGCCGCCTCCGAGGCTCATGTTGGCCACCGTGATCTTCTTGGCAGCAGCGTTGGCGGTCACCCAGTCGATCCCGCACACGACCGAGGCCGTGCTGCCCGCGCCGGAGGCGTCGAGCACGCGGACGGCGATGACCTTGGTGCCCGGCGCGACGCCGACGACCCCGGACCCGGAGTTCCCGGCCGCGATGGTTCCGGCGACGTGGGTGCCGTGGCCCTCTTCGTCCTGCGCCGAGGTCCCGGGCGCGACGCAGTCGGTCCCGCTCTCGGCGTCCAGATCGGGATGGGAGAGATCGACGCCGGTGTCGATGACGGCGACCGCGTCGGTTGCGGCGTCCTGGGCTTCGTCGCCCTGGACGGCCTGCATGCGACGCACGCCGGTCGGGGCGGTCTCGCCCGGGGCGACCGTGGCGAGCGCGCGGACCCTGCGATCAGGGGTGACGGCGGCCACCTCGCTGTCGGCGCGCAGCGCCTGGACCTGGTTGCTGCTCAGCTTTGCGGAGAAGCCCTTGATCGCGTTGCGGTATCGATGGGTCGCCTTGAAGCCCCTTGCCTTCGCGCGGCGGTCGGTCGCCGCGTCGGAGTCGCCCACCGAGTCGTCGTAGGTGACGATCCACTGTCCGGCGATGACATCGCCGTCGCGACGCGGCGTGTCGGGGGCGGCGGCGGTCGCAGCGGTGGCCGCAACGAGCAGCGCGACGATGGCGACCAGCAAGGCGTGCGTCCGACGGCCCATTCCGACTCCTCCAAGGTTGAGGCCCGGAATCCCACACCCCGAGCTACGGCCACGATAGCGCCGCTCACGTCCCGCGTGGGATGGATTCGACGGTCGGGTAGCCGACGCGCAGCTTCGCCAGCAGGTCGTGCCGGGACTCCGGCAGCACATCGCGCAGTTCGTCGGCCGACCCGTATCCCGAGAGCTCCTCGCGACGGTCGATGATTGCCGCCGCCTCGAGGACGGTGAACCCGACATCGCGCAATGTGGCGAACCCGGCGGCGTTGACCTCGACTGCCCTATCGGATGCACCCACCGTCACCGGTGTCTCGGCCGCGGCAGGGGCAGGGGCGGGTACCGGGCTCGACGGCGCCTCGGCCGTGGCTCGGGGCCGGGCCGAGGCGATCGGACTGCGGCGTCGCCTTGGTGGCTTCGGCTTCGGCCTCGTGGCCTTGATCGGCTTGTCGGCCGTGGGCGTCGACGACGCCGGCGGCGGCGGCTTGGCCGTCACGTCTGTTGTCTTCGAGTCCTTGGCCGGCGGGGAATGGGCGGCTGGCGTCGCGGCCGTCGCCCTGCGTGTCGCTGCCTTCTTCACGCGGCCTGCGGCCTTGCGCTCGTTGGCGTGCATGGGCGATACGGCGGGGGTGGTTTCGACAGGGGCTTCGGCAGATGTGGAGGGGGCCTCGGCCACGGTCGGGGGTTCGAGGGCCGGCGGAACGGTCCCGGGTGCGGACGCCGGCACCACGGCCCCGCTGGCCAGCGCCGTCTGAAGTTGCGCCGCGACCTTGGCGAGCTCCTGGGAGGCCGCGCTCATCGAGACCAGGATCTCGGTGTGCGAGCGCAGATGGTGTCCGTAGTCGGCCACGGCGGCGGTCACGGCCTCAAGGCCGTGGCGCATCTCGCCCGTCTCTCGGGTCAGCCGCTCGAGCTCGGGCGTCTCAAACGGCATGGGCAGGTCCATCACGTTGTCGGGCACCGTATCCGGCACCGGACCGGGAGGCGCCCGAGCCGCCACCACGCCGTCGCCGTCGAGCACCGCGTCGAGGCGGTCGCGCAGCTCACCGATCGATCCGAGCTCGGCCTGCTGCATGGCCGACTGCTCGCGCTGGGCTTCGAAGTGCGGCATGACCACCAGCAGCAGGACGCCGGCGGCGATCCAGACGAGCCCGAGGGGGCTGGTGATAAACGCGACCGCCTTTCCGGCGGCGGGAATCGTGAACGCCACCGTGGCCTGGACCGACTCGGCGGAGACCGTGAATGGGTCGGGCTCGTCGCGGGCGTCGCCCTTCGTTACGAGCTTGTCGCCCTTGACCTCGACGACCCGGTGGACGACGCGGGGCGGGTAGGAGAGCTTGCGCCGGGCCTCCTCGGGCACGGTGATGGCGACGATGTCGCCCTTGCGCGGCTCGCGCCCGAGCTTCTTCATCACGATGACATCGCCGGTGTCGATGGTGGGCTCCATCGAGGCCGACATGACGACGTTCAGCGGCGGCCAGACGCGCAGCACGGCGAGCGCCGCAATGCAGAAGACAACGACCGCTAGGACGACGACCTTCAGAAGCCGCCCCCCCTGGCGGGTGGCCTCCTCGATCTCGCGGACCGTCTGCTCGGCGGGCTGTGGGCGGGTACTCGACACAGGTCCTCAGGGGGTGTTCAACGCATGACGGGGCCGACCTGCCGGTCGACCCCGTGCCGCTTCGCCTCTCTCAGTGAGGAGCTTGGTGTCCGATCAGCCGCTCTGACCGACGATGGCCTGGAAGGCCGGGTACACGCTGGGGGTCCCGCTTGCCTTGTCCTCACGCTTGAGGAAGGTTCCGTTGGTGTTGTTGGCAAGGCCGATCGACTCGATGCCGACGCAGTAGTTCGTCCCGCCGGCGAGCGACGAGAAGGAGACGAACGCCCCCTGCGTGTCCATGTTCAGGACCCGCGTGGTGCCGGTCCCGCTGAGATCGACCGCTGAGCAGTTCGCGGCGGTGGTGGCCACGAGCTCGACCTTGAGCTGCAGCACCGTCCATCCCGTGTCCGAGGTGTCGTTGCTCTGGGCGACTTCGACGAAAAACTCGTCCGCCGCGGTCTCGCCGTCGAGGTCGATGTGGAAGAACTTCTGGTCGGCGGCGATCTTCCCGTCGCGGCCCTTCCATTCGACCTCGAACGCATCCTCGGCCGAGGCGGCCGCCGAGCTGCCCGAAGACGACGCGCTGCTCGCCGGCGGCGAGGCGAACGAGAGATCCTCGGACGATGCCTCGTTTGCGCCGGAACCGGTGACCGAGGCGAAACCGGTCGCCCAGATGGCGCCGAGGGCGACACCCATGACGGCGAAGCCAACCCAGATCGAAAGACGACGACGGCGCCGCATGGCTGCGCGGTTGGCCGCTGCGGCCTCCGCTTCCCGTCCGGTCACCTGCCTTGAAGTGCTGTTGCTGTCCATGATGAGACCTCCTGAGAGAGAACGAATTGTCTTGTCCGACGCGCCATTCATCGGCGCTCGTCCAGGACCTCTTGATAGGGGGGTCAGCGAGACGTCCGCCCAGTGACGGAGAGCGGTGACAGTCCGGTAAGGATCGGGTGTGATCGGTCAGAAATCTCCGCTATTGCGGGGCGTGGGCGGCAGTCCCCGCAGGGCCGTGAGAGACCCGCCATCCATCCTTTGCCCCCCGGAGGCGCCGGCGTGCAGGCCGGCAGCCGCCTGCTTTTCCGGGGCCTCGCCACTACCGTTCGCGCATGGCATCGAGCCGGCTCATCGTTCTGGGACTCGCAGTGATCGGCATGTTCGCCCTGTTCGTCCGCGATCTCGGCGTTCCCAGCGCCGCCTTCGACGAGGCGGTCTACCTGGCGAGCGCCGATGCGCTCGCCGATGGGGCGCGCCTCGGGACCGACGTCTTCAGCTCGCAGCCGCCGCTGTTCTTCCTGGGCCTCGACCATCTAGGCCGACTCGTCGACGGCGACCCGACAGCCGTCCGCGCGTGCATGGCCGTGATCGCCGCCGGCGGCTGCGCCGGCGCGGCGGCGCTGGCCCACCACACGGCCGGGTTCCGGGCGGCGCTGCTCGCGATCGTGCTGGTCGGTCTGGCCCCCGGGTTCGCCGATGGCGCCGCGGTGGTGTGGGCCGACACGCCGTCGGTGGCCCTCGGACTGGGGGCCCTCGGCGTGGCCTCGGCCGTCCGCGGGTCCGCCGGGGCAGCCATCGCGGGGGCACTGGTGGCCGCGGCCGTATTGGTCAAGCTCCTGGCCCTGCCGTTCGTCGCCGCGTTGGTGGTGCTGATCGCGGACTCCGGGCCCGGCAGATGGCGGCGCTTGGCCGCCGCAGCGGCGGGGGCGAGCGCGGTCACAGCCACGGTGCTGGCGGCCGAAGCCGGATCGCTCGGCGCGATCTACGAGGGGGCCGTCGCCTTCCAGCTGCACCAGAACACGACCTCGGCCGGAGACCTGGATCCGGTCCTCGCCGATCGGGCGCGTGTGGCCGTCTTCGCGCTGGTGGCGATCCTGGCCACCGCCCTGGCCGCACGACCCGGCGCGGTCGTCCCATGGGCCCGGCGCGCGCTGGTGCCGCTGGCCCTTCTCGCCGGCTCGGCAGGGCTGCTGGTCATCCAGGAACCCCTCCATCCCCACCACTTCGTGCTGGTCGCGGCGCCGCTGGCGGTCCTTGCCGCCACGGCCGCCGGACCGCTGCTCACGTCGCGAACCGGCCCGGCCATTGCCAGCGCCTTGGTGGTCATGGCCGTGACCGCCGCGCCGGGCCGGCCGCTGCTGCCCGAAAACCAGCGCGACGCGCTTGCGCGAGCCGCTGAAGCCGTTCGCTCCGGCACCTCGCCGGGGTCGGCCGTCCTGAGCGACCGCCCCCGGGTCCCGATGCTGGCTGGCCGCGACGGCATCGCGGAGGCCGCCGACCCAGCCACGGTGCGCGTCCGTACAGGGTCGCTGGACGAACGACGGCTCATCACCCTCAGCCGGGAGGCCGACGCCGTGGTGATCGGGCGGGCGTTCGAACACCTGCCCGGCTTCGAGGCCGCGGTGCGGCGCCGGTTCCGCCACCGCGTGATGGTCGGCCGGATGCGCGTCTACCTCCGGCGCGCCCCGCGGACGCCCGGCGAGGCGACCACCCGGCCGGGCGGATCGTCCTGAGGCGCGCTCAGGCGCCGGCGACGAACCGCCGCCCGGCCACGCGCTCGCCCAGGCGCAGCACGCCGGGCAGGCCGAACCGGCCGCCCAGGGCCATGCCGGAGGCCAGGGCCGAAAGCCGCGAGGTGTTCTCGCCCAGCTCGTCGGCCTCGAGCAGCTCCCGGTAGAAGCGGATCGACGACCGCAGGGTCTCGTCGAGCGGCCGCGGCTCGTAGCCGAGCTCGCGGCGAGCCTTCTCCGAGGAAAACCGCCAGTCCTTGACCATCAGCTCCAGGCCCTCGGCCGCGACTGCCGCGGGCAGACCCAGCCGCTCACGCATCCGGGCCACGTTGGCGACCTGGCGGGGGAAGACCAGCACCGGCCGCCGGATGCCCGACAGATCCGCGACCCGGTCGATGAGGTCGGCCCACGAGCAGTTGTGGCCGCCGAGGATGTAGCGCTCACCGTCGGCGCCGTTGTCGGCGGCGAGCAGGTGCCCGCATGCGGCGTCCTCCACGTCGACGAAGCACTGGGGGGCGTCGGCCACGGCGGGGAGCCGGCCGCCCAGGTAGCTGCCGATGATCCGCGCCGAGCACTGTTCGGCCTGGTCGTCGTGGATCGGCGCGCCCAGCGCATAGCCGGGATTGACGATGACCACCTCGACCCCGAACCCCTCGCCGGCGGCCAGCGCCTCCTCCTCCCCGCGGCGCTTGGAGTCCGGGTAGTGCAACCCGAAGCCGTCCTCCGGGTAGGGCGTGTCTTCCGTCGCGGGCCCATCGTCGGTCGCCTCCCCGACGGCCGAGATGCTCGAGGTGACCACCACGCGCCCGACGCCCTCGGCCGCTGCCGCCTCGACCACCACCCGGGGCGCCTTGGCGTTGAGGTCCCAGACGAGATCGGCGGGGCTCGACCCCACGAAGCCGGCGATGTGGAAGACGACATCGCATCCCTCGACGGCCTTGCGCATCGAGGTGAGGTCGAGCACGTCGGACTTTGCCTGCCGGTAGTCGACCCCCGACAGCCACTTGAGGTGATCGGGGGTGCGATAGGCCACGACGACCTCGTCCCCGCGCTCGTCGAGCTGCTTGGCGACATGCGCCCCGATGAACCCCGTCGCCCCCGTGACGCACGCCTTCACGATTCGGCGGTACCCGAACCCATGGCCGCCAAACGCGGCCGGATGCGGCGCGGTGGCAGCGTCCCCGTGTCGTGGCATACGCTTGGCCCCATGGAGGGGAGCGAGCAGGCAACGCCGGACGGCCTCGACCGCGAAGCGGTCGAGGGCTGGTTCACCGACAACGCCCCCGAAGCCACGATGCCGCTGACCTTCGAGCGGATCGCCGGCGGGCGTTCCAACCTCACCTACCGGGTGAGCGACGCCGAGGGGCGGCGCTGGGCGTTGCGCCGCCCGCCCATGGGCAGGACGCTGGGCTCGGCCCATGACATGGGCCGTGAGCACGGCGTGATCAGCGCGCTGGCCGACACCGATGTGCCCGTGCCGCCCGTCGTCGGGCTGTGCCAGGACGAGGAGGTCAACGGCGCGCCCTTCTACGTCATGGACTTCGTCGAAGGACCCGTGCTGCGTGACCGCGCCGCCGCGACGGAGGCCTTCGACGCGACACAGCGCGCCGCGATCGGCGAGCGCGTGGTCGGCACGCTGGCGCAGATCCACGCCGTCGATCCCGACGCGGTGGGGCTCGGCGAGCTGGGGCGCAAGAGCGACTACGTCGAGCGCCAGCTCAAGCGATGGCAGGGCCAGTGGGAGAAGTCCAAGACGCGCGAGCTTGCCCTGGTCGACGATGTCCACGACCGCCTCGCCCAGCGCGTCCCCGAGCAGGGGGCGGCCACGATCGTCCACGGCGACTACCGCCTGGACAACCTCATCCTCAGCGATGACGGCGAGGTGGCGGCCGTCGTCGACTGGGAGTTGTGCACGCTCGGCGATCCGCTGGCCGACGTCGGCCTGCTGCTCGTCTACTGGGCCGAGGACGGCGACGACCTGATCCCGCTCGTCGATCCGGCGACGCAGGCCGAGGGGTTCCAGCTCCGCGACGAGGTCGCACGGATGTACGCCGACCGCTCGGGCCGCGACCTCTCGGAGATCGACTACTACGTCGCGCTGGGCTACTGGAAGCTGGCAATCATCCTCGAGGGCGTATTCGCCCGCTACAAGGCCGGCGCCTACGGCGAGGCCGCAGAGGAGCAGTTCGAGCAGTTCGCCGGCGTGGTCGCGGGACTGGCCGACGCAGCCGACGGGGCCCTGCGGCGCTGAGCGTCGGGGGCCGGAGGGGCGTGGCGGGCCGGGCGGACGTCAGCCGACGACCGGTGCCGTCCGCTCGTCGGCGAGCTCGGTGAGGACTTCCTGCATCTCGCCGACCACGGTGTCGTACACCTCGTCGGTGTCGGGGTCGGCGCCGAACCGCTCGCGCAGGTCGATCGGTGCCATCGCCTGGATCGTGATCTTGGCCGGAAGCGGGATCCGGGCGGGCAGGTCCATGACGGTCACACCGAACGGCGGCGCGATCTGGACCGGCAGGACCTTGATCCGGGTGAGCCGCGAGAAGCCGCTCACTTTTGCCAGCCGCTCGCCGCGCGTGAGAAACAGCGCGGTCTCCTGGCCGCCGATCGACACCAGCGGCACGATGGGCACGCCCGCCTCGAGGGCCAGGTCGATGAACCCGCTGCGCCCGCCGAAGTCAACCTCGTTGGCCTCCCAGCTCGGGCGGTAGGTCTCGTAGTCCCCGCCGGGGTACACAAGCACCGCGGCTCCCTTGTCGAAGGCGCGCTGCGCGTTGTCGTGGGCGGCCGGGATGGTGCCGTAGCGCCGCAGTATCCCGCCGAGGCCCGGAAGGTTGGCGGCCAGGTCGTGGGCGAGCTGGTGGTAGATACGGTCGGGACCGAAGTGCTCGTAGAAAGCGACGCTCAGGATGACCGTGTCGACGATCAGCGTGCCGCCCGAGTGGTTGCCGACGATCAGGACGGGGCCCTTGCTGGGGATGTTCTCGAGCCCCCGGACGTCGTAGCGGAAGTAGGCACGCAACAGATGGGCCATGCCCGGCAGGGTGCGGCGGATGTAGTCGGGGTCGCGCTCGTCGAGGCCGGACCCGTCGGGGGGCATGTCGAAGCCCTCGGTCACCGTCGTGAAGACCATGCGACGGACGTCGTTGGCGGCACCCACGGATCGGCCCGCGACCGACGCGGCACCACCGACGGCGCCCTTGGCCAGATCCAACAGTCCCATCTGATCCCCTCAGGTCGTCCCCCGGCCACCTCCGCGTTCGCGATGGAGGCCTCTCGCGTCAGGCGTACCCGCGACGCCCGGAAGTCACACGACAGGTGCGGCACGGCCGTCGAGGGCCCGATCCTGCGGTCCATGGGCGCGCCATCGAGCGGTCGGCGGGATGGCGCGGGGTTCAGCGCAGAAACGTGACGTAGTCGTCGACGTCCGAGCGGGCCGGGGCGGCCTTGATGCGGCCGCGGGCGCGGCCGAGGTGCAGCAGGCCGACCACCGCCTCAGTGTCGGGGACGCCCACGGCGGCGCGGCCGGCGTCAGTCCGCAGGACCCCGGGCGTGCGCCAGTAGCTCGCGATGCCGCGGCCCTGGGCGCCGAGCATCACCGCGTACACGGCGCAGGCGGCTGCGTGCAGGTCCTCCTCGGTGGTGACCGGGTCGTCGTCGAGCACGCACGAGCAGGCGATCAGCGTCGGGGCCCGGTCGAGCTTGGCCGCCTGGTCGGGCCCGGCCGCCGCCTTGAGGCGCTCCAGCGACGAGGGGCCGAGCACGCGGAACTCCCAGGGCTCGGTGAGATGGTGGTTCGGCGCCCAGCGCGCGAGCTCGAGCAGCTCGCGGACCACCGCGGGCTCGATGGGCTCCGGGTGGAATGCCTTGTGCGTGCGACGGGTGCGGATCGCGGTCTCGACGTCCACGGGCTCGAGCCTAGTAGACCCGTTCGCAATCTCGGCCCCGCTCAGGCGGCTGCAAGGGCGTGACCCGGAACCGCGCCGGGTATCAGGCGACGGTGTTCCTGTTCTTCTCAAACCGACTCGGGTGTCTGGGATCGGTCTTCGTGTCGCTGTTGGGGACCCTGCTGATCTTGTTGGCGCTCGATGTCATCTGAGGCACCGACGGCCAAGGGAGGATGTCGATGGCAGACCTGGAGGGATCGAAGACGTTGGAGATCGAGGCACCGATCGACCGGTGCTTCGCCATTGCCGCCGACGTCGCCAACGCGCCGCGGTGGCAAGGGGTCATGGCGTCCGCCAAGGTCCTCGAGGAAGACGGCCACGGCCGGCCGTCGCTGGTCGAGAGCGACATCGACGTGTCGGTCAGGAAGGTCACCGTGCAGCTGCGCTTCCGCTACGACGAGCCGGACGGGATGCAGTGGACGCGCGAGTCCGGCGACCTGAGGTCGCTCGACGGTTCATGGCGGTTCGTGGCCCTCGACGACGACCGCACCGAGGCGAAGTACGCACTCGACATAGGCCTCGGCCGCGGCCTGTCGATGTTCGCCAAGACCGTCCGCGGCCCGGCCCGCTCGAAGGTCCGCGAACTCCTGGCCGACCGCGCGGTCGAAGGCCTCAAGCGCGAAGCGGAACGACCGTAACCGCCGCTCGGTCGCCCGCCACCGGCGAGCACCGAACCCAACGAACCACCCCCCATGGCGAGGCATTCGCAGGCTTCGCCGCCACCCGAATGCCCGAGCGTCACAACCGCGGCGAACACTGCAAAGCACCCCCCATAGCGACGAGTTCGTTGGGTTCGTACGTCAGCCGCCCGCCCAACCGTCCGAAGTAACGGCGAACGCTACGAACTACCCCCTATTGCGAGGTGTTCGTTGAGTTCGTTCGTCAGCAGGCCGTTTTCAAGGCGCGGGCCAGGTCGACGAGGAGGAGCGGGTCCGTCTGGAGTTGCGTCCACGTCACGCGAATCACCCGCCACCCGGCCGCCTGGAGGGCCCGGTCGCGCGCTCGGTCGCGCTCGAAGGCGGCGCGGGTGCCGTGCGTCTCCCGGCCGTCCAGCTCGACGATGAGGCCTGCGTCTCGCCACACGCAGTCGGACTCGTACTCACGGCCGCCCGCATGGATCCGCACGTTGCACGCCGGCTCCGGCAACCGGTGCTCGCGGAGCCACGACCGAAAGCGCGCTTCGAACTCGCTGCGCAGGACCGGGGCCGCGCCCTCCGTCAGGCCCAGCGCCAGACGGAGGCGCGCGACACCTCGGCGCCCCGGATAGCGCGAGACGAGGGTCGCGGGCGTCGGCCCATCCGCGCCGCCGAGGCCTTCGGCCCGTTCGAGCAGTCGCTCCACCCGGGCGACCGGCAACACCCCTGCCAGGTCGAGAAGGGTGCGGGCCACGGTCGTGACCGGGATCCCGTCGACAAGCGTGACCTCGTCGGCCGGCAGCATCGCCTGGTGTGTCCGGATACCGGGGCGATGGCGGGCCGGCAGCGGTCCGCTCACCTCGATCATCTCCGCTCCCCCTTGCTCGAGCTCTGCGAGGGACGAGGCCGACCGGTAGCTGAGCGCCACGGCCCCGTCCTCGAACGGATGCCAGAGGCGACCGTCGCCCACGGCCAGCACCGCCGCCATCCACCGTCCGCGGGCGCCGAGCGGAGCGCACCCGGCGACGAACACGCCGCGATGAACCCGGCGCAGGCGCATGGCCCCCACGCGGTGTTCGATCACACGACGCCCGATGCCCAGCTGCCCGAGCTGTCGTCGCGAAACGACGCCGTGTTGGGTCGCCGCCAGGGTCCCAAGCGCCCGGTCCCGGGCCACGCTGAGAGACGAACCCTGCGAAGACCTCGCGATAGGGGGTGGTTCGTTGGGTTCGGCCCCGGGGTGCATGAAGAGATCGTGCAGGCGCGGGGGCAATCGAGGGCGCGCGCGGTGTGTCGGAATCGCACACGACGCGGCGAACCCTGCGAAGACGCCGTAATAGGGGGTAGTTCGTTGGGTTCGGCCCCGGAGATGGGCGCGTGTGGGGCGGGCGCTACGTGGAACGGGCGGGCGGTGCCGGGGCGGTGGCCACGCGCGCCGGGGGCTGTACGCCCATCGCGTCGGCGATCAGTTCGAGGCTGCGGCGGTGGGCGGCCGGGTCGTAGATCGAGGCCGTGATCATCAGCTCGTCGGCGCCGGTGCGCTCGAGCAGGCGCCGCAGCCGGGCCGCCACCGTCTCGGGATCGCCGATGATTCCTCTGGTCAGGTAGTCCTCGAAGATCGGGCGCTCGTGCTCGGTGAAGGCATGGGCGGCGACCTCGGCGGGGCTGGCGATCGGTGCGGGCTTGCCGGTGAACAGTCGCGCGATGGCCAGCGCGCCCGAGGTCGCGAGGTCGCGGGCCTGCTCCTCGGTGTCGGCGCACACGGCGCTCACGGTCAGCTTCGCCTGCGGGGCAGCCAGGCGCTCGGTCGGCTGGAACCGCTCGCGGTAGAGCTCCAGCGCCGGGACCGCCACGCGACTGCCTCCGATGTGGTGGGCAAAGGAGAACCGCTCGCCGAGCAGCGCGGCGGCCTGGGCGCTGAACGTGCTCGAGCCCAGCAGCCACAGAGGTGGACGCGGGCCCGGGCCGGGGATCGCCCGCATGCCCGCGTACGGGTGGTCGGCGGGGAAGTCGCCGTCGAGAAAGCTCCGGAGCTGCTCGACGAGGGCAAGGAAATCGCGTTCGCCGAGCGCCCCGTGGTCGCGCCGCAGCGCGGCGGCGGTGCGCTGGTCGGTGCCCGGTGCCCGGCCGATGCCGAGGTCGATGCGGCCCGGGTGCAGCGCCTCGAGCATGGCGAACCGTTCGGCCACGACCAGCGGCGCGTGGTTGGGCAGCATGACCCCGCCGGATCCCAGCCGGATCCGGTCGGTCTGCGACGCGAGGTGCGCGATCAGGACATCGGGCGCCGAGCTGGCGATCATCGGGATGTTGTGGTGCTCGGCGACCCAGAACCGGTGGAAGCCGAGCGCTTCGGCGTGGCGGGCGAGCTCGGTCGCGCGCTCCAGCGCCTGGGCCGGCGTGGTGGCCGTGGTGACGGGCGCAAGGTCCAGCACGGACAGCGGCACGGGGTGAGGGTGGTCGACCATCAGCAGAGGATCGCAACTCGCACACCGGACGGCCGGGTCTCGGGGCCGAACCCAACGAAACGCCACCCATAGGGTGCACAACGTTCGGTTCGGCGGGACTCGCTGCCGAACCCCAGGAAACGCCCCCTATGGGGTGCACAACGTCCGGTTCGCCCGAGCCCGCCGCCGAAGCGCCACCCATGGGTGCAGAACGTTCGGTTCGGCTCCTCAGGGCAGAACGCGCGGGAGCGGCGTGCCGGCGCGCAGCGACGACGGGGCGAGCGAGGAGACGAGTGGGACGCCGAGGCGCTGGGCCAACCGCCACGCCCACGCGTAGAGAAACGGGATCGGCACGATCGGCCTCAGCCGTTCGACCCGGCCGTCGAACGCGTGCACCTCGATTACCGGCGACACCGACGTGAAGACCCAGCCATCGGGACCCTCGATCCCGTCGAGCTTCACGGCGGCGGCACCGCCACCGTCGATGATCCGCTTCGCCGCGGTCACCGTGCGATACACCGAGAGCGGGTTCGGGAGCGCCATCGGCCTCCGTTGTAGCGCACCCGGGGGCCACGCGTGTCGCGGATGGGTCTGCCGCCCTGCGGCGGGAACTCGGCTCAGCCGGTGAGGCTCAGGGTCCGGCCCTGGGATCCACGCGCGCACCGGCTGAAGCGCACGACCCGCCGCTGGGTGTTGCCGGCCGAGTCGGTCACGCGGATCCGCACCCGGTGCTGTCGGCGGCTCTGGCTGTGGACCGGTACCCGAACACGGAAGCTCTTGGCCTTCGTCGAGCGCAGGAGCCGGCTGCCCACCGCGACCTGGGCCGAGCGCAACGAGGACTGGTCGTCGACGGTCACCCGCATCACGAAGCTCGCGCTGCGACAGCGGCTGCCGACACCACTGGCCGAGACCCGCGGCGCTCGGCTGTCGGTGGCCTGCGGTAGCTCCTCGACGAGGTTGCGGCGGATGGCCGCGGCGCGGACACGCTGCGGGTGGTCGCCCACCTTGATCGTCGCCACCTCTTTCTCGGTCTCGTAGTCGAGGACGACGACCTGGTCGTCGCCGCTGCTCGACACCCAGCAGTGCTCGCTGTCGTGGTCGTTGGTCGACCAGTACGGCTTGCGGCCGATGTCGAAAAGCTTCGGCTGCTTGGTGGCCCGGTTCACGATCGCCGCGTAGTCCGACATGGTCCCCGCCACGCAAAGCTTGGTCCCGGCCTCGTTGATGGCCAGCCCGTGGTGGGCGGAGTCCAGGAGGTACTGCTCGCGCGGGATGTCCTTGGCCTCCTCGCTGATCGGGAGCTCGACCACGTCGGTCACCTTCTCCTGCTCGAGGTCGAACTCCACGTAGCCGTGGAAGAAGGAGACCTGCAGGTAGACGAACCGCTCGCCCGGCGCCACGGCCATCGGCCGCACGGCCGAGCTCATCTCCGGGTATCCCGCCTCCTCGAGCTTCTTGCCGATGTCCCACCGCTTGAGGATCTCGTTGGTGCGCGAGTCGACGACCTGCAGGTACCGCTCGCCCTTGCTGGTGTCGCGCACCAGGCCGAGGATCGAGCGGTCGGTCGGCGTGTACACCCGGCCGATCGAGGCGTGGAAGATCTTGGTGCCGTCCTCGGTGTAGTTGTTCTCGTGCGGAGAGTCGCCGGATTCGAAGCGGCCGATCCCGGCGCCCGTCCTGGGGTCGATCACGTGGACGATGTTGGCCGTCGAGTCGGAGACCAGCAGCCGGGTGCCGCCGGGCGAGATCCCCATGTGGTCGGCCCGGTAGCCCTCCATCGGGAACCGCCACACGATCTCCTGGGTGCGCAGGTCGATCCCGACCACGTCGGCGAAGCTCGGCCGCGACACGTACATGAACCGCCCGTCGTGCGAGCTGAACATGTCGTCGGTGTACTGATCGTTGCCCTCCCCCACCGCCTCGCGGATGGCCAGGAAGAACGCCAGCTTGTCGGGGCTGGTCATGATCTCCGCCATCCGCTCGGCCTTGTCGGGGATGGTGTTGATCCGGGCCAGCTTCTCGAAGGTCTTGGCGTCGATGATGTCGGCGGTCCCGTCCCAGTTGTTGCCGACGAACATGACCTGGCGGGTCTCCGGGCGCGGAGGCGGACCCTCCCGCCCCTCGGCCGGAGCGGCGACCAGCGCACACAGGACGGCGGCCAGGCCGGCTGCCAGCACCCATCGGACGTGTCCCTGCACCGCTGCCGCCATCCCTTCCCCCAGTCTCTCGGCTCCCAGACCTGCCGAGGGACAGTAGTCCGGCACCGACCGGCCAGTCAAGCGCGACCCACCGCCCCGCCCGGGAGGGTTCCGGTCACTCGGGAACCAGATGCCGCGCGGCGAGCCCGTGCTCGGCCTCCATGCGCTCGGCGATCAGCGACCGGTGGCAGGCCCGCGGCTCGCGCTCGACGCACAGAAGGCACGTGCCCCGGCGCGCCGGCATGAAGGCGACCAGCGGCTCGAGATCGACTGGTTCGAGGATCTCGGCCCGGTAGCGCTCGATGTAGGCGTCGGCCAGGCGATCGCGCGAGCGCTTGCCCACCCCCTGCCGGTCGTCTTCGCGGTACTGCAGCTCGCGCAGCTCGGTGGTGGGAGCCAACTCGGGCATGTGCAGGTAGTCAATCCCGGCGTCCTCGACCGCCTCCTGGAGCCGCCGGGCGTTGGCCCACGCGTACTTGCTCCCCCGCACTCCACGCCGCTGGCGCACGTCGATCAGCAATCCGACGTCGGTGCCTGTGAGCGCCGCGAGGAACGTCTCGGAGGTGAAGCCGTAGACGCCGACGGTCAGCAGCGGTCCGGTGGCCATTGGTGCCACGGTACCCCGGCCGGGCTTGCGGTTCGCAAGACTCCTGATGGTGATCGCCCTGCCGCGTGCCCACCCTCCGGCCCTCGAGACCAGGGCCCTGGAGCGGGAGCTCGAAGGCGCGGTCCGCGGCGAGGTGCGCTTCGACGCCGGGCACCGCGCCGCCTACGGGCACGACAGCTCCAACTACCGCCACCCGGCGCTCGGGGTCGTGCTGCCCCGCGACGCCGACGACCTCGCGGCCGCCGTGGCGGCCTGCCGGGTGCGCGGCGCCCCGGTGACCATGCGCGGCGCGGGGACGAGCCTGGCCGGCGAGGCGGCCAACACCGCCGTAGTCATCGACACCTCCCGGCACCTGCGCCGGATCCACGAGATCGACCCTGAACGCCGGATCGCCCGCGTCGACCCCGGCGTGGTCCGCGACCGTCTGGCCGAGCTGGCGGAGACGCGCCACGGGCTGACCTTCGGCCCCGACACGGCCACCCACGCGTGGGCCACGGTCGGCGGGATGATCGGCAACAACTCCTGCGGGGTGCACTCGGTGGTCGCCGGGCGCACATCCGACAACGTCGAGTCGCTCGAGGTCGTCACCTACGACGGCCTGCGGCTGCGCGTCGGCCCCACCTCCGACCAGGAGCTGGCATCCATCATCGCCGCCGGGGGCCGCCGCGGCGAGATCTACCAGGGCATGCGCGACCTGCGCGACCGCTACGCCGACCGGATCCGCGGGCGGTTCCCCGACATCCCACGGCGGGTCTCGGGCTACAACCTCGACGAGCTGCTGCCGGAGAACGGGTTCCACGTCGGCCGCCTGCTGGCCGGCAGCGAGGGCACGCTGGCCGTGGTCACCGAGGCGACGGTCAGGCTCGTCGATGCGCCGAAAGCCCGGGCCCTCGCCGTGCTCGGCTACCGCTCGCTGGTGGAGGCCGGCCACCACGTCCCGGCGATCTCCCGGCACGACCCGATTGGCCTGGAGGCGATCGACCGCAAGCTTGTCGACGACATGCGCCGTCGCGGCCTTGGCACCGACGAGCTGCCGCTATTGCCCGAGGGCGACGGCTTTCTCATGGTCGAGTTCAGCGGTGCCGATCGCGACGAGGCGCTCGAGCGCGCCCGCTCGGCCGTCGACGAGCTGCGCGACGGGGACGGGCTTGTCGAGGCGCGCCTGCCCGCCGACGCCGACCAGGAGGCGAAGCTGTGGGCGATCCGCGGCAACAGCCTCGCCGCGACGTCGGCGATCGACGGGGAGCCGTCCTACTGGCCGGGCTGGGAGGACGCGGCCGTCGCCCCCGAGCGGCTGGGCGACTACGTCGAGCGGTTCACGGCGCTGCTCGACGACTACGGCTACTCGGGGGCGCTATACGGGCACTTCGGCCAGGGGTGTGTGCACTGCCGGATCGACTTCGACCTCGCCTCGGCGAAGGGTGTGGCGCGATGGCGATCGTTCCTCGACGAGGCCGCAGAGCTCGTGGTCGCCCACGGGGGGTCGCTGTCGGGCGAGCACGGCGACGGCCACCAGCGAGCCGAGCTGTTGCCGGCCATGTTCGGCGACGAGCTCGTCGAGGCGTTCGGAGAGCTCAAGGCAATCTGGGACCCGGCCGGCGGACTCAACCCCGGAAAGGTCGTCGACCCCTTGCCGATCGTCTCCCACCTGCGAGCCGGCCCCGACTTTCCGACCGCCGACCCTCCCGCCCGTTTCGCGTACGCCGACGACGGCGGCAGCTTCGCGCGCGCGACGGTGCGCTGCGTCGGCGCCGGACGCTGCCGCGAGGTCGGTTCGGGCACTATGTGTCCCAGCTTTGAGGCCACCCGCGAGGAGCAGCACTCCACGCGGGGACGGGCCCGGATCCTGCACGAGATGGTCCGCGGCGAGGTGATCGCCGACGGGTTCCGCTCGCCCGAGGTCCACGAGGCGCTCGACCTGTGCCTGTCGTGCAAGGGGTGTGCGACCGACTGCCCGGTCTCGGTCGACATGGCCACCTACAAGGCCGAGTTCCTCTCACGGTTCTACCGCCGCCGTCTGCGGCCCCGGGCCGCGTACTCGATGGGGCTGATCATGGTCCACGCCCGGATCGCCACCCGCGCACCAGGACTCGCCAACCGGCTGCTGCGCTCACGGGCTGCCGGGCCTCTCAAGCGGCTGGGCGGCATCAGCGAGGCCCGCGAGCTGCCCGCCTTCGCCGCCGAGCCGTTCACGCGCTGGTTCGCCCGCCGCGGTCCCGATCCGTCCCGCACGGGCGCCGAGCCGGTCGTGCTGTTTCCCGACACGTTCACCAACCACTGGCACCCCGAGGTCCTGCGCGCCGCAGTCGAGGTCCTCGAGGCCGCCGGACGGCGGGTCCTGGTCCCCGAGCGCGCGCTGTGCTGCGGCCGGCCTCTGTACGGCCACGGGATGCTCGACACCGCCGAGCGCCTGGGCCGCCGGACGCTCGACGTCCTCGCCGAGCACGTCGCCGCGGGCACGCCGATGGTGGTCGTCGAGCCGAGCTGTTTGGCCGCCTTCCGCGACGAGCTGCCGAGCCTGCTGGCCGACGAGCCCGCCGCCCAACGGCTGGCCGGCCAGGCCTTGACGCTGGCCGAATACCTCGACCGCCATGCGCCGGAGTGGGACCCGCCGGCGGTCGGCGGCCGGGCCCTCGTCCACGTCCACTGCCACCAGGAGGCGACGGGCGGCTCCGCCGCCGAGCAGGCGCTGTACGAGCGAATGGGCCTCGACTTCGAGGTCCTCGATTCCGGCTGCTGCGGGCTCGCCGGCTCCTTCGGGTTCGAGGACGGACACGACGAGCTCTCCCGGCAGATCGCCGAGCAGCGGCTGCTGCCAGCCCTGCGCGACGCCACCCCCGACACGCTGCTCATCTCCGACGGCTTCTCGTGCCAGACCCAGGTGGCCCAGCTCTCAGACCGCCGGCTGGTGCACACGGCCGAGGTGCTCGCCGGCGCGTTGCGGGCCGCAGGTCAGCCGCACCGTCGGGCGACGTAGACCGTCGGCTCGGGCAGATCCGGCGTGCGGGTGCCCGGTGGCGGCCCGCCTCCCAGCAGCCGCCGCCGGTTGCGGGGGGGTGCTCGGCTCGCAGCGGACGGAGGTGGGTTGTTGGG